>CAMHDJ010000003.1 GCA_946183915.1 uncultured Bacteroidales bacterium | reverse complement strand
CGCAGAAAGAGTATGTGACGGAGCGCGACACTGCCTATATCACATTGCGCGACACGACCTATATCAATGTGCCGTATGCTGTGCATGACACGGTGGTACAGAAGGAATACGTCACGGTTCGCGACACGACCTACATCAATGTGCCGTACGCTGTGCATGACACGGTGACGCTCACGCAGAAAGAGTATGTGACGGAGCGCGACACTGCCTATATCACATTGCGCGACACCACCATGGTGCATGACACGGTGACGTTGACACAGAAAGAGTATGTGCCGGTACACGACACATCGTATATTTATGTGAACAACACCACCGTCGTGACCGACACGCTGACCCTCACACAGAAGGAATATGTGACGGTGCGCGACACGTCCTATATCACCGTGTACGACACCACCTATGTCAATGTGCCGTACGCAGTGCATGATACGACCTATATCACCGTCTACGACACCACTTATATCAACGTGCCGTATGCGGTACACGACACCACCATCGTTACCGACACGGTGACACTCACACATAAGGAGTATGTGCCGGTGCATGATACGACCTATGTTAACGTGAACAACACCACGGTGGTGACCGACACGCTGACGCTCACACAGAAGGAGTATGTGCCGGTGCATGACACAACCTATATCACTGTGTATGACACGACATATATCAACGTGCCGTATGCGGTACACGATACCACCTTTGTTGTCGACACGGTGACCATCACACAGAAAGAGGTTGTGCCGGTGCATGATACATCCTATGTGTATATCAACAACACCGTTACAGATACGCTGACACTCACACAGAAGGAGTATGTGACGGTGCGCGACACCGCATATATCACCCTCCGCGACACCACCATCCTGCGCGACACGGTGACGCTGAAGGAATATGTGCCGGTGCATGATACATCCTATGTGTATATCAACAACACCGTTACAGATACGCTGACGCTGACACAGAAGGAGTATGTGACGGTGCGCGACACCGCCATCATGCGCGACACCGTGAGGGTGAAGGAGTACGTGCCGGTGCACGACACGACCTATGTTTATATAAACAATACCGTTGTTGATACGCTGACGCTGACACAGAAGGAGTATGTGACGGTGCGCGACACCGCGTATATCACCCTCCGCGACACCACCATCTTGCGTGACACGGTGACGCTGACACGGACGGAATATGTGAAAGTGCATGACACGACCTATATTACCGT
Source organism: uncultured Bacteroidales bacterium (assembly GCA_946183915.1). Classification (GTDB taxonomy): domain Bacteria; phylum Bacteroidota; class Bacteroidia; order Bacteroidales; family P3; genus Colimorpha. Next base: position 82,322 of record CAMHDJ010000003.1, on the reverse strand, counting down.
GCGTGACACCATGGTTGTTTTTGACACCGTGGACTTCCCCCCCGCATCCACTATGGATTTGGCGTTTGCTTCCACCTCTGCTGTGGCGATGACAGGATCCGTCCCGTCAAACGAGACCGCTTCAGGCCCCGCCCCCCAGCGAAAGGTGGGCAAGACGCTTAAGGTGGCCCTGATGATGCCGCTGCACCTCGACCAGATAGGTCAGATCAGTACTTCGAAGTTCGACGTCGAACAGCGTGGCAAACGTAGCTACCGCCAGTTCGAGTTTATCGAGTTCTACGAGGGCGTCTTGTTGGCCCTCGACCGCTTGGCCGAGCAGGGCATCAATGTCGAGCTCAATGTGGTCGATGTCAGCGAGAACAGCGCCGCCAAGGTGGAGGAAGCCTTCGCCAGTCACCATGTGGATCGCAGCGATGTGGTGGTGGCACTGCTGCTGCGCGATGCCTTCGACAAGGCTGCCGAGCTGTCGCGCCAAGCCGGTATCTACATCGTCAACCCGATGACTCCCCGCAGCGAGCTCTGCGCGGAGAATCCCTACATGGTCAAGATACAGCCATCGCTGTCGGGCATGATCGCCTTGATGCTCGACAACATGAAGCTGGAACGCCCCAATGGACACCTCTACATCATCCATTCCAACGCCAAGGCCGAGAAGGCTGCCATGGACGAGTTGAAGCGTCAGCTCACCGAGCGTGGCGACATCAAGTACACCATCTTCAACTGGAGCCAGAGCGCCAAGCTGGCCTCCGTGCTGAAGGCCACGCCGTCGTGCAACGTCGTCAGCATCTACGAGCAAGGCAAGGATAACAACAGGGTGTTCAGTATCAATCTTCTCAATCGCCTTTCGAGCATCAAGAAGGACAGCCCCACGCTCTACACCTTCACGGACTGGACGCGTGAGTACAACGACATCGACTTCAGTCAGCTGCAGCTGCTGAACTATCATACCTTCAGCCAGAACTGGGACATGACCAACGATGTCCACGTGCAGTTCCTTCAGTCGTTCCGCACCCGCTTCGGAGCCGAGCCCACCACGACGTTGGCCTCCACGGCCTACGACCTGATGCTCTACGTGGTGGGAGGCCTGGCCAAGCGCAGCCGCGACTTCTGGACGAAGCCGGGGCCCTCGTTGCCCACCCTTATCCAGCCCCTTCACCTGGGGCGCAGCGGCGCCGGTCTCGAGAACGACCGCGCACAGCTCTATCGCATGGAGGACATGCGCTTCATCAAAGCCCTCTACAAGTAGCCGATGGAATACCAGAACACGATCAACAAAGAATTCCGCCTGACGGGCCCCGGCCTGCATACCGGTCGCACGGTCACCGTCACTGTCAAACCCGCTCCTGAGAATTTCGGCATCGCCTTCCGGCGCACCGACCGCACAAATATCATCACCCAGCAAGCCATCGCTGACAAGGTGGGGGAGACCTCGCGTGGCACTACCCTCGGCTCCGGCCGTCACACCATTGCCACCATCGAGCACCTGATGTCGGCCCTGCATGGCATGAAGGTCGACAACGCCCTGATCGAGCTCGACGGCGGCGAGGTGCCCATCCTCGACGGGTCGTCGCGCCCCTGGATGCTGCAGCTGGTTCGTGTGGGAGTGCGTCAGCAACATGCCGAGCGCCACGTCTGCACCATCGACGAGCCGCTCCACTTCGAGTTCGCCCCTACGGGGTCGGTCTTCGACCTGACGCCCAGCGACCGCTTCTCGGTACGCTGTGAGATTGACTTCGCCAACAGCGTCATCGGGCATCAGGTGGCGGAGATGACCGATCTCTCGGAGTACCCTGCCAGCATAGCCCCCTGCCGCACCTTTGTCTTCCTGCACGAGATCGAGCCGCTGCTCCACCTCAACCTCATCAAAGGGGGGAGTCTCGACAATGCGCTCGTGTTTGTCAACAAGGAGCTTACCTCGCGTCAACTCAAGCGGTTGGCCAAAACGTTCCATAAGGACGTCTCCCACTTCAAGGTGCACGACGGGGTGCTCAACACCACCGATCCCTACTTCCCCAACGAACCGGCCCGCCACAAGCTGCTCGACTTCGTGGGTGACATCCGCCTGGTGGGATGCATGATCAACGCTCATTTCGACATATATAAGCCGGGTCATCGCGCCAACAACGCCTTCGCCCGCTACATAATCAATTATATTAACAGCAAAAAGAAACAGTAATCCAACATGGTTCTATACGATTTACACCCCGATGCAAAGATAGGCAACAATGTGACCATCAGTAATTTCAGCACCATCAGTGAAGATGTGGAGATTGGTGATGGCACCTGGATCGGCCCCAATGTGACCATCTTCCCGGGCGCCCGTATCGGTCGCAACTGCAAGATATTCCCTGGTTCGGTCATCGCTGCCATTCCGCAGGACCTGAAGTTTGCCGGTGAGTACACCACTGTGGAGATCGGCGACGACAATGTCATCCGCGAGTGCTGCACCATCAACCGCGGCACTGCCGCCAGTGGCAAGACCGTCGTGGGCAACGGTAACCTGCTGATGGCCTACGTACACGTGGCTCACGACTGCGTGGTGGGCGATCACTGTGTGTTGGCCAACAACGCCACCCTCGCTGGCCATATCATCCTCGGCGACTGGGTCATCCTGGGCGGCAAGACGGCCTGCCTGCAGTTCATCCACATCGGCTCCCACGTCATCACCCAGGGGGGTGCCCTCATCGACAAGGACATCCCGCCGTTCGTCAAGGCTGCCCGCTATCCCATCCAGTATTGCGGCGTCAACAGCCTCGGCTTGCAGCGCCGCGGTTTCTCGCGTGAGAGCATCAATACCATCAGCGACATCTACCGCTACATCTTTGTCAAAGGACTTCCTTTGCAGGATGCGCTCGAGTTGGTCAAGGAACGTTTCGGTCAGACCGACGAAGGCAAGCAGATCCTCGCCTTCATTGGCAACGCCAACACCGGCCTCCTCAGCGGCTACAAGTCGGTGAGAAGCTAGGACTGAGAACAGATCATAGTGGTCTCGACCACGGCAACCGTCTTGCCGAGGTCGAGACTTTCTATTTGGGTTTGGAACAGCGCTGTCGAACGTCCGGCCTTGAGGGCGGTGCAACGGGCCGTGAGTCGGCCGCGGGCGGGCGCCAGGAAGTGGATGTTGCTGTCGAGCGACACCCAGTGCAGTTCCGGCAGGCACTCGCTGTTAGCCGCTATGGCAGCGCAGAAGTCGGCCAGGGTGAAGAGCACTCCGCCCATGGCCACTCCGCGGGCGTTCAGGTGACGCTCGTCCAGTGCAAGGCTGCAGCAGGCCTCGTGGTGCCCCAACGTCTCGATTGTGATGCCGCTCAGGGCGGCGAAGCGGTCGTCGGCGAACACCGATCGCGCCAGCTGAAGCCTCTCTTCGGGGGTCATAGGTTAGAAGCAGTAGGCCAGCCCCAGCGTGAGGCTGCGGTTGAAGGAACCCTTGTTCTCCCGGAAGATGCGGTAGCTGCCCGAGGCGTTCTCCTCGGTGACGCTTAGCATCGACGTCTGGAAGCGGAGCTCAGCGGCAATGTGGTAGGAGAAGAGGTAGCGGGCCGACACCGTCAGCGGGCACCAGTCGAAGCGTTTGAAGTTCTGTTCGAGGGCGGTGTTCTCCACCCCGCTGTCGGCCACGCGGGCCCCCACCAGCACCGCCGGTGCCACGCCGGCGGCCAGTCGCAGGCTGCCGTTGAGCATCGTGTAGCTCATCATGATGGGCACTTCTACATAGTCCAGTGCGATGCGGCGGTCCAGCACTTCGTTCTGTATGTTCGATCCCTTCTGGGCGTAGGCCAGTTCCACCACCATACGCCAGGGGGTGCGCTCGTCCCAGCCGAAGAAGAAACTCGTCCCTGCGCCGGCGCGTAGGCCCAGGTGACTGTAGCTTCCGGAGTTGTCGCCGTCGATCTGGTTGAAGGAGGCGCCGAAGAAGGCGCTGGCATCGAAACGCTGTTGGGCCCCGGCCGTCAGGCCACCCAGCAGCAACAAAGTCAGTGTGATGTGCTTCAGGTATTTCATTGTTGTCGAATGTTTAGTTTGATTCTCAAATCGTCGGCACCGGTGAAGACGATGCCCTCCATGCCCAGCCGGCAGGCGGCCGCCACGTTGTCGGGGTTGTCGTCGACGAAGGTGCACTCTTCGGCCTTCAGGCCGTAGCGGTCGAGCAGTACGCGGAAGAGGCGCTCGTCGGGCTTCACCAGGCGCTCCTGCCCGCTCACCACGTAGCGGTCGATCAGTTGCAGTATGGTGAAGTGCTCCCGAGCTTCGGGGAAGGTCTCCATACTCCAGTTGGTGAGGCCGTAGAGTTCGTAGCCCTGACTCTTCAGGTCGCCGATCAGTTGGCGCATGCCCGGCACCTCGTCGGTGAGCATCTCGCGCCAGCGGTCGCGGTAGAGGGCGATGGCCTCGCGGTAGTCGGGGTAGCGCGCCTGCAACTCGGCGACGCAGGCGTCCTGGCTCTCGCCGGCGTCGATGCGCTGGCGCCAGTCGAGGTCGGCCACATGCCGCAGGAACCACCACGCCCGTGCCTCGTCGCCGAAGTATTGGCCGTAGACCAGCTCGGGGTGCCACTGCACCAGCACGTTGCCGAAGTCGAAGATGATATTTCGTTGCATCTGTTGTCGTCTCGTTTTGGTGTCATAACGACAGGTGGTCCACTTTTATTGTATAATTTTTTACCATGCTTGTCCGTTATCTCAAATAGTCTGGCTATTATGGTGGTAAAAACGCACGGATGGGCGACGCACGGACACACGAATACACCCGACTGGACGAGCTGGTGGCTCGCTATCGCAGGCTGATACGCAGGCTGTGCTGGCGCAATGCTGCCGGCGACGAGGCGGTGTGCGACGACCTCATGCAGGAGTGCTACCTCGCCATCTGGCAGCATCTCTCCAACATCCGCTCCGATGCCAACCGCCTCGAGGAGACCGCCTGGGTGGTGTGGCAGTGCCGCGGCGTCTTCTCACACTACCACCGCCGCGGGCGTATCGAGACCGTCCCCCTTGACGAGCGTATGGCCGACACCATCCCTGCCAGTGGCAGCGATGGCAGCCGCGAGGCCATCGAGGAACTCGCCGCCTGCCTCAACCCGCGCGAACGTCAGGCACTCGCCCTTATGCTCAATGACTACACCGACCTGGAGATTGCCGAACGCCTCGGGATGAGGGTGGACAGCTTCCAGCGTATGCGACTCAGAATGATAGAAAAAATGAAACAACAGATACGATGACCAACCAAGAGATAATACAACTGCTCGAAGCCCGCCAGCACGTGGCCGAGCTGCACGCCGAGCGCGACGCCGACCTGCACCGCTGGGCCGTGCGCCGCCGGCGCTACGAGTCCTTCCGCCGCGTGGCTTTGGCGGCCTGCATCTTCGCCGTCGTGGCGCTCAATGCCGAGACTGCCTACGCCCAGCCGACGCAGTACAAGACCATCACCCTCGAGGGCAACCTCGACCAAACCCAAACCATCGACGCCATAGAAGCCGCACTGCACAAACAATGAGACTTGGGAAGAACATAGGACGATTCTGGCTGTGGGTGGGCGTGCTCCTGCTCATCGAGCTGGCCGCTATCACGCTGTGGAAGCGGTGGTACTGGTTCTTCCCCCAGCAGCAGACCAGCGAGCTCTACCAGCGCTATGCCGGGGCCGAGGGCGTCGACGCTGCCTACGTGACCGACTACCGCGTCAACGACTCGCTCTTCGTCGACGTCACCGTGCTGCAGGCCACCACCGACACGGGCTGGGCTCGGCTGCAGAAGGATTTGAACGTGAGTGACCTGTCGGTCTTCAGCGAAGAGATACAGACCCTGTTCGTCAGACCGAATGCCTATGAGTGCTACTACCGAGGGGATACCATCGTGCAGAATGGGCAACAGATCATCTCTGTTGATGTCTACTCCTACAACCGTTACTACAAACGCTTCATTGTCTTCCACTCCCTTTCCGACGACCGTTGGGGCGAAATCGTCAGCCGCCTGACGGAAGACCTCACCCGTTGATCCACATGCACATCAGATACAAGAGAGCCGGGACTGTTGACGGTCCCGGCTCTCTTCTTATTTGACGGTACGTTGCGGGCGGTTAGCGGTTGGCGTACATCTCTTCGTAGTACTTCATGTAGTCGCCGCGGGTGATGTTGTCCATCCACTCCTGGTTGTCCAGGTACCAGCGGACGGTCTTCTCGATGCCCTCCTCGAACTGGAGACTGGGCTCCCAGCCCAGCTCGCGCTGCAGCTTGGAGGAGTCGATGGCGTAGCGCAGGTCGTGGCCGGCGCGGTCGGTGACGTAGGTGATGAGGTCCATGTCCTGACCCTCGGGGCGGCCCAACAGGCGGTCGACGGTGTTGATCAGCACGCGGATGATGTCGATGTTCTTCCACTCGTTGAAGCCGCCGATGTTGTAGGTCTCGGCGATGGTGCCTTTGTGGAAGATGAGATCGATGGCGCGGGCGTGGTCTTCGACATACAGCCAGTCGCGCACGTTCTCGCCCTTGCCGTAGACGGGCAGCGGTTTGCGGTGGCGGATGTTGTTGATGAACAGCGGGATGAGCTTCTCCGGGAACTGGTAGGGGCCGTAGTTGTTGGAGCAGTTGGTGACGATGGTGGGCAGGCCGTAGGTGTCGTGGAAGGCGCGCACGAAGTGGTCGCTGCTGGCCTTGGCGGCGCTGTAGGGGCTGTGGGGCTGGTACTTGAGGTCCTCGGTGAAGAATTTTTCTCCATAGGCCAGGTGGTGCTTGCCCGATGAAGCTTTGGTCGTAAACGGCGGTTTGATGCCTTCGGGGTGGGTCATCTGCAGGGCGCCGTACACCTCGTCGGTCGAGATGTGGTAGAAGCGCTTGCCCTCGAACTTCTCCGGCAGGGTCTCCCAGTAGCACTTGGCGGCCTGCAGCAGGCTCAGCGTGCCCATCACGTTGGTCTGCGCAAAGGTGAAGGGGTCCTTGATCGAGCGGTCCACATGGCTCTCGGCGGCCAGGTGGATGATGCCGTCCACGTGCTCATCTTGGAGGAGCTTGTAGATACCGTCGAAGTCGCAGATGTCCATCTTGACGAACTTATAGTTTGGCTTGTCCTCCACGTCCTTGAGGTTGGCCAGGTTGCCCGCGTAGGTGAGCTTGTCGACGTTGATGATCTTATACTGGGGGTACTTGTTGACAAACAGCCGTACCACGTGGCTGCCGATAAATCCGGCTCCGCCGGTGATGATGATATTCATAGCGTTACATTAATTTTGATAAAATAACGAAACGAGACATAGTTTATTGTGCCACCGTAAAAAAAAGTGATCGGTTGCTTCATGGGGTCTTTCCATGGGCCTCACAATCAGGATGATTACCTCCTGACTCCCTGATGGCTCCCTGATGACTCCCTGATGACTCTCTTAAAACCAGGGCAAAATCCTTGCCCTGTCAGCGTTTTGCGAGTTTTCCAGCATGGTTAGCACACTTCCGGAAGGCTAGATGGCTCGTTTAGAATGTTTTAAAGGTGCAAAATAGATCGTGCACGATCTAATTTTTTGACATAAATTAACTTAAATTGACTGTTTGGGGCTGCGTTTTCGGATCGCAGCATCGGCGCTTTGCACCGACGACCCCGCGGAGGGGGTCGTTCTCCGCTTCGCTATCGGAAGCCTCCACTGGAGGCTCCCTTCACGTGCACGATCTATTTTTTTAACCTAAATTTACTTAATTTTGATAAAACGGCGAATTACTCGAAGAACTCGAAGCTACGCAGGTCGATTTTCAGCGAATTACTCGAATGCTTGCGCAGACCCTTCGAGTAATTTGCTAAACGATCCGATGACATAACAGTCTGCGTAGCTTCGAGTAATTCGAGTAATTCGCCGTTTTCTGCCCTGCGGGGCGGTGCTTTTGTTCGTCCCCTTTCGGGGGAGAGGTCGGCGGTGTGGCCCGTGTCCGCGGCGTGTGAGTCGAAAAATGTGGCGCAGGAGGGCAAAAAGATTTGGCCATGTCGAAAACAATTCGTAATTTTGCACCGCGAATTTCGCGGTTTGATAGAGAGAAAATAAATAAAAACAATAACAGATACCTAAATGAAAAAAGCATTCCTTACGCTGGGCGCCATCGCCCTTTGCGCCACCTCCGTCTTTGCACAGGAGGAGAAGAAATCCGAAGACGAGGGCTACAAGTTCGACACCGTCAAGGTGATCCCCGTGACCTCCGTCAAAGACCAGAACAACGCCGGCACCTGCTGGAGCTACAGCGGCATCGCCTTCCTCGAGGCCGAGCTGCTCCGCATGGGCAAGGGCGAGTACGACCTGAGCGAGATGTATGTGGTCGAGAAGACCTATAACGACCGCGCCATGGCCGCCGTGCGTACCCACGGCGACGTCAGCTTCAGCCAGGGCGGCGCTTTCAACGATGTGATCTACTGCCTCAAGCACTACGGCATGGTGCCCGACGAGGTGATGCCCGCCGGCGCCGCCTACGGCGACACCCTGAGCAACCACACCGAGCTCAGCGCCCTGACCGACCGCATGGTCGAGGCCGTGGCCAAGGGAAAACTGAAGAAACTGCAGTACAGCCCCGACGGCCAGCCCCTGTGGCTCAAAGCCGTCCAGGCCGTCCACGAGACCTACCTTGGCAAGATCCCCGAGAAGTTCAACTACAAGGGCGTCGAGTACACCCCGAAGAGCTTCGGCGAGAGCCTCGGCCTGAACCCCGATGACTACGTCAGCATCACCTCCTACACCCACCATCCCTTCTACGAGCAGTTCGTCCTCGAGATCCAGGACAACTGGCGCTGGGGCCTGAGCTACAATGTGCCCATCGACGAGATGATGGAAATCTTCGACTACGCCATCGACAACGGCTACACCATCGCCTGGGGCTCCGACGTCAGCGAGCAGGGCTTCCGCTACACCCGCAAGGGCTTCGCCGTGCTCCCCGCCACCGACGGCAAGGCTGCCGCCAAGGTGGGTAGCGACCAGGCCAAGTGGAGCGGCATGAGCGCCAGCGACATCGCCGACGAGGCCGCCAAGCACCCCACGCCGCAGCGCTGGGTGACCCAGGAGGAACGCCAGCAGGCCTACGACAACTGGGAGACCACCGACGACCACGGCATGCTCATCTACGGCAAGGCTAAGGATCAGATGGGCAACGAGTACTACATGGTGAAGAACAGCTGGGGCAAGTACAACGGCGAGTTCGGAGGCAACTTCTTCTGCAGCAAGGCCTTCGTTCGCTACAAGACGATGAACATCGTGGTCCACAAGGACGCCATCCCCGCCGCCATCAAGGCCAAGCTCGGCATTGCCGACAGCGCCAAGGCTCCCGCCAAGAAGGCCAAGAAGAAATAAGAATAGTTACAAGAATATAGCAAAAGCCCTCCGCAGGCTCGGAGGGCTTTTTTGGTACCATGCGCATCCTGCTCATCACACCGCCGCTGACGCAGCTCAACACACCCTATCCGGCCACGGCCTACCTGAAGGGGTACTACCGTGCCCAGGGGCACGAGGTGCGGCAGGTCGACCTCGGCATCGAGGTGGCCGACCGGGTGCTCTCCGAGTCGTTCCTGATGAGCATCGGCCTGGAGCGCGAGGCGCGCCTCATCGAACCCGTCAAGCGCTTCCTCCGTGGACAGGACGACACGCTGGGGCCCCGCATAGCAGCCCGGACACTGCTCCCCGAAGGCCGTCGCTTTGCCCAGCTGGACGAGGACAACATGGAGTGGAGTTTCGGCGTGGCTGGCACCACCGACAAGGCGCAGCACCTGGCCACGCTCTTCGTCGAGGACATCGCCGACTACATTCGCGAGCAGGTCGATCCCCATTTCGACCTGGTGCGCTACGCCGAGTACCTGAGCAATGACGCCCCGACGTTCGATCCGCTCTATGACGAGTTGCATCAGGCGCCGTCGGCGGTGGACCGCTTGATGTTGGAACTGCTGGAGTGTGAAGTCGAGACATTCAGGCCTGAGCAGGTGGACCTGACCGTGCCGTTCCCGGGGTGCCTCTACGGTGCTCTGCGCTGTGGCCAGTGGCTACTGGGCCACACCCGGGCACGAGTGGAGATCGGGGGTGGTTTCCCCAACACCGAGTGGCGCCAGCTGCGGGAGCCACGCCTATACGAATTCTGCCATTCGGTGCTCATCGACGGCCACCCCGACGCCGACCAGTGTTGCCCCGACTTCAGCGATCTGCCGCTCGAGAAGTACCTCTCGCTCACCGAGATGACCAACCCGATGCACCGTCTCTGGAGCCAAGGCCGGTGGAACAAGATGGTCATGGCCCACGGATGCTACTGGCATCGGTGCGCTTTCTGCGACACGTCGCTGGACTACATCGGCCGCTTCCGGGCCCCGGAGGCCGCCACGGTGGTGGATCACATGGAGCGCATCGTGCAGCAGACGGGGCGGACGGGCTTCCACTTTGTGGACGAGGCCTTGCCACCCCGGCTTCTGAAGGAGGTGGCTGAGGAGATACTCCGCCGGGGACTGGCGGTGAGTTTCTGGGGCAATATACGCTTTGAGAAGGCTTACACCGCCGAGATGTGCCAGCTCCTGGCCCGGGCGGGGATGGTAGCCGTGAGCGGTGGCCTGGAGGTGGCGAGCGACCGCCTGCTGAAACTCATGGACAAAGGGGTCACCATCCACCAGACCGTCGAGGCCTGTCGCCATCTGAACGACGCGGGCATCATGGTCCATACCTACCTGATGTACGGCTTCCCCACCGAGACCCTCCAGGAAACGAAGGATGCCCTGGAGACAGTGCGCCGCATGTTCGACGAGGGCATCGTGCAGAGTGCCTTCTGGCACCGCTACGCCATGACGTGCCATTCGCCCTCGGGGCAACACCCAGAGGCCTACGGTGCCCGCCGCTTGGGCGGCGATACCCACCCGTTCTGCAACAACGAGGTGGACTGGACGCCGCCGTTCGACTACGACATCGAGGCCGTTGGGGCCGCGTTGCGGTTGGCTACCTACAACTATATGAACGGCCTGGGGCTGGAGCGACCGGTGGAGCGGTGGTTCCCAAAGGGACTAAGAGTAAAGAAATAAGAGATAGATATGAAGACGATCTTTTTGGCTGCGGGCTGCTTCTGGGGCGCGCAGCACTACCTGAAGCAGATCCATGGAGTGGTGGAAACCGAGACCGGTTTCGCCAACGGCAACACAGACAACCCCACCTACAAGGAGGTCTACACCGACCGTACGGGCTATGCCGAGGCGGTACGGGTGGTTTTCGACCCCGTGGTGTTGCCTTTGAAGCGCCTTGTGCAGCTGTATTTCGACTGCATCGAGCCCACCAGTGTCAACCAACAGGGCGAGGATCGCGGCACACGGTACCGCACAGGGATCTACTATATCGAGCCTGAGGACCGCTTGACCATACAGGAGGTCTACGATGACGTGCAGCGAGGCTACAGCGCTCCGCTGGCTGTCGAGGTGGAACCGATCCGCAATTTCTTCCCCGCCGACGAGAGTCACCAGGACTATCTGGACAAGCACCCCGACGGCTACTGCCATCTGCCGCAGGCTCTCTTCGAGTATGCCCGCCGCGCAAACGGCTAGAAGCGGAAGTTGAGGCCGAAGGAGGCCAGGATGGGCAGCTGGTTGACGCGCTCGTAGGTGGTGCGGTTGAAGTAGAAAATGTTCTCGCGACTGTAGATATTGGTGGCCGAGAGGCTGAGTTCCAGGATGGAGCGGCGGCCGATGGAGAACTTGCGTTTAATGCCCAGGTCGAGGCGATGGTAGGACGGTAAGCGTCCACGGTACAGCTCGGCGTAGTGGAGACTATACTCGCCGTTCTCGCGAGTGTAGTCGCTGGCGATGTCGCTGCCCATGGGCAACTGCTGGTAGATGCCGGCCGTCTGGGTGAAGGGGAACCCGCTACCGAAGGTCCAACGCCCACTGGCCTCCCATTCGTTGTTCGATCCGAAGTGGTAGGTGGCCAAGAGGTTGAAGGTGTGGCGACGGTCGTAGTGGGGATTGTAGGTTTGCACCTCGTCGGTACGCTGCACGTAGCCCAGCGAGTAGGTGGCCCAGAGGTAGAGGCGGTCGAGGTCGAGGGTGGCGCTGAGGTCGAGGCCGGCGGCCATACCTTCTTCGATGATGTAGTCTTTCCGCAGGTATTCTTCTTTGTAGTAGGGGCTCGAGGGGTCGGTGTAGGAGGGGTCGGTGTCGCTGTACATGTTGTTGCGGTTGGCGTTGAGCAGCTGGTCGAAGTACTTGATGTAGACTTCGGCGTTGAAGGTGATGAGGTCCGTCAGGTCGTATTCGGCACCGATGATGAAGTGTTTTGCCTTCTGAACGCACGAGGTGACCTTGTCGCCGAGGAAGGTGGTGGGCACGCCGAGGTCGGCACTGCCGGTGAGGAAGCCGGTGAAGAGGTTGACGATGTCGTTGTCCGAGCGGGCGTCGAGGAAGATCTGGCTGTAGAATCCGCCGGCCATCTTGAAGCGCAGCTTGTCGGTGGCGTTGTATTTGGCGGCCAGTCGGGGCTCGAGGTTGGGGCTGTTGAGGGTGGCGTAGTAGATGAATCGCAGGCCGGGATCGATCAGCCAGCGGCCGGCGGTGAGCTTGTAGGTGCCGTAGAGGGAGAGGTTGGTGGTGGGCTCGCTCTGCGAGATGAGCTTGGCGTACTGGTTGACGTACTGGTAGTCAGTGGTGTAGCCTTCGAAGGTGAGGCCGTAGCGGAGGCGGTTGTTGCCGATGAAGTTGGTGACCTGCATGGTGGCGTTGAATCCGCCGATGGAGCTGTACTTGCTGTTGGTCGTGCCGTCGTCGAGGGTGATGTTGTAGTTGCTGTAGGCCACGGTGCCCTCGAGGATGGAGGAACTGCCGGTGACGAGCATGAAGTTGGTGCCGAGTCCGAAGTTGCGCCAGTGGTAGTCGGCGATGGCCTGGTAGTTCGACACCGAGTCGTCGAAGTGGAATCCGAAGACGCTGATCTTGCTTCCGGTGCCGGAGTTGAGGGTCAGTTTGCCGTAGAGGTCGAGGAAGTCGAACGGCAGCCCGCCTTCGATGTAGGGGTAGAGCAGGGGGGAGGTCTTGGAGAGGAAGGAGTTTTTGGCGGTGAGCAGGTAGGTGATGGTGCTCTTCGACTCGTCGGTTTCGCGCTTCAGGGGGCCCTCAAGGATCAGGTTGGCGCCGAAGGTGTTGAGGCCCAGCTTGCCGGTGTGGTGGCGTTTGTTGCCGTCGCGGGTGGTGATGTCCATCACCGACGAGAGGCGTCCGCCGTACTCGGCGCCGAAGCCGCCGGTGTAGATGTCGGCGTTGAGGATGACATCGGTTTCGAAAATGGAGTAGAGGCCGATGGAGTGGAAGGGGTTGTAGACCACCATGCCGTCGAGGAGGGTGAGGTTCTGGATCATGGAGCCGCCGCGGATGTAGAGCTGACCGCCCTGGTCGCCGGTGGAGTTGACGCCGGGCAGCACCTGCATGTACTGGGCGATGTCGGCCGTGCCGCCGATGGAAGGCATCTGTTGTATCTGGCTGGCGGTGAGTTTCTCCACGCTCACCTGGGTCTGAATGCGGCGTTCTTCGGCCTTGCTGTCGGTGATTTCGACGGTCTTCAGCATCTGTGCCGAGGGCTTGAGGTGGAGGGTCAGGCTGACGGTGCGCCGGTCGACGATGGTGACGGACTGCACATACTCCTCGTAGCCCATGAAGCGCACGCGGAGTGTGTACTGGCCGGCGGGCACCTTGTTGATGAGGAAGAAGCCGTTGAGGTCGGTGGCGCAACCGTAGCCGGTGCCGTCGAGCACCACGTTGGCAAAGGGGACGGCCTCGCCGTTGGCCTCGTCGAAGAGCACACCCTTCACGATGCCTTGGCCCCAGGCCGACACGGCCAGGAGGCTATTCAGGAACAATATGGTCAGTATTCTTTTCATAATCTCAGGGGGAATAATCTGCGGGACTTCGAGTAATTCGCCGTTATTTTAATATCAGTGGATCACTTTGAAGACGAGTTCTTTCAGCAGTTCGCCGTCGCTGACGTTGCCGCTGTTGCGGACGCCTTTGGAGCGGAGGTCGGTCTCGTAGAGGTAGCCGATGCAGGTGGCCAGTTTGCCGAGGGGGTAGTTGCGGGCGGCGAGGGCGTAGTCCTGCACGAAGCTGGGGGCGCAACCCAGCGCGCGCGGGGCGTCGCTCTTGTTTTCGAGCTGGTGGTAGATCATCACCTTGATGAAGTAGCCGTAGAGCAGCGGCAGCACCATCTGGATGGGGTTCTTTTTGGGGTTGGCCGCGAAGTGGGCCACGATGCGGTTGCACATCAGCGGGTCGCGCCGGCCGATGGCTTTCTGCAGTTCGAAGACGTTGTAGTCCTTGCTGATGCCTATCTGGTCCTCGATCAGCTGTTCGGTGATGGCGCCCCCGGCGGGCAGCAGGGGGTAGAGTTTGGAGAGCTCGTTGGCCACCTTGCCGAGGTCGGTGCCCACGTGTTCGGCCAGCATCGAGGCGGCCTTGTCGGTCACCGTGAAGCCGTGGGCCATCACTTCCTTCATGATCCAGGCGGGCACCTGGTTGTCGTAGATCTTGGGACTTTCGTAGACCACGCCGGCGGCGGCGATGGCCTTGTAGGCGGCGGTGCGCTTGTCGAGCTTCTTGTGGCGGTAGCAGAGCACGAGGAGGCCCTGCGGCGAGGGCTGTTTGAGGTAGGCAGCCAGCTGGTCCCATTGGGCCACGGGTATGTCCTGCGCCTCTTTGACGATCACCAGGTGCACGGGCGACATCATCGGGTAGCGCTTCACGGTGCTGACCACCGTGGCCATGTCCACGTCGCGCCCGTAGACCACCGTCTGGTCGAAGTCGCGCAGCGTGGGATCCACCACGTGCTGCTCGAAGAAGTCGCTCACCACGTCGATGTAGTAGTTTTCCTCGCCCGTCAGCAGGTATACGGGCTTGTAGTGGCCCGTCTTCAGCTCGTCAATCAGTTGTTTCTCAGTGATCGCCATTGATTTTTGCCATATTTTGAAACTACAAAGATAAAAAATAATTCGCACATGCGAACAAAATTTTTTCCATTCGCCATCGGGAGTCGATCGCACTCGCCGCTCCGTCGGGCCGACCGCTCCCTGCCGACCGCCCCCCATCCGGTGGTGACGAGAGGATTTTCGACCCCTCCGAAATGCCCATGATTCCTAGGTGGCTCCCTGATGACTCCCTGATGACTCCCTGATGACTCTCTTAAAACCAGGGCAAAACCCTTGCCCTGTCAGCGTTTTGCGAGTTTTCCAGCATGGTTTGCACACTTCCGGACACTTAGACGTCTCGTTTAGAATGTTTTAAATGTGCAAATTAGATCGTGCACGATCTAATTTTTTAACTCAATTTAACATAAAAAAATCTCCTATGTCAGGAAATAGTCGTATCTTTGCAAAATAATTTTTCAAACCCTAACAACCATGCAAGAACCTACCCGATTGTTCGACCTGCTGGAGTGGCGCCGCGAGTTGCACCCGGAGCGCCCGGTGTTCAAGTACAAAGAAAACGGCCAGTGGAAGGAGCACTACATCGACGAATATATCGAGAAATCGAATCTGATCAGTTACGCCCTGATGCACCTGGGGGTGCAAAAGGGCGAGAATATAGGCCTCATCAGTGCGGGCCGTCCGGAGTGGAACTATGTGGACTTCGGTGTGCAGCAGACGGGCGCCGTGCTGCTGCCCATCTATCCCACCATCAGCGAGGAGGACTACCAGTACATACTGAACGACGCCGAGGTGCGGCTGCTGGTGGTAGAGACGCCGGCGCTCTACAAGAAGATCAGCAGCATCCGCGAGCATCTGCCGAAACTGGAGAACCTCTGCACCATCGTCCCGATGGAAGGGGTGAAGAGCCTGGATGACATCTATGCCCTCGGACGCCGCTACGTGGAGGAGCACCCGGAGGCGAAGGAGCGGCTGCAGGCGACGAAGGACTCGCTGACGACCGACGACGTCTGCACGATGATCTATACCAGCGGCACCACCGGTACGCCCAAGGGCGCCATGCTGGCCCACCGGGGGCTGATCATGAACGTGCAGGAAATCAAGGAGAGCCCCGGCAAGACCTGGACGCGGGCCCTCTCGTGGCTGCCCATGTGCCACATCTACGAGCGCATGATGGGCTACCTGTACCAGTGGTTGTGCTTCGAGATTGCGTATGCAGAGAGCATCGCCAAGGTGGGCGACAACTGCAAGGAGATCCACCCGCACATGCTGGCCTGTGTGCCGAGGTTCATCGAGAAGGTCTACGACAAGATCTATCGCAAGGGCGAGAAGATGACCGGCCTGAAGAAAAAGATCTTCGAGTGGGCGTTGGAACTGGCGTTCGAATACGACCTCGACGAGTCGAAGCTCTCGGCATGGTACAAGCTACAGCGGCGCGTGGCTGACCGGCTGGTGTACAAGGAGATCCGCGAGAGCATGGGCGGCTGCCTGGGTATGCTGGTCAGCGGCGGCGCCATCATCCAGCCGCGCCTGACGAGGTTTTTCTCCTGTGTGGGCCTGAACCTCTTCGAGGGTTACGGCCTGACGGAGACGTCGCCCCTGATTGCGGTGACGAACAGCAACAAGGCAGGTCGCAAGATCGGCTCGGTGGGTTTCGCAATGCGAGCCATCGAGGTCCGCATCGATCCCGAAACAAACGAGATACAGTGCCGTGGCGGCAATGTGATGAAGGGCTACTACAAGAAACCCGAGCTGACGGCCGAGGCCATCGACCCCGAAGGCTGGTTCCACACCGGCGACACGGGCTACTTCGATCCCGACGGCTACCTGTTCATCACGGGCCGCACGAAGAGCATGTTCAAGACCTCGATGGGCAAATATATCAATCCGGAGGTGATCGAAGAGAAGATGAAGCAGTCGCCGTTCATCATGGACATGATGGTGGTGGGCGACGGTCAGAAGTTCGCCGCCGCGCTGGTGGCGCCCGATTTCGACATGCTGAAGGACTGGTGCCGCCGCCACGGGGTGGAGGCCCAGACGCCGGCCGAGATGGTGGTCGACCGCAAGGTGGTGGCCCGCTTCCAGAAGGTGGTGGACAAGTACAACGCCGAACTGGGTGTTACCGAGCAGGTGAAGCGCTTCACCCTGGTCGCCGAGCCGTGGACCGAGGCCAACAAGATGCTTACCCCCACGCAGAAACTGATACGACGCAACGTGGCTGCCGCCTACCACGAGCAGATCGATGCGCTGTTCCGGTAGGCGCTGCTATTTGGTGCTGCGCCGGCGTTTGCGGGTTTTCCCGGAAGCGCTGGGTTTGTTGGGTTTAGTGGGTTTAATGGGTTTGCGGGAGGACTCGTCTTCGACGAGCTCAAAGTCTATCTGCTTCTTCAGCATGTCGACGCGCTTGACGCGGATGTTGACGGGGTAGCCGAGCTTGTAGGTGTGGCCGTGGCGGCGCCCGATGACCTGGTAGTTGTCCTCGTCGAGCATGTAGTAGTCGTCCTTGAGGCTTCCGATGGGGATCATGCCCTCGCACTTGTTGCCCTCGATCTCGGCGTAGATGCCCCACTTGCTGACGCCGCTGATGAGGGCCGGGAAGACCTGGCCCAGCTTGTCGGCCAGGAACTCGGCCTGCTTGTACTTGATGCTGGTGCGTTCAGCGTCGGCGGCTTTCTTCTCCATGACGGAGCAGTGCTTGCAGTATTCCTCGTACTCCTCCTTGTTCACACTGGTTCCACCCTCGAGGTAGCGCTCCAGGAGGCGGTGCACCATGAGGTCGGGGTAGCGGCGGATGGGCGAGGTGAAGTGGGTGTAGTAGGGGAAGGCGAGGCCGTAGTGGCCGATGTTCTCGGTGCTGTAGTAGGCCTTGGACATGGTGCGGATGGCGATGGTGTCGATCATGTTCTCCTCGCCGCGGCCGGCGATGTCGCGGAAGAGGTTGTTGTAGCTCTCGGCCAACGCTTTGCGGGAGCCTACCTTCATGCTGAAGCCCAGCTTGGCCACAAACTCGACGAAGGTGTTGAGCTTCTCGGGGTTGGGTTCGTCGTGGACACGGTAGACGAAGGTCTTGACCGACTTCTGGGCCCCAGCCTTCGAACTCCGGCTTTTCGGCTTGCCGATGTATTCGGCCACCGTCTTGTTGGCCAGCAGCATGAACTCCTCGATGAGCCAGTTGGCCTCCTTGCTCTCCTTGATGTAGACGCCGATGGGGTGGGCGTTCTCGTCGAGTTGGAACTTCACCTCCTGGCTTTCGAAGTTGATGGCGCCGCTCTTGTAACGTGCTGTCCGCAGCACTGTGGCGATGCCGTGCAGGGCGAGGATGGCGTCGGCGACGTCGGTGCCGTCGCTTACGCCGGAGTCGATGACAGCCTGCGCCTCCTCGTAGGCCATGCGGCGGTTGCTGCAGATGACGGTCTTGCCCATCCAGGTCTTGTGCACCTTGCCTTTGTTATCCATCTCCATGACCACGCTGAAGCAGAGCTTCTCCTCGTCCTGCCGCAGCGAGCAGACGTCGTTGCAGAGCTTCTCGGGCAGCATCGGGATGGTGCGGTCCACGAGGTAGACGCTCGTGCCGCGCTCGTAGGCCTCGCGGTCGATGGCGGTGCCGGGCTTGACGTAGTGGGAGACGTCGGCGATGTGGACGCCCACCTCGGCGTGGCCGTTCTCCAGCTTGCGGTAGGAGAGGGCGTCGTCGAAGTCCTTGGCGTCGGCAGGGTCGATGGTGAAGGTGAGCACATCGCGGAAGTCGCGCCGCGAAGCGATCTCCTTCTTGGTGGGGCGGCGAATCTTCTTGGCCTCGGCTTCCGCCTCGGCCGGGAACTCCAGCGGGAAGTCGTACTCGGCCAGGATGGACTGCATCTCCACGTTGTTGTCGCCGGGGCGGCCGAGGCGCTTGACCACCTTGCCCACTGGGTTGTTCATCCGCTCTGGCCAGTCGGTCATCTGCACGAGCACCTTCTCGCCGTCCTCGGCGCCGCCCAGGTCGTCGCTGTGGATGAAGATGTCCACCGGCATGGTGCGCGAGTCGCTGACCATGAAGGCGAAGCGCTCCTGCTTCTGGATGACGCCCACGAAGCGCGTCTTGGCGCGCTTGATGATTTCCACCACCTGTCCCTCGGGCTTGTGCATCTTGCGCTGCGGGAAGAGCAGCACGCGCACCGTGTCGCCGTGCAGGGCGTGGTGGGTGTTGTTGGGGGCGATCTGTATGTCCTCGCTCGGCGCCGCCGTCGGGTCCTGCCCGTCGGTCTGCGGAATGACGTAGGCCTTGCCGCCCTGTTTCATGTCGATGGTGCCGACCACGTAGCTGTGCGGCACCAGGTCGTCGTTGATGTTCTTGGGGTTGATCTTGTACTTGCCCTTGTGGTCGTCCTCGACGAGCTGCTTCTGCTCGGCGAGCTCCTGCATGCAGCGGATCACCTCCTGCCGCTCGCGCTTGGTGTTGGCGCCGATGCGCGAGGCGATCTGCTTGTGGTTGTAGGCGTCGAAGGGGTTGTTGACAAAGATTTTGAGTATGGTTTTTGCCAGTTGTTCGTTCATGTGTTTTTAGGTTATAGGTTAAATATTAAAGGTTTTTTACGCCAGGCCCATGCGACGTAGCTGGGCCTGCTGGTCGGGCTCGCGGCCCATGAAGCGGCGGAAGAGCACGGCGGGGTGCTCGGTGCCGCCGCGGCTGAGGATCTCGTGCCGGAAGGCCTCGGCCGTCTCGCGGTTGAAGATGCCGTCGGCCTTGAAACGGCTGAAGATGTCGGCATCCAGCACCTCGGCCCACTTGTAGCCGTAGTAGCCGCTGGCGTAGCCGCCGCCGAAGATGTGGCTGAAGTTGGTCGCCGTGCAGCACCCCTCCACCCGCGGCAGCAGGTTGTCCATGGCAGCAGCCTCCACCGCCTCGGCCTTGAAGTCGAATGCGTCAGACTTGTCGGACCAGTCGGATGTATGAAACGCGATGTCGGTCATGCCCAGGTTCAGCTGCCGCAGGCAGAGCCATCCGGCCAGGTGGTTCTGCGCCGCGCGGATCTTGTCGATATATTCCATGGGCAGCGGTTCTCCCGTCTCGTAATGCCTGGCGAAGGTGCTGAGGAACGCGGGCTCGTAGCACCAGTTCTCCATCACCTGCGACGGCATCTCCACGAAGTCGCGCTTCACGTTGGTGCCGCTCAGGCTCTCGTAGTGCACGTCGCTCAGCATGCCGTGCATGGCATGACCCATCTCGTGCATGAAGGTCTCTACCTCGCTGAAGCGCAGCAGGGCAGGGGTGTCCGCCGTGGGTTTGGAGAAGTTGCACACCACCTGTATCTGCGGACGCACGTCCTTCAATTCTGTGACTTCGAGACTTCGAGACTTCGAGACTTCGAGACCTTGGGACCTCGAGACCGCCTGTCTTGAAGTCTTGAAGTCTCGAAGACCCGATGTCTCGACGTCTCGAAGACTATGCTCGCGATACTGCCCGCGGAACTCGGTCATCCAGGCTCCGCTCCGCTTCGAGGGGCGCGGGAACATGTCCAGGTAGAGGATGCCCATCTCGCGGTCGCGGTCGAACACGCGGTAGACGCGCACGTCCTCGTGGTAGACCGGCACCTCGGGGGCCGGCTCGAAGCGCAGGCCGTACAGGCGGCCGTAGAGGCCGAAGATGCCCTCGCGCACCGCCTCCAGCGGGAAGTAGGGCCGCAGCGCCTCGCTGTCGAAGGCGTAGCGCTGCTGCCGCAGCCGTTCCGACAGGTAGCTCACATCCCAGGGCATCACCTCGCCGCCGGCCACGCCCTCCAGCTCGCGCAGGTCGTCCACAGCGGCGGGGCGCACGGCGTCGTGCAACCCCTGCATGAAGCGGCGCAGGGTCTCCAGCGACCCCACCATGCGGTCGCTCAGCACGTAGTCGCAGTAGGTCTCGTAGCCCAGCAGGCACGCCTGCTCGGCGCGGAGCTCCACGATGCGGCGGATCACGCCGTTGTTGTCGTGCTCGTTGCCGCGGCCGCCGATGGCGCCGTAGGCGCGGTACATCCGTTCGCGCAGGTCGCGCCGGGTGCTGTAGGTCATGAAAGGCAGATACGACGGAGCCGCCAGGGTGAAGAGCCATCCCTCCAGACCGCGGCTGCGGGCCTCCTCGGCGGCCGCCGCGCGCACCCCCTGCGGCAGCCCCTCCAGGTCGGCCTCGGCGGTGAGGTGCAGCGTGTAGTCGTTGAGGTCGGCCAGGGCGTTCTGCCCGAAGCGCACCTGCAGCTCGCTCAGCTCCTCGGCGCCCTGTTTGAAGCGCTCGCGCTCCTCGTCGGGCAGGCCCACCCCGTGGCGCTCGAAGCTCTTGAGCGTCTGCTCCAGCAGCATGCGCCGCTCTCCACTCTCCACTTTCCACTCTCCACTTTCCACCCGCTTCACCCGCTCGTAGAGCCGACGGTCGGTCGCCACCCGCAGGCTGAAGCGCGTCATCTCGGGTTCCATCCGCATCACCACCTGCTGCAGCTCCTCGTCGGTGCAGCACTCGTTGAGGTTCATCATCACGGCGCTCACGCGGTCCAGCCGGCGCGAGGCGCTTTCGAGTGCCTCCACCGTGTTCTCGAAGGTGGGCTCGTCGGGGTTGGTGGCGATGGCCTCGATGTTGCGCTCGGCCTCGGCGATGGCGGCGCGGATGGCGGGCTCGTAGTCCGCCGTGTGTATCCGGTCGAAGGGAGGAAACTCCCAGTCTTGCATCAGTACGTTTTCCATTCTGTCCGCTATAACGAAGACACGGCTCGTTTTAGTATTTGTATCAAGTAAAAAGTGCCGCCCCTCCGCCCGCTGCCGTCCGCCTTTTGCAACTGACACATGCACAGTCCCTTCCAGGCATCCCCCAGGCATCCCCCAGGCATCCCCTAGGCATCATCTATGCATGCAAGCAAGGAGGATGCAGAGAATCAGCGTGTTGTGTGGTAGCGTGAAAACGGCTTTTTGGGGCGTATTGTGTGGCAAAGTCATAAATAATGTTAAAAAATACACTTTTTTTGCCATGTGGATTTTATTTAGTATTTTTGCCGACGGTTTGGTCGCCCGACGAGGGTGCCAAGAGGGAAGCCGGTGAGAGTCCGGCGCAGTCCCGCTGCTGTAAGCTCGAGAGTTGAGGCCCAATAGGTTACGTCACTGTGTGCCGCCATAGGTGCATGGGAAGACAGGGCCCCAGAGAGCAAGCCAGAAGACCTGCCAAACCACGTGAAAATCGGTTCCGCTTTCGAGGAAAAGCCGCCGGTGACCCTCCGGGCTGTCGCCCCGCGTGTGTCTCTCGTCCTTTCCCTCTGCAGCGTTGCCGATATTGAGAACAGAAGTATTAACTGATTAAAACTGTATCAATATGGTAAAAAAACTACTTGTCTTTGCTTGCGGCCTGCTGCTGGCCGCCGGCGCTTCGGCCCAGTGGGAGCCGGTCGTGAATCCCACCGTCCCGCAGAATATGATCCGCCACTGGACCGGTACGGGCGAGAGCAAGGCCGTCATCTGCATCACGTGGAACGACGCCGTGGCCGGCAATGTGGGCCTGGCCTGGGGTGTGCAGTGGAACGGCACCACCGCCCTGATGCGCGACCTGATGGACACCATCGCCGCCTACGACAGCCGTCTCACCGTCACCTGGAACAGCACGCACACCTACATCAACAACCTGACCTACGTCGACACCACGCTGGGGCTGAACATCACGGGTGTGGTGGATGGTATGTCCGGTGTGGCCTGGTGGATGTACAACTGGAAGGACGCCAGCGACGTGGATAAACCGTCGGCCGGCGTGATGGGCGACAATGTGGCCGACGGCGACTTTGTCGACTGGCTGCCCATGGATCCCGAGACCTACGAGACCGAGGCCGCCGATATCATCTATCCCGCCACCGATCCCAACGCGGCCCTGCTGCCCGCGGCCTCCACCATCGCCGCCAGCGACATCCGCTACTGGGTGGGCACCGGCGCCAAGCAGGCAGTGCTGGCCGTCAACTGGGCCGACACGGCCCTGGCCTGGGGCTACCGCTTCGACGGCGACAAGAGCGTCAGCGACATGCTGAACGCCATCGCCGCCGACGATCCCCGCTTCAGCATCGAGATGGGCGCCTACGGCCTGGACGACATCGTCTTCGTCGTTGCCGAAGGCGACACCCTGCGCAAGCAGGCCTACAGCTGGTGGGAGAGCACCAACAACGGCACGACCGACGCCGGCATGGGCCAGCCGCTGGCCGACGGCGACTTCGAGAAGTGGGCCGAGCCCGCGGCTGGTGTGGAAGCCAGCGTGATGTACCTCGCCAGCTATAGTTATTGGATGACCACCTACGTCTACCCGATGGAGATCCACGCCGTCAACGATCCCAACGCGGCTCCGCTGCCCGAGGAGGGCACCATCGCCGCCAGCGACATCCTCTACTGGGTTGGCAACGGTGCCAACCGCGTGGTGATGGCCGTCAACTGGGCCGACACGGCTCTGGCCTGGGGCTACCGCTTCGACGGTGAGAAGACTGTGGCCGACATGATGGACGACATCGCCGAGGCCGACAACCGCTTCAACTACACCATGGACGGCGCCTACCTGGGCGACATCGTCTTCATCGTTGCCCCCGGCGACACCCTGCGCAAGCAGGCCTACAGCTGGTGGGAGAGCAAGAACAACGGCGTCAGCGACATGGGTATGGCCCAGCCGCTGGCCGACGGCGACTTCGAGAAGTGGGCCGAGCCCGCGGCCGGTGTCGTCGTGGACAGCTCGGAGTATGACGGCTACTGGTACTACACCTACGTCTACCCGATGGAGGTGCACCCCGTCAGCGTGCCTGTGGGCATCGCCGAGGTGAACAGCGTCAACGTGAGCCTCTATCCCAACCCCGCCGCTGTGCTGCTCAACGTGACCTTCGAGCCCCTGGAGGCCAACAGCGAGGTGGAACTCTTCGACATGGCCGGCCGCCGCGTGGCCGCCCGTCCGGTGGCTGCCGGCACTAGCAGCGTGCAGCTGCCCGTCAGCCAGCTGAACGAGGGCGTCTACGTGCTCCGCGTGGCCGGTGCCGCCGCCCGCGTGGTCGTCAGCCGCTAACCGATCTCAAGCTTTATGCTATGAATCATAAGGTTTTGTCATTCTTCGGACTCTTGCTCGTGGCCGGCACCGGGTGCTGCTACGGGCAAGGTCCTTTCTGTGGAGCCGCGGGTACTCCCGGCAGCAACGCCATCCACTACGACAGCTCGGCCATCGCCGGTTGGGCCACGACCTGTAGTGTGGTGCGCGGTCCGGTGGACATCGTCGCGCCCGACGGCCCTCGCGTCAAGTACGGCGAGGAGGCCTACGGCACCGGCGCCGCCAGCTCGGTCACCACGACGGCTGTCAGCCTGGGCGACGGCGGTACGGCCACCCTCACCTTCGACCAGCCCATCCGCAACATCGAAGGGCCCGATTTCGCGGTCTTCGAGAACTCGTTTAACGACGCCTTCCTCGAGCTGGCCTTCGTCGAGGTGAGCACCGACGGCGAGCGTTACGTGCGCTTCCCCGCCACGTCGCTCACGCCAACCGATCAGCAGGTCAACGGCTCGCTCGATCCCACGATGATCAACAACTTGGCCGGCAAGTTCCGGGTCGGCTATGGCACACCCTTCGACCTGGAGGAGCTGCGCGACAGCGCCGGCATCGACATCGACCGTATCGTCTACGTGCGACTGGTGGATGTGGTGGGCACCATCGACCCGCTCTACGCCACCTTCGATGCCGAAGGCCGCATCGTCAACGACCCCTATCCCACCAGCGACACCATCTGGGGCAGCGGCGGTTTCGACCTCACGGGGGTGGCTGTGCTGCAGTCGACCGTGGGCATCGATGCCGCTGAGGGCCACACATCTGTGCGTCTCTGGCCCAATCCGGTCTCCGACAGGTTGACCGTCGAGGGCGCCCGGGGCTGCCAGGCGCAGCTCTGCGACCTGGCCGGGCGGCGTCTGGGCGCCTGGACACTGGCCTCCGACCGCTGGCAACTCCCCATGGATCACCTTTCTGCCGGCGTTTATGTTCTCCGCATCGACGGAATGGCCTTCCGCGTCGTTAAGCGTTGATATAGAAAATATTAGTAGTTATAGGGCTCCCATGTGTCAGCATGGGAACCCTATACTATTTAACATAATTTAGGAATCGCCGATATAATATCGCCTCAAAAGCGGCGTTATAGAACCACCGCGATTAGGCGGAAAAGGTATTATTGTAGAACAACGTGAACAAAAAACATTGACAGATATGAAAAAAATCGTTTTGACTGTGGCCTTGGCCCTCGTAGCCACCACCTTCAACAGTTGCAATCAGAAAGAGCTCGACAGCCGTCAGCTGAAGATCGACTCGCTGCAGACCATCGTTGACACCAAGGATGCCGAGATCGACAGCCTCTTTGTGATGCTCAATGAGATCGAGGACAACCTCTCGATGATCAACTCAAAGTACTCCACCGTGCAGGAGATGCGCCGCAATAACGTGGAGGGCAACGTCAATCAGAAGCAGCAGATCGCCGATCAGATGGCCTCCATCGAGTCCATGATGGCCGACAACAAGAAAAAGATCGCCCAGCTCAACCAGAAAGTGGGTACCCTTGGCAAGAAGGCTGCCGACCTGGAAGCCTTCATCACCCGCCTCGAAGAGCGTGCCGCCCAGCAGGAGCAGCAGATCGCCAGCCTGACGGCCGAACTGGAGAACAGCAAGGTGGTCATCCGTAGCCTCAACCAGAATGTCACCGAGCTGACGGCACAGAACCAGCAGAAGGACGACTATATCGCCCAGCAGATTGCTGATGCCAACCGCGCTTGGTTTGCCGTGGGCACCTACAACGAGCTGCGTGAGGCCGGCATCGTGGCCAAGACCGGCGGCTTCATCGGTATCGGTCGCAAGCAAGGCACCGTGGCTGATATGAACACCGACTACTTCACCGAGATCGATCGCACCAAGGTGACCACCATCAGCATCAACAAGAAGAAGGCCATCCTCATCTCGCAGCACCCGGACAACAGCTACGAGATGGTGGCTGACGAGGAGGATCCCTCCGTCACCGCCTACCTGCGCATCCTCAATCCCACCCAGTTCTGGAAGTATACCGACTACCTCGTCATCTCGACCAAGTGAAGCACAACCGCGTTTTGATGGTCTATACCGGTGGTACCATCGGTATGGTGCAGGATGAAAACGGCTCGTTGCATCCCTTTGCCCTCGACCGTATCTACGATGCTGTCCCCCAACTCCGGGCCTGTAGCTATGGCATCGACTCGGTGACGCTGGACAATATCATCGATTCTTCCAATATGACCCCCTCTTTGTGGGTCGACATCGCCAACATCATCGAGCGGGAGTACGACCGGTACGACGGCTTTGTGGTGCTCCATGGCACCGACACCATGGCCTACACCGCCTCGGCGCTGAGCTTCATGTTCAAGAATCTGGCCAAACCTATCGTGCTCACCGGCAGCCAACTCCCCCTGGGTATGCTGCGGTCCGACGGCCGAGAGAACATCATCTGCGCCCTCGAGGTGGCCTCCACCCGCCTGGTGACCATCCCCGAAGTCTGCATCTTCTTCGACAGCCACCTCTACCGTGGCAACCGAAGCACCAAGATCAACGCCGAGAATTTCGACGCCTTCGAGTCGTACAACTACCCCTCGCTGGCCAAAGCGGGCATCAACATCAGCTTCCGGGAGCGCCTCTTCCAGCCCATGCCCACCGAGCCCTTGCAGGTTCGCAAGCGGTTCGACACGCGGGTGGCCATCCTCAAACTCTTCCCTGGCATCGGCCCCGAGGTGGTCAACGCCGTCCTTGGCACGCCGGGCCTCCAGGGTGTGGTCATCGAAACCTATGGTTCCGGCAACGCCCCCACCGACGAGTGGTTCATCTCGGCCCTCGACAAGGCCATACAGCGCGGCGTCGTTGTGCTGAATGTGACCCAGTGCAAGGCCGGATCGGTCAAGATGCGCCAGTATGCCGCCAGCTGCGATCTGGACCGCATCGGCGTCATCGGCGCGGGCGACATCACCATTGAGGCCGCCATCGCCAAGATGATGTGCCTGCTTGGCGAGTACCCCGACGACAAGGAGCACGTCAAAGAGCGCCTCAGCCAGTCGCTCCGCGGCGAAATCACCGAATAGTTTACATGAAGAAAAGCGGACTGATAGGCCTTATTGCACTTATAGGACTTATGAGTCCGCTTGCTCTTTTTGCCCAGGGACAGACCGGCAACCTCGGCGGTTTCGACCGTCGTCTGCTCCACTATGGCATCCAGGTGGGCTACACCCAGTCCAAGTTCGACCTCCGTTTCAACGACGATGCCCAGATGCGCCGCTCGCTTCAGGGCGTCACGTCCTACTATTCCCCCGGCTTCCACATCGCCGTCATCGGCGATATGCGCCTCGGCAAGTGGTTCAACCTGCGCCTGCTGCCGGGCGTTACCCTCGTGACACGCGAGATAAGCTACGCCTGGGAACCCGCCTATCTGGCCTCCCATCACCTGGCCGAGCGCAGCCGCAATGTCGAGTCGGTCTACGGCGACATCCCGCTCGAGCTCAAGTTCCGCGCGGTGCGCTACGGCAATTTCCGCCCCTACCTCACCGGCGGCGCCAGCTACGGCTTCGACTTCGCCTCCCTCCGCAAGAACCGCAACCAGACCAACCAAAGCATCATCCGCCTCCAGGCCAGCGACTTGCGCTACTCCATGGGGGCGGGTTTCGACGTATTTCTCCGATATGTCAAGTTTGCCATCGAGATGAAGATGACCTTCGGCCTGCTCGATCTCAAGGTCGAAGACCCCGATGTCTACATCAGCAGTTTCGACTATCTGAACACCCGTACCTTTATGCTCAGCTTCACCTTTGAAGGCTGAGGGCTTCGATGCAGCGTATGCCGTCGAGGGCGCTGCTGACGATGCCGCCGGCATAGCCGGCCCCTTCGCCGCAGGGGTAGAGCCCCGGCAGCTGGGGGTGTTGCAGCGTCTCCCGGTCGCGGGGTATGCGCACCGGGCTTGATGTGCGGCTTTCGACGGCCAGCAGCGTGGCCTCTTCGGTGACGAAGCCGCGCATCTTGCGGTCGAAGTCCCTGAATCCCTGCGCCAAAGCCTCCGCCACAAACGGGGGCAGCAGCTCGTGCAGCGGGGCGCCGACGGTGTGGCCCAGGTAGCCCGTGCGGGGCAGGGTCGAAGAGGGGCGCCGCCGCAGGAAGTCCACCAGCCGTTGCGACGGGGCGTTGACGCTGTCGCCGCCGGCGTGGAACATGCGTTGCTCCACGGCCATCTGGAAGTCGAGCAGGGCGAGCGGCGAGCGCTCGGCGCCGGGTGCCAGGGGGGCTAGGTCGTCCAGGCCCACCGTGACGGCGATGCCGCTGTTGGCCCAGGGCGAGTTGCGATGCGAGTTGCTCATGCCGTTGACCACCTGCTGGCCGGGGCCCGTGGCGGCCGGCACGATCACCCCGCCGGGGCACATGCAGAACGAGAAGACGCCGTGCGTGCCCACCTGCGTGGTGAGGCTGTAGGCTGCCGGAGGCAGGTAGGGCGAGTAGCCCTGGCCGTGATACTGTATTTCGTTGATCAGCTGTTGCGGATGCTCCACGCGCACGCCCAGTGCGAAGGGCTTGGCCTCTAGCAGCCAGCCGTGGCGCAGGAACATGTGGTAGACGTCGCGCGCCGAGTGGCCCGTGGCCAGGACCACCGCCGCGCCCTCGTGGCGCCGGCCGTGCTGGTCCACCACGCCGACCACGCGCCCGTCGCGCAGCACGAGGTCCTCCACGCGGCAGCCGAAGCGGTACTCGCCGCCCGCCTGCTCGATGGTGTGCCGCATGCGGGCGATGATGCCGCTCAGGCGGTCGGTGCCGATGTGGGCGTGGGCGTCGAGCATGATGTCGGGGTCGGCGCCGTGGGCCACAAAGGTGCGCAGCACCGCCCCCACGTCGCCCCGCTTGGTGGAGCGCGTGTAGAGCTTGCCGTCGCTGTAGGTGCCGGCGCCGCCTTCGCCGAAGCACCAGTTGCTGTCCGGATCGACCACCTGCTCGCGCCCCAGCCGCGCCACGTCGTACTTGCGCTCCTCCACCGGCTTGCCGCGCTCCACAATGACGGGGCGCAGGCCCAGCTCGAGGGCGCGGAGGGCGGCAAAGAGGCCCGCTGGTCCGGCGCCGACCACCACCACCGGCCGCGCATCGGGCGGCAGGGTGAGGGCGGGGGACACTGGCAAAGGCTCGGCGTCGCCGACGGCTATCGTGCAGTGGTACACTACGTTGCGGCGGCGGCAGTCGAGGGTGCGACGCACCACACGAGCCTTTCCGGCCTCGGCTTCACCGAGGCCCAGCTCGCGCATCAGCGCCCGCCGACGCGCCTCCGGCACGTGGTACTCCTCGGGCGTGAGGTCTATTTGTCTCGTTTCGATCATCTTCTGTGGTAACGCCAAGCGGCGCGATTTATTATTTGTAGGCATGATCTTCCTTCGGCGCGGGGTCGGTCGGGGCGGTCGCGGCGCCGGTGGCCGGGTTGGCGGCGGCGGTGTCGGCCACGGCGGTGCCGTGGCTTGCGGGAGCGAGGGGCGCCTCTTCGGCGGGCAGGGAGGCGAGGTCGGCCAGGTCGACGCCCGTGGTGGGCGAGTAGTTGCCCTGCTCGTCGACGGCGAAGGTGTACACCACCAGCCGGCGTCCGACGTACTCGTCTGGCAACAAGAGGCTTATGCGGCGGTCGCGGCGGTAGACCGGCGCCGCCAGGCGGCCCTCCTCCAGCTCGGGACAGTAGACGTAGAGCCGCACCAGGTCGCGCCCGCGCGAGCGGCGCTCGCCGTGGTTGGGGTCGAACTCGAGGCTCAGCACGCCGTCGGCCGACAGCTGCGGCGCCATCGGCAGCACCGGCGCCACAGGGCCCGCGCTGAGCTGCAGGTGCTCCCAGTCCACCTCCAACCCGCTGTCGCTCAGCGCGAAGCAGGGCTGGTTGATGGAGACGAAGAGGTTGTAGGCCGTCATGTGCACCTGTCGTGCCGCGGGTGTGAGGCCCTGCATGACGGCGGTGCGCATGGCGGCGGCCAGCTGCACCTCGGCCTTGAAGGCGGTGCGCTGCGCCATCTGCGCCGCCGAGCGCGGGTTGCGCACCTGCCCCGGGCGGCTGCGCACCACCCAGATGCCGTTCCACATGTAGCCCACTGCCGGCCCCAGCCGTCCGCTGAAGCCCCCCATGTAACTGCCGTATTGCTTTGCCATATCGTTGATGTTTAGGTTTTTATGCTATCTGTTTGCCGCCATGCCGCCCTGGCAGCACCGGCTCTTCTACATGTGATAACGTTATCTTCGCCTACTTATTGCCTACTCGAGTAAATTTTCACAAGGCGAAGACAAGGCTCAGAGTAGGCGATGAGTAGGAGATGATGGCGTATCAACCTGAGAACAAGCGGGGTTACGGAGGGCGGATTTGCGGGTGGATGGGGTTTTTGTTGTGTGTTTTTTTTAGGGGCAGTGGGGCGAAAAACATTGTTCGCGGGCGTACAATATTTAATATAGGGGTGCGTTATGTGGAGGTATGGATTTTGAACTTGTATCGGATTTTGCGCCCATGGGCGACCAGCCGGAGGCCATCCGCCAGCTGGTGGAAGGGGTGCGCAGCGGCCAGCGGGCCCAGGTGTTGCAGGGCGTCACGGGCTCGGGCAAGACCTTCACGGTGGCCAACGTCATCAAGGAGCTCAACCGCCCCACGCTGGTGATGAGCCACAACAAGACGCTGGCGGCCCAGCTCTACGGCGAGTTCAAGCAGTTCTTCCCCCACAATGCGGTGGAGTACTTCGTGAGCTACTACGACTACTATCAGCCCGAGGCCTACATTCCGGCCACGAACACCTATATCGAGAAAGACCTGGCCATCAACGACGAGCTGGACAAGCTGCGCCTGCGCGCCTCGAGTGCGCTGCTCAGCGGGCGGCGCGACGTGATCGTGGTGAGTTCGGTGAGCTGCATCTACGGCATCGGCAACCCCGAGGAGTTCAAGCGCGGCACCGTCACCCTGCGGGTGGGCGACCGCCTGCAGCGCGACCAGCTGCTGATGCAGTTGCTTGAAGGTCAGTATGTCCGCAACGAGATCGAGTTCACCAACGGCCGCTTCCGCGTCAAGGGCGACACGGTCGACGTCTACCCCTCGTTTGCCGACTTCTGCTATCGCATCTCCTTCTGGGACGACGAGGTGGAGCGCCTGGAGAGCTTCGACCCCGTCAGCGGCCAGCGGCTCGAGGTGTTCGACGAGGTGGTCATCTATCCCGCCTCCAACTTCCTCACGAGCAAGGAACACATGGGCGACGCCCTGCTGCAGATACAGCGCGACATGTACGAGCGGCGCGACTACCTCTACAATATCGGCAAGAACCTGGAGGCCAAACGGTTGGAGGAGCGCGTTAACTATGACGTGGAGATGATCCAGGAGCTGGGCTACTGCTCCGGCATCGAGAACTACAGCCGCTACTTCGACGGCCGCGCGCCGGGCAGCCGCCCCTTCTGCCTGATCGACTACTTCCCCGACGACTTCCTGCTGGTGGTCGACGAGAGCCACGTCACGGTGCCGCAGATCGGCGCCATGTTCGGCGGCGACCGCAGCCGCAAGACCTCGCTGGTCGAGTACGGCTTCCGCCTGCCGTCGGCCCTCGACAACCGGCCGCTGACCTATCAGGAGTTCTACGCCCTCACGGGCCAGACCATCTACATCAGCGCCACGCCGGCCGACTACGAGCTGAGCGAGGCCGAGGGCGTGGTGGTGGAACAGGTGATCCGCCCCACCGGTCTGCTGGATCCCGTGGTCGAGGTGCGGCCCGCCGTCAGCCAGGTCGACGACCTGCTTGACGAGATCGAGAACACCGTCGACAAGGGCGAGCGCGTGCTGGTGACCACCCTCACCAAGCGCATGGCCGAGGAGCTGACGAGCTACCTCATCAATCTGGGTATCAGGAGTAAATACATCCACAGCGACGTCGACACGCTGGAGCGTGTGGAGATCATGCGCGACCTGCGCATGGGTGTCTTCGACGTGCTGGTGGGCGTCAACCTGCTGCGCGAGGGCCTCGACCTGCCCGAGGTGAGCCTGGTGGCCATCCTCGACGCCGACAAGGAGGGCTTCCTGCGCAGCGACCGCGCACTGATTCAGACTATTGGGCGTGCAGCCCGCAATGTGCACAGCAAGGCCATCCTCTACGGCGACAGCATCACCGGCTCGATGCAGCGCGCCATCGACCTCACCAACCGCCATCGCGACAAGCAGATCAAGTACAACATGGAGCATGGCATCGTGCCGCGCCAGATCGTGAAGAGCACCGAGGCCATCCTGGGCACCACCAGTGTCATCGAACGGGCCGCCGAGGAGCGCGAACTGGGCGGCAAGGCCCCCGCGCGCCCCTACAAGGAGCAGCAGCAGAACCCCCTGATGGCGGCCGAAGAGGGCTCCGACCCCTACGGCACCGACGCCCCGAAGGCGCCGGCTCTCGATGCGAAGTTCATGGCCATGAGCAAGGATCAGCTGCGCAAGGAGATCCGCGAGCGGCAGCGCAAGATGCAGCTGGCCGCCAAAGAGTTGGACTTCATGGCCGCCGCCTCGTTCCGCGACGAGATCAAGGAGTTGCAAACCCTGCTGGAAACGGCCAGATAAATCCCCTAAAGCCTATGTTAAAGAACTACAAGTGGTATGACTGCCTGCAATATGGCGCCCTCTGGCTGGCCGTGGCGGCCATCGCCGTCAACTGGCGCGCCGGCCTCTGGGCCCTGATGCTCCTCGTGGCGGCCACGCTGACAAAGGTGATCGCCCAGCGGCACATCGGCAATCCGGCCCTCAGCCGCCCGTTGCGATGGGTGCTGTGTGGTCCGATTGTCTACTGGATAGTGCTGGCGTTGAGTCAGTTTTGGACTTCCGACCTGGCCACAGGGTGGGAGCTGCTCGGCCTGAAAGCCGTGCTGCTCGCCCTGCCACTGTGCCTTCTCGTCTCGGACACCTCCTACCTCACGGCCGGCCTTCTGCGGGGCATGGGCTACGCCTTGCTGCTGGCGCTCTGCGGCGCGTTCGGCTACTTCCTTGTCAAGGCGGCGTCGGCGGCCATGCTGGAGGGGACCAGCCTGACCTCGTTTCTGGGGGCTTTCTACGCCGAGCGCGAGGACGGTGAGGTCTACCACCACGCCTACATCGCTTTGTATGCCGTGGTGGCCATGGTTTTCGTCTACCACGAGCTCCTCACGCGCTGGACGCTGATGAGGGGCTGGTTGCGATGGCTCCTGGTCCTCTCCCTGCCGCTGCTGGTGGCCTATGTGGTGGTGGTCAATTCGCGGGCCGGAATGGTGGCCATGGCGATGGCGATGGTGGCGTGTGTGGTCCACCTGACCGTCGTGCGCCGCAGCTGGAAACTCGGCCTTGGCATCGGGGCCTTGGCGCTGATCGGCCTGGTGGCAGCCACGCAGCTGGTGCCGAGCTACACCAACCGGATCGCGTCGACGCTGGAGAATGTGGAGGACGACGCCCGCACCAGCATCAACCGTTGCAACTGGCACGCCTACGTGCAGAGCCCCGTGGTCGGCTACGGTGCCGGCGACTATCATGCGCGTCAGGTGGAACAGTATGCCGCCGATGGGTACGACTACGGGTATGAAGCGGAATTCAATGCTCACAATCAGTACCTTGAAAGCCTGTTGGCGGCCGGTGTTCCGGGCCTGCTGGCCTTGATGGTCTTCCTTCTGGCCCCATGCTTCTGGGCCTTGCGGTCGAGGAACCACGCCTTTTTGATCACCCTGCTGACGGCCGTCGTGGCGCTCAACCTCCTATTCGAATCGATGCTGGAGCGCCAGATGGGCCTGCTTTTTATCGGCTGTCTGTACCCCATTATGGTTCTGATAATGAGTGTGGAAGAAAATAAATTTGGATACGTGGGAAAAAGTTAGTACTTTTGCACCCTCTTTTGGAGAGAGGATTGTCCTATGGTGTAATGGTAGCACACCAGATTTTGGTTCTGTTTGTCTAGGTTCGAGTCCTGGTAGGACAACAAGAGAGGGGCGTCGGCAATGCCGACGCCCCTCTGCTTTTACCCGTTGGGGGGCGCTATTGATTCTTTTTGACCCACGGCATGGTGGGGAGCTCGACGCTCTTGAAGGCCGAGAAGAGGCCGCCGCTGGCGGGTTTCTCGCGGCCGTAGATGTCGGCGATGAGGCTCTTGTACTTCTCCATGATGGGGGCGCGACGCAGCTTGAGGGTGGGCGAGAGCATGCCGTTGTTGGGCGTCCACTCGTCGGCCACCAGGCGGAACTGCTTGATCTGCTCGTGCGGTGCCAGCGACTTGTTGTACTCGTCGAGCACCTTGCGCATCTTGTCGTGCACCTGCGGCAGGGCGATGAGTTCGGCGTTGTCGCGATAGTGCAGGTGGTACTTCAGGGCCCAGTAGTGGAGGGTGTTGAAGTTGGGGCTGATCAAGGCGGCCACCTGCTTCTCGTTCTCGCCGATGATCATCACCTGCTCGATGTATTCGGAGCCGCGCAGGAGGTTTTCGATCAGCTGTGGAGCCACGTATTTGCCGGCCGAAAGCTTGAAGATGTCCTTCTTGCGGTCGGTGATTTTCAGGTAGCGGCCGCCGACGAGCTCGCCGATGTCGCCCGTGTGGAACCAGCCGTCGCTGTCGATCACCTGGGCGGTGTATTCGGGGTCTTTGTAGTAGCCGAGCATGACGTGTGGTCCGCGGGTGAGGATCTCGCCGTCGTCGTCGAACTTCATCTCCACACCGCTCAGCACGGGACCCACGGTGCCGATCTTCACCTGGTGGTGGGCCGGGTCGTTGACGGCGATGACGGGGCTGGTCTCCGACAGGCCATAGCCCTCGTAGATGTAGATTCCGGCGGCGGCGAAGAGGCGTACCATGCGGGGCTGGATGGAGCTGCCGCCGGTGATGACCGTGAGCCGTTTGCCACCGAATTTCTCGCGCCACTTGCTGTAGACCGCCTTGTCGAGGAACCACTGCCCCAGCTGGTAGAAGATGTCGGCCTTCTTCATGAGGGTGTAGTCGTAGCGTTCGCCGTGGCGGAAAGCCCAGTCGTAGATGCGTTTGCGCATGCCTCTGAAGTCCTTGCCGGCGGCGTAGAGCTTGTCGTGGACCATCTCCAACACGCGCGGTACGGCGCAGAAGCCGTCGGCCTGGATCTCCTGCATGTTTTGTTGTATAGTGCCCATGTTTTCAGCATAGTAGATGCTGATGCCTTTCGCCTGGTAGTGGTAGTTCATCGAACGCTCGTAGATGTGGTTGAGCGGCAGGAAGGAGAGGAAGCGGTGGCGGTTGTCGCAGGGGTTCACCTCAGCGTGGGCCAGGAAGTTGCTGCAGAGGTTGCGGTGGCTGAGCATCACGCCCTTGGGTAGTCCGGTGGTGCCGCTGGTATAGATCATCGTCACCCAGTCGTCGGGCTTGATCTCGCGCTTGCGGCGTTCGATCTCCGGCATCCATTTTTCGCGGTTGGCGATGCCGGCTTTCAGTATCTCCAACATGCGGTGTTCGCCCTCGATGTTGGCCAGTGTGAACACCTGCGGCTTCACCTCCAGCTGGTCGATGGCGGGACGCAGGCGTCCGAGCAACACCTTGGTGCTCACAAAGATAGCCTGCGCTTCACTGTGTTGCAGAATGTAGGCGTAGTTCTCGGTCGAGAGGGTGGGGTAGACCGGCACGTGGATGATGCCGCTCATGGCCAGCGCCATGTCGATGAAGTTCCACTCCGGGCAGTTGGCGCTCATGGTGACCACGCGGTCGCCCTCCTTGAGGCCTATCTCGCAGAGGCCGTAGGCCAAATAATGTGCATACTTGTAATAGTCGTGCGACGAATATTTTACCCATTCGCCGTTCACTTTGCCGGCCAGCATGTCATCCTTCGGGTAGCGCTCTACCAGATGGTCCAGCAGGTCGAAAATTCGTGTGATTTCTGCCATTACTTACAATATGTTTTAACTATTTTTAATAATTTCGTTACACATTTTAGAATGCAAAAGTACATACATTTTTCAATACGTCGAAAAAAAAATTGTTTTTTAACACTAATTGCTGTCCTCAAGTGTCCGTTTCCGTACCCTCTTCCAGGCATCCTCCAGGCATCATCTAGGCATCATCTAGGCATCAACTAGGCATCCCCTCTGCATCATCTCTGCATTTGAGCGGACAGGATGCAAAGTTGACAATAGGGTGTTGATTTGTTTTTGGCACGAAGTGTGTTGGTTGCTATTATTTTTGTATTTTTGCATCCGGATTTGTATGCATACACAGAATGGAAAAAGACGAGAACTATAGCCCCAAGGAACCGTTGGTGAAGCTTGAAAACGTGGTGATTAGCCATGACGAAGAGCCGCTGCTGAAGGATGTGAACCTCAGCATCGACACGGGCGAATTTGTCTATCTGATCGGCAAGAGCGGTGCCGGCAAGACGTCGTTGCTGCGTGCGCTCTACGCCGACCAGCCGATTGCCGGCGGCACGGCGCGCGTCTGCGGCATGGATGTGGCCCACATCCGCCGGCGCAAAGTGCCCCTCCTGCGCCGCCAGATAGGCATTGTGTTTCAGAACTTTCGCCTGCTCGACGACCGCAATGTCTATGCCAACCTCGAGTTCGTCCTCCGGGCTGTCGGCTGGCGCCGACGCGACGAGATCCGCGCCCAGATCGAGAAGACGCTCAATGCCGTCGGCATCGCTCACAAGGCCGACGCTATGCCCCGCCAACTCTCTGAGGGTGAGCAGCAACGTGTCGGTATCGCTCGCGCGCTGATCAACAATCCGCTACTGCTCCTGGCTGACGAACCCACCGGCAACCTGGATCCCGTCACGTCGGCCGAGATTATGCAACTGCTTGTCGATGTGGGGTATAATACCGGTACAACCATGCTCATCTCCACCCACGACTTCATGATGATCGACCGTTTCCCGGCCCGCGTCGTGGTGTGTGAGAACGGCACCGTGGTCGACACCGAGCGCAAGGGCTGATTTTGTCGCCCGACAGGGACAATAATATGCAATAAAAAGCGTTATAGAAGCACTAAACAAGAAAATAACAGCATCTGCTATGAAAAGGATATTCAGTTTGATGATGGCCATGCTGCTGCTGGTTGGCAGCGCTGACGTGA
Source organism: uncultured Bacteroidales bacterium (assembly GCA_946183915.1). Taxonomy (GTDB): domain Bacteria; phylum Bacteroidota; class Bacteroidia; order Bacteroidales; family P3; genus Colimorpha. The sequence goes on along the minus strand of CAMHDJ010000003.1, from coordinate 45,391 downwards.
TGGCACAAGCAAGGCCCCGTGGCGGAAAGAAGAAGACCTCGCCGTTCATCGAGGGCCGTCAGAAAGTGCGTCAGGACGACTACGACACCATCTGGAAGTTCACCAACTTCAACACCAAGGACACCAAGATATACTATCTTCCGTATGATTACGCCAACTTCAAGCTCGGCGCCAAGCAGAAGAAGCCCGACTGGGGCGGTATGACGCCGGTGGTCAACTACTTGCAGAAGTCGTCGCGTGCCACGGCCACCCTCTGCGCCGTCTTTGCCATCAACCCCGAAATCGAGGATGCCAAGCAGCGCGAATCGCTGGCCGAAAAGGCTCGCGAAGAGGCTCTTGCGGCCCTGCAGGGGTTCGACGAGTGGAAGGTGAAGCAAGAGATGCGCAACAAGTTGCTCTACCAGGTGGCCGAGATCGACTATAAGTACTTCAAGGGTGCCAACTACTACAACGAGCAGCGCGAAGAGCCTGTCATTCATGTCGGTATGTTGCTCTACTTCGGCACCAAGAAGAAGCCTATCTTCACCGCCGACACGGTCAGCCGCACGTTTGAGGACATCCGCTTCTTCCCCAACGATGCCACCATCGTCGAGTCGTGGCTCCCCACCATCGACACCATCGCCAACTACCTCAAGGAGAACGAGCGCAAGAGTGTACTCCTGTCGGGATATGCTGACAATCAGGGTACTGCCGCCTATTGTATCGGTCTTTCGCGCCAGCGTGCCACCGAGGTGAAGAAGGCTCTCCTATTGCGAGGTGTCGACAAGGATCGCATCGAGGTGGAGGCCAAGGGCGACGCCGACCCCATTGGCGACAACGAGACCCGCGAGGGGCGGATCAAGAACAACCGCGTGAGCATCAAGATTCTGTAGTTTGGCGCACCGCCCGCTATGCCGGACAATAAAGAAGTATACCGTCAATTATGTGAAACAGAGGGGTCTGGTATCCCTCTGTTTCAGCAGTATTGGTGGATGGATACCGTCTGCCGGGGCAAACGTTGGGATGTGATCCTCTGCTTCGATGGCGATCGGGTGGTCGGATCGATGCCGTTTCTCTATGGCAGTCGGCTGGGTATGAAGTATATCGTGCAGCCGCAGCTCACCCCGTGGTGTGGTCCATGGGTGCGCCAGGGCATTGACGGCGAGGCCAAACAGGCGGTGTTGGCCAGGCTGGCCGACGGGCTGCGAGACCGGAAGGCCCTGCTGCTCATGCAGAATTTCCCGCCCGAGACGACCGATGCTCTGCCGTTCACCAGCCGTGGATTCCGGTCGGTGTCTCGTTTCACCTACCGTTTCTCCCCCGTTCCCGAGCCGTCAACCCTCCGCTCTGTGGCTGCCAAAGAGCGACGTAAAGGTGTTGATGTTGTGGAAGATACCTACCAGCTTGACCGGAAAGTGGGCGTTGAAGAGTTTGCTGACTTTCACATCGCCTACTGGGAACGCCGCAGCGGGCGCGATCTCCTCGGTCGGGAGTTCATTCTGCGTGTGTGCAACACGGCCCTCTCGCGGGGGCAAGGGCTGCTCTACGGGCTTCGTAATCAGGATGGATCCCTCATGGCATCCCGGTTTGTGGTGTTCGACGACCGTTGCGCCTACTCTCTGCTCTCGGCTCTTCATGCCGATGCTCTTCGAAACAGTATGACCCTTCTGGTGTGGAAAATGATAGAGGATCTCTATGAGCGTACCCAAGTATTTGATTTCGAGGGAGGAATGGACCCGGGTATAGGCCATTTCTACCACTCCTTCGGTACCGAACAGACCCCGATTCTCTGCATCTATCGCTCGCTGATTCCTTGTGGTAAAAAGCTGTTGCATCTATGAATATCAAGCTGATAGTGGTTTCCAAGACCGATGTGCCTTACCTTCAAGCCGGAATCGACGAGTATGTGGGCCGGCTGAAGCACTATTGTGACTTCGAGTTGGTGGTGGTGCCGGCCTTGAAGAATGCCGGCCGTATGTCGCCCGACGAGGTGAAAGAACGGGAAGGAGTGTTGATTTTGAAGCAGTTGGAGAAGGTGGATCGGGTGGTGCTCCTCGATGAACATGGGCGGGAATACACCTCGGTGGGTTTCTCGGAACAGCTTCAACGACAGATGAATGCCGGGGTGCGTACGCTGGCATTCGTCATCGGAGGCGCTTTTGGATTCGCCCCGGCGGTGTACGATGCTGCCCACGCCAAGGTCTCTCTCTCGCAAATGACGTTCAACCACCAGATGGTGCGTCTCTTTTTCCTTGAACAGCTCTACCGGGCGCACACTATTTTGCGCCACGAAAAGTATCACAACGCCTAGCCCTTAGGCGAACGTGTAGTGTCTTTACACTCCTTTGGGTGTGAATTCGACGATGGCGTAGTGCTCGTCGAAGCGTATGTCTTTCAGTGTGATATGATCCAGTAGGCTGCCTGCTTGTTGTGTTTTACCGAGCGAAAGCAGGATGCGGTTTCCGTCGAGGGGTTCGATCATGTCTCCACCCGGACGGTTCTTCGCCATGCTGATGGCCTGGCGTACCATGAAGTCAATGCTGGCACCGCCGTCGTAGGAGAGGAAAATGTCGCTGCCGTTGATGCGCTCTACCGTCAGATCGAGGCCTACACTGGCTGTCTTGAAGAGTACGTTTACATCGTAACTGATGCGTACGGTGTGTGGGCCGCCGTAGATGATCGGGAGCGCGCGTCCGGCTCGTTTCTCGATCATTTCGCTGATTTCCTGGTAGGTGAGTCTGAGTTCCATTGTGTGATTATTAAATAAATAGTTGGGATTATTCGTTTGTAGGCGCCAGTCGCTCGGTGACGGCTGCGGCGTATGTCTTGGTGACGGGGATGGTCTTGTTGCTGCCATTCAGCTCCAAAAGCAGCGTCATTCCCTCCTTGCGTAGGAGTTTTACGTTGTCGATGTTGACGATGTAGCCTCGGTGACACCGCTGAAGGGATGTGTCAGCCAGGCGTTTCTCCATATCTTTCAGGGTGTTGTGTAGGATAAATGTGTCCTCGTGACCCTCGTTTAGGTAGTGGATGTTGACGTAGTTGTCGGCGGCCTCGATGAATAGTACATTCTTTCCTGAGGTGCTGAAGACAAGACGGTTGCCGCGGTCGTGGAAGTTGAGTATTCGTTCGCCGGCGGTAGCAAGTGTGGATGTGTCTTGCGTCTGGGTGTTCTCCAGTTCGGCTTGCAAGCGGGCCACTTCCCGTTGCTCGTCGCGCAGGCGGAAAACGAGGTATGAAATGACGTAGGGGATGGCTTCGATGGCGATGATTCCGAGTAGAAGATCGCCGGCCAAAGGAGCCAGCGTCAGTTTTCCGCCGCCACTTAATTGCCACATTGTGAAGCAAAGAACAGCTATGGTGACGATCAGTTCGACGAGAATCCATATCAGGCATTCCGTTGGAGAGACCGTTTTTCTGCGTGATAGCAGATGGAGTGATGTGCGGCTGATGATCAGCAGTAGCAGTCCTGCTACCGTCGTGATGGCTATTTGCAGTTGCGGAAGGATTGTTGTGTGTTGTGTTGTGAAGTCGAGCATTCCGGTGGGGTTGCCGAATACCACGATGAGGACTGCGAAGAAAACCGAGAGTATCAAAAACTGTGTCACGGCCGCCCTTTGGGTGAAAAAGCGGTCGATTTCCGCCAAACTCCGCTGTTGGTAAATATTCATTTCTTCTTTATTTCGTCAAAAATACTATGATTTCGCCCCCAATAACTCAATTTTACCTAAGATATTGTCCGATTTGCCGAATTTAACTTTTTTATTTTGTCGAGATGGTGTTTCTTTGCAGCCGGATTTTTAATAAAAATTAAGATAATAACACGGGCGAACACATCTCTGCAAGCACAGATAAAGCCCATAAAACTGATACAATGAAAATACTTGGAACTGGAAGCGCCGTGCCGAAGTTTACTGTCACCAACGATATGTTGTCCGACTATGTCGACACGAGCGACGAGTGGATCACCACTCGCACCGGCATCAAGAGCCGCCAAATCATCACCACCGAACGATTTGAAGAGCTGGCAGCCCTGGCGGGTCAACGCGCAATCGATGCCGCTGGATTGGTGCCTGATGACATTGACTTCATCATTTGCTCCAATGTGTGCAACTGTTACGTGACCCCTTCTTTGGCGTCTCTCGTGCAGGGCATTTTGGGCATCAAAGGCCCCAACTGCCCCACCATGGATATCAACTCGGCGTGTGCCGGCTTTGTCTATGGACTTGATATCTGCGAATCCTTCCTGGCCACCGGTCGCGCCAACCGTATACTCTACGTCTGCGCTGAGGAGGTGACCCGCATGGTGGACTGGACACAGCGTGAGACTTGCGTTCTGTTTGGCGATGCCGCCGGAGCCATGGTGCTTACGAAGGGCGACAACTACCTGGCCAGCAAGCTGACCTCCACACCGATGCCTGACGTTATCTACTACCGTCTACCGTGCGAACCCACGCCGTTTGAGACGGGCCCCGGCATTGATACCCACATGCCGATGCAGCTCAAGGGCCGCGAGGTGTTCCGCATGGCGGTCACGTCGGCTCAGCGCGACATCAAAGATGTGGTCGAAAAAGCTGGCCTTCAGTTGGCTGATATCGATCATTTCCTTCTGCATCAGGCCAATATGCGCATCATTGACGCCATCAAACAGACCTTTGACCTGCCTCAGGAACGCTTCCTTCACAACATTGAACGTCGTGGCAATACCTCGTCGGCCAGTATTCCTGTGTTGCTCGACGAGAAGATTCGCGAGGGTGTCATCAAGCGCGGCGACCTCATGGTATTCAACGGATTCGGTGCGGGCTTCGTCACCAGCGCCGCCGTTGTCCGCTATTGAATACTAACTAATAAATATAGAAACAAATTAATAATATGAACAGAGTATTCATCACAGGCGTGGGCTGTATAACCCCACTTGGAAATAATATTGAATCGCTGTGGAACAGCGTGATCAACGGTGTGTGTGGCATTGACTACATCACCAAACTCGACCGTGAGCAGCTCCCCGTCAAGGTGGCTGCCGAGGTCAAAGACTTCCACCCCGAGGACTACGGTATCGACAAGACGATGATCCGTCACAACGACACCTTCGCCCTCTATGCCCTGGCGGCGGCCGCACAGGCCATGCAGGACAGCGGTTTGCGCGTCGGCGAGGATGTCGATCCCACCCGTTTCGGCACCGCCATCGGCAGCGGTATTGGTGGCATCACCACCTTTGAGCGCGAGCATGCCAACAAGATGCAGTACGGTCTGCGCCGCATTTCGCCCCTGTTCATCCCCGAGATGATCTCGAACATTGCGGGCGGCAACGTGGCCATTACCTACAACGCCCAGGGACCCAACATCCCCGTCGTGACGGCTTGCGCCACCGGAACCCACAGCGTGGGCGAGGCCTACCGCCTGATCCACGAGGGTCGTGCCGACGCCGTCATCACCGGCGGCACCGAGGCTGCCATCTGCGAGATGGCTGTCGGCGGCTTCTCTAACATGAAGGCCCTTACCACCAGCGACGATCCCATGGCCGCCTCGCTGCCCTTCGACGCCCGCCGCAAGGGCTTCGTGCTCGGCGAAGGCTGCGGCATCCTCATCCTCGAGAGCGAGGAGCTGGCCAAAAAGCGTGGCGCCAAGCTGTACGCCGAGGTCTGTGGCTATGGAAACACCTGCGACGCCCACCACTACACCGCCCCGCACCCCGAAGGTCGTGGAGCCGCCCAGGCCATGAAGCTGGCCCTCGAAGAGGCTGGTTTCAAGGCCGATGAGCACCTCTATATCAATGCTCACGGCACCGGTACCCCCCTCAACGACAAGGGCGAGACCCGCGCCATTAAGACCACTCTCGGCGAAGACGGTGCCCACAAGGCCGTCATCAGCAGCACCAAGTCGATGCATGGCCACATGCTTGGCGCCACCGGTGCCGTTGAGCTGATCATCAGCGCTTTGGCTCTCCAGAACGGAACCATTCCGCCCACCATCCACCTCGACCAGCCGGATCCCGAGTGTGACCTCGACTACACGCCCCACACCGCCCGCCAGTGGCAGGCCGACATCGCCCTGAGCAACACCTTCGGCTTCGGCGGCAACAACGCCAGCGTGGCGCTGAGAAAGATTAAGTAAAAAACAGTTAAAAGTCATACAATGAACGTATTGAACAGAGACGAAATCAAGACCTTCCTGCCGCACCGTGAGCCGATGCTGCTCATCGACGACGTGGTGATGGAAGGCGATACCGCCATTGCCCACTACCACGTGCGCGGCGACGAGTTCTTCCTGCAAGGCCACTTCCCCGGCAACCCCGTGGTGCCGGGTGTCATCCAGTGCGAGATCATGGCGCAGTCCAGCTGTATTCTGGTGCGCGACGAACTGATCGGCCGTACGCCGCTCTACAGCGGCATCAACAACGTGCGCTTCCGCCAGCCGGTGCGCCCGGGCGACACCATCGAGGTGCGTGCCCGCATCACCAACCGCCGCGGCATGATCTTCTTCGTCGACGCCAAAGCCACCGTCGGTGGCAAGCCTTGCTGCCAAGGCGAACTGACATTTGCACTGATCGACAACCAGCCTCACCCCCAACCCCTCTCCTAGGAGGAGAGGGGAGTGGTTAGCTATGAGCGACTTCCTTTGCCGAACCGCCAGCCCTGACCGGTATGAGCTGACCAAGGCTTTTGCCAAGGACAACCGTCGCAACATGACCGAGGCTGAACGTGTGTTGTGGGATGCGTTGAGACGTCAGATACAAGGATGCCGATTCCGGCGGCAACACCCGGTGGGCGACTACATCGCCGATTTTATCAACCTACCCAACCGGTTGATAATCGAAGTGGACGGCGGCTATCACAGCGACCCCTTGCAGCAGGCAGATGATGCAACAAGAACCGCCAACCTCGAAGACCTCGGCTACGGTGTGATGCGATTCAGTAATGAAGAAGTCGTGTACGACACTCGCAACGTGATTGAAAAGATAAAAAACAGATTGTATAATCAACAATAAAAAACAAGCCCTCATTCTACTCCCCTCTCCTCACAGGAGAGGGGGCGGGGGTGAGGCCGAAATCTATGCTTCTAGAGAACAAAATAGCCCTAGTCACCGGTGCCTCGCGCGGCATCGGCAAGCGCACCGCCCAGCTCTTCGCCGAGCACGGTGCCACCGTGATTTTCACCGATTTGCAGGAGAACGACGCCAGCCGTGAGCTCCTGGCCGAGCTGCAGAAGGTCAGCCCCCGCAGCGCCTTCATCGCCAGCAATGCCGCCGACTACGACCAGACCATGGCCGTCGCCGAGCAGGTGCAGAAGAACTTTGGCCGCCTCGACGCGCTGGTCAACAACGCCGGCATCACCCGCGACACCCTCCTGCTCCGCATGAGCCCCAAGGACTGGGACCTCGTGCTCGAGGTCAACCTCCGCTCGGTGTTCAACTACTGCAAGGCCTTTGCCCCCATGATGCTCAAGCAGCGCTCGGGCTCCATCATCAACACCTCGTCGGTGGTGGGCGTCAACGGCAACGCGGGCCAGTGCAACTACTCGGCCTCCAAGGCCGGCATCATCGGCTTCACCAAGAGCCTTGCCAAGGAGCTCGGATCGCGCGGCATCCGCTGCAACGCCATCGCTCCCGGTCTCATCGAGTCGGCCATGACCCAGGCCATGCCCAAGGAAGCCCGCGAGAAGTGGCTCGCCGAGATTCCCCTGCGCCGTCCCGGCACCGACCTCGACATTGCCCGCACCTCGGTCTTCCTGGCCTCCGACCTCAGCGAGTACATCACCGGCCAGGTCATCTGCGTCGACGGAGGCGTCTCGTTGTAAGATGAATACCGCCATCGAAACCCTGCTGGCGCACCGGTCGGTGCGCCAGTTTACCGCCGAACCCGTCAGCGACGCACTGCTCGACGAGATGGTGCAGTGCGGCATCCGTGCCTCGAACACGGGCAACATGCAGCTCTACAGCGTGATAGCCACCACCCAGGAACCTCTCCGCAGCGAGCTCTGCACGCTCCACTTCGGCCAGTGCGCCACGGCTCCGCTGTGGCTCACCGTCTGTGTCGACGTGGCCCGCTACCACCACTACTGCCGTGTCAACCAGTGCGACGAGCCTTACGGCAACCTCCTCTGGTTCACCTCGGCGCTGGTCGACGCCTCGCTCTGCGCGCAGAACATCTGCATGGCCGCCGAAGCCCGCGGCCTTGGCTTCTGCTACCTCGGCACCGTCAACTACAACACGCGCCAGATAGCCGAACTGCTGCAGTGCCCCCGTGGCGTGGTTCCCGTCATCGCCCTTGCCATGGGCCACCCCGCCGAGGAACCTCGCCGCAGCGAGCGCCTCGGCACCGACGCCATCCTGCACCGCGAGACCTACCATGTGCCCACCGACGACGAGCTGATTGCCACCCACAAGGTGCGCGACGACGATCCCTTCAACAAGCGGATGGTCAAGGAGAACGGCACCCGCAACTACTGCGAAATCTTCACCACCAAGCGCTATCCGCGCCAGATGAACGAGAGCGTCAGCCGCGACCTGCTCCAGTTCCTGAAGGACAGCGGTATGTGGAACTTCTAGCATCCTGGCCCTCGAGCTCAGGATAACGCCTGCCTCGGGCAGATTGATGTCCGGCGGCAGGCGCTTTTTTATACTTTTTCCAAACGCCTCGTCCCGAGGTTGCTATAGCCTTGTCTCCCTGACTTCTCCCTGATGGCTCCCTGATGACTCCCTGATGACTCTCTTAAAACCAGGGCAAAATCCTTGCCCTGTCAGCGTTTTGCGAGTTTTCCAGCATGGTTAACACACTTTCGGAAGGCTAGAAGCCTCGTTCTGAATGTTTTAAATGTGCAAATTAGATCGTGCACGATCTAATTTTTTAACCTAATTTTACTTAAAACTACCAAAAGTGGATGGCAAGTGATGTGTGGAGTGTGGGAGGTGGTGTACGATCAACTGTGCGGCGGGAAATGTTAAAAAGTGGGTCGAGGGGCATTTTTTTGTTGCTATATCATAAAAATTGCGTATTTTTGCAAGATAATAAAAGAATGGAATATGAGTCTGAAGATTGTTGTACTTGCCAAGCAAGTTCCTGATACTCGCAATGTTGGCAAGGATGCTATGACGGCCGAAGGCACGGTGAACCGCGCCGCGTTGCCCGCCATTTTTAACCCCGAAGATTTGAACGCCCTGGAGCAGGCGCTGCGCATCAAGGAGCAGCAGCCCGACGTCGAAGTGGGCTTGCTGACCATGGGGCCGCCGCGCGCCGGCGAGATCATCCGCGAGGGTCTCTATCGTGGCGCCGACACCGGCTGGCTGCTCACCGACCGCCTCTTTGCCGGTGCCGACACGCTGGCTACGAGCTATGCCCTGTCGGCGGCCATCAAGAAGATCGGCCATGTGGACCTCGTGATCGGCGGCCGCCAGGCCATCGACGGCGACACGGCCCAGGTGGGTCCGCAGGTGGCCCAGAAGTTGGGCTTGAACCAGGTGACCTACGCCGAGGAGATTCTCAAGGTGGAGAACGGCAAAGCCACCATCCGCCGCATGATCGACGGCGGCGTCGAGGTGGTGGAGGCCCCGCTGCCGCTGGTGGTGACCGTCAACGGGTCGGCCGCCGAGTGCCGCCCGGCCAACGCCAAGCTCGTGATGAAGTACAAGTACGCCGCTTGCCCGCTCGAGGTGGCCGACGACGACCCGCGCAAGGCCCTCCGCGCCGCTCGGCCGGAGCTGACGCTGACGCAGTGGAGTGTGGCCGATGTGGACGGCGACCCCAGCCAGTGCGGCATGAGCGGCAGTCCCACCAAGGTGAAGGAGGTGCGCAGCATCGCCTTCCAAGCCAAGGAGAGCAAGAGCCTCACGGCCGCCGATGCCGACATCGAGGGGCTGATTCAGGAATTGTTAAACGATAAGATTATTGGCTAAGATGAACAACGTATTCGTATATATAGAGATCGAGGGCGCGGAGGTGCGCGAGGTGAGCCAGGAGTTGCTGACCAAGGGCCGCAAGCTGGCCAACGAGCTGAAGGTGGACCTGGAAGCCGTGGTGATCGGCACCGGCATCAAGGGCCGGGTGGAGAATCAGATACTGCCCTACGGCGTCGACAAGCTTTATGTCTTCGACGGCGAGGGGCTCTTCCCCTACACGTCGGCTCCGCACACCGACATCGTGGTAAACCTCTTCAAGGAGGAGCAGCCGCAGATATGCCTCATGGGCGCCACCGTCATCGGCCGCGACCTGGGTCCGCGCGTCAGTTCGAGTCTCACCAGCGGTCTGACGGCCGACTGCACGCAGCTGGAGATCGGCCCCTACGAGGACAAGAAGACGGGCCAGGTGTATGAGAACCTGCTCTATCAGATACGTCCCGCCTTTGGTGGCAACATCGTGGCCACCATCGTCAACCCCGACCACCGTCCGCAGATGGCCACGGTGCGCAGCGGCGTCATGCAGAAGGCTGTGTATGAGGGTGCCTGTCGTAAGGAGGTGGTCTACCCCGAAGTGAGCAAATATGTCTCGCCCGAGGCCTTCGTGGTGAAGGTGCTCGACCATCACGTGGAGGCTGCCAAGCATAACCTCAAGGGGGCTCCCATCGTGGTCAGCGGTGGCTACGGCGTGGGCTCGAAGGAGGGCTTCGACATGCTCTTCGAGCTAGCCAAGGTGTTGCACGGCGAGGTGGGTGGCAGCCGCGCCGCCGTCGACGCAGGCTGGATCGACAACGACCGCCAGATCGGCCAGACGGGCGTCACCGTACATCCGAAGGTCTACATTGCCTGTGGCATCAGCGGTCAGATTCAGCACATCGCCGGCATGCAGGACTCGGGTATCATCATCAGTATCAACAGCGACCCCGAGGCGCCGATCAACCGGATCGCCGACTACGTCATCACCGGCACGGTGGAAGAGGTCGTCCCCAAACTGATCAAGTATTACAAACAGAACAGCAAGTAAGAACAATATGGCAAACTATTATACCGACCATCCGGAGATAGCGTTCCACCTGGATCATCCGCTGATGAAGCGCCTGGTGGAGTTGAAAGAGAAGAACTACGAAGACGCGAAAGGGTGCGACTACGCGCCGGTGGACTATGAGGACGCGGTGGAGAACTACCGTCGCATCCTGGAAATCACGGGCGACGTGGCGGCCAATACCATCGAACCGAACTCGGAGAGTGTGGACCTGGAAGGCCCGCACCTGGAGAACGGCCGCATGATCTATGCGTCGAAGACCTTTGAGAATCTTGACGTCACCCGCAAGGCGGGCCTCTACGGTGTGAGCATGCCGCGTCGCTATGGTGGACTGAACCTGCCGAGCACGGTGTTCAGCATGATGAGCGAGGTGATCAGCGCCGCCGATGCCGGCTTCCAGAACATCTGGAGTCTGCAGAGCTGCATCGACACCCTCTACGAGTTCGGCAGCGAAGAGCAGCGTGCGAAGTACATCCCCCGCATCTGCGCCGGCGAGACGATGAGCATGGACCTCACGGAACCCGACGCCGGCAGTGATCTGCAGCGTGTGATGCTGAAGGCTACCTACGACGAGAAGGAGCAGTGCTGGCGCCTGAACGGTGTCAAGCGTTTCATCACCAACGGTGACTCGGACATTCACCTGGTGCTGGCACGCTCGGAGGAGGGTACGAAGGACGGCCGTGGCCTGTCGATGTTCATCTACGACAAGCGCAACGGTGGTGTCGACGTGCGCCACATCGAGCACAAGCTTGGCATTCATGGTAGCCCCACCTGCGAGTTGACCTACAAGAACGCCAAGGCTGAGCTCTGCGGCGATCGCAAGCTGGGCTTGATTAAATATGTCATGGCCCTGATGAACGGTGCCCGTCTGGGCATCGCCGCTCAGAGTGTGGGCGTGGAGCAGGAAGCCTACAACGAGGGCTTGGCTTATGCCCGCGAGCGTGCCCAGTTCGGCGAGAAGATCATCAACTTCCCGGCCGTCTACGACATGCTGAGCCGTATGAAAGCCAAGCTCGATGCCGGTCGTTCGTTGCTCTACTGCACGAGTCGCTATGTGGACATCTACAAGAGCCTGGAGGACATCAGCCGCGACCGTAAGCTGGAGCCGGAGGAACGCGCCGAGATGAAGCAGTACTCGAAGCTGGCCGACGCCTTCACGCCGCTGGCCAAAGGCATGAACAGCGAGTATGCCAGCCAGAACGCCTACGACGCCATCTCGATCCATGGCGGCAGCGGTTTCATCATGGAGTACAAGAGTCAGCGCCTCTACCGCGACGCACGTATCTTCAGCATCTACGAAGGTACCACACAGCTGCAGGTGGTGGCAGCTATCCGCTATGTGACCAATGGTACCTATCTGCAGGTGATCAAGGATATGATGCAGAACGAGGTGAGCGACGAGATGAAGCCTCTGAAGGCACGTATCGCCCCGTTGGTGGACTTGTATGAGAAGGCTGTCAACTATGTCAAGGAGCAAAACAATCAGGAGGTGCACGACTTCCTGGCCCGTCGCCTCTACGACATGACGGCTGAGCTGATCATGAGTCTGCTCATCATGGACGATGCCTCGCGGGCTCCGGAGCTCTTCGCCAAGAGTGCTAACGTGTATGTCCGCATGACGGAGGAGGATGTCTGCGCCAAGGCCTACTACGTGATGCACTTCACCGAGGCTGACCTGCAGAGCTTCCGCACAAAGTAAATGGTTAATAATTAAATAGTCAAAACGATGAAAAGATTGTTTGTATTGGTGATGACAGTGGGTGTGGCGCTGAGTTCGCAGGCCCAGATTGGTAACCTCGTGGGTCGTGCCATCAAGAAGAAGGTGGAGCAGACCGTCGAGAAGAAGGTCGAGGACGCTCTTGGCGTCAAGCGTCAGGAGGACGTTCAGTCGATTGAGGCCCAGCCCTCGAAGGAAACCGGCAAGGATCGTGGTGAGAGCAAAATGCCCACGCCCGAGGAGGTGATGGCAATGGTCCCACAACTGCCGACGCCTCATCAGTTGGCTGAGTATGTCTGCGAGGCCAACCGTGCCAACCCACGCACGCTGAAGATGATGACCAACCCCACCACGACATTCCTCGCCAAGATGGTGACGGCCGCGGCTTCGGGCTATGTGGTCACCATGAACGGCACCACTCCCGGCGGTATCTACAGCTATGACGAGCATTTGCTCAAGAGACTAGGTATCACGCAGGAACAGTATGATGCCATGAGTGAAGAGGAACAGCAGGAGGTAGCGAAGAAGTATGCCGATGAGTTGCAAGAACTCTATCTGCACACTGCCGAGCATCTCTCGTCCGACGAAGGCTACAAACTCCTGATGGACGAGTACTCCAAGGTTGAGAAAGAGATCAACGAGGCTTACGAAAAAGCCGACGAGGAGTGCCGTACTATCTGGAAGAGCGAGTGTGGTGACAAGTCCACCCTCACGGAGAATGACAGATGCAACTACTACAACAAGGCGGTGCCGGTGCAGTACAAGGCTGTTTTGCAGGCCATGAAGGCAAGGAAAGACAGACAGTTGCCGATTGCCAAAAAGATGGACGAGTACGTACAAGAGATGGCCAAACGTTACCCCGACGAGGTATTCCCCGGCTTCTACAACCAGGGAGGTCTCTGCGCCACCGCCTACGTGAGCGATGCGGCCCGCCTGACCTCGCTGTCTGATCCACAGTAAGAACCTTAATAAATGCAGAATATGAAAGTAAGAGAACTGGTAGAGAAACTGAATCTCAAAGTGCTGAGCGGCGAGAACGGCCTCGATCGCGACATAGACGGTTGCTATGTGAGCGACCTGCTGAGCGACGTGATGGGCAATGCCGAGATGGGCAATGTCTGGGTGACCCTACAGACGCACAAGAATGTGATGGCCATTGCCTCGCTCAAGGAACTGGCTTGCGTCATCCTGGTCAAAGGACTCACCGCCAGCGAGGACACCGTCGAGCAGAGCAACGAAGAGGGCATCCCCTTCCTCAGCACCGACATGCAGACCTACGAGACCGTCGGAAAGATCTATCAGCTGTTAAACCAGTGAGATGATAGCTCCGTTCAAAGCCGATCTACATATCCATACGGTACTTTCGCCGTGTGGCGACCTTGAGATGTCGCCCACGGCGATTGTGGATCGTGCGCTGGAACGGGGCTTGGACATGATCGCCATCAGCGACCACAACACCACCCGTCAGGTGAAGGTCACCCAACGCATCGGCAAGCAGAAGGGACTCTTTGTGCTGGGCGGTGTGGAGGTGACCAGCCAGGAGGAGGCCCACTGCCTCTGCTTCTTCGAGACCGACGACCAGTTGGACGCCTTCCAAGACTTCCTGGATGCCCACCTTCCGCCCATCCCGAACGACGAGGATCGTTTCGGCTACCAGCTGATAGTCGACGAGAACGACGAGATTGTGGGGGAGGAGCAGTACCATCTGCTCAACGCCATCGACGTCGACATTGACGGTATCTACGACGAGGTGCACCGCATCGGTGGCCTCTTTGTCCCGGCTCATGTCAACAAAGGCACCACCAGCCTCACCAGCCAGCTGGGCTTCGTTCCGCCCGACCTGCGGGCCGATGGCTTGGAGATCAACAAGTTCATCACCCGCGATGAAATGATCAAGAAGTTCGCCTACCTCAAGCGGTTCAACTTCATCACCGACAGCGACGCCCATTTCATCAACAACGTGGGCGACGTCTACAACGTCATCTACATGGAACATCGCTCCTTTGCCGAGTTTGCCAAGGCGCTTCGGGGCGAGGACGGCCGGTGGATCGACACGATGGCCTTCCGGGAGAAAAAGCAGTAACCCATGAGACGTCTGGCAGGTCTTCTGTTTTTCTTGGTCATCGGCGCCACGCTCTGCGCCCAGAACAACGTGCCATCGGCGGGTAAAACACCGCCGCCGATCCACTACAGCGTCACCTTTGTCTCCCAACACGGCGAGGCTTTCCAGGTCTTCATCGACGGCAATTTGCAGAATCGGCTTGCGTTGAGCCGGGTGCTGGTCAACGAGGTCAGCGACCAGACCCATGAGGTGGTCGTGGTGTTGAAGCGGCCGGCCGAGAAAGCGGCCGTCTTGCAGCTGCGACCCAACGAGAAGATGGTTGTCGTCAACGTCAACTACGACTCCCGTCTCGAACAGCTTTACCTCTACACCGCGGCCCAGAACCGCCCCGATACCGAAGAGCGTCAGGCCCTCAGTGCCGAGGCTAAACGCTTGACCCAGCGGGCCGCTGTCGACATGTCGCCCTTGCCGGTGCCGCAGCAGGCCGAGCCGGTGGCGGTACACCTCGTCAGCGACGAGGGGCTCGACTCCATGCTGGTGCGCATGAGGGCCAAGTCGTTCGACAACGACCGTCTGGCGTTGGGCAAGGTGCTCGTCGCGTCAGCCCACCTCACCTCGCTGCAGATCGCGCGGCTGGCCGAGACCATCGACTTCAGCAACTCGCAGGTCGACTTCCTCAAGTACGCCTATGGCTACTGCATCGACCCCGCCAACTACTACCGCACGGTCGACGTGCTCACCTTCAGCGCCGACAAGCGCAAGGTGCTCGACTATATTGCCACGCAGCGGTAGATCAGAAGAACACGATTTTTGAGGGCATCATGCCCACCTCCTGTTTCCAGCGACGGGTGCCGTCGGGCTGGTAGCAGTAGAGGTCGCCGTTGGCCGTGTAGTTGCCGTCGTCGGCAATGTAGATGTTGCCGCTGACGGGATGCACACCGATGGCGTAGGCATTGACGCTCACGTCGGGAAGGATGGGGGTGACCGTGTGCGAGGCGTCGATCTTCACGAAGCGTGTCGTCTTGCTCGAGTAGTCGGGAGCCCACTCGGTGTAGTAGCCGTAGATGGTGCCGTTGGCTACCGTCATGTTGGTCAGTTCCTGGCCCAGCTGGGTAACCCTCAGCGCATCGTCGATCAGAGCCGACCCGGCCGCTTGCGAGGCGTAGTCGCCCCAGTAGTTCACCACGGCCGTGCCGTCGCCGAGGGCCATCACCCGCTGCGGGTTGCAGCCCACCTCGATCACCCCGATGCTGCTGAACGAGGTGATGTTGATGGCGTACACACTGTTGTCGTATTGGTAGTTGCCCTGCTCGTCGCTCACGTTCGAGCTGGCCACCAGCAGTTTGTTTCCCACCACGGCGATGCCCTCGGGGTTGTAGCCGCCCAGCTCGCATGTGGCTTCGACCTCCAGGGTGGCGGTGTCGATGCGGATGACGCTGTGGGGCTTGTAGCAGGAGATGTAGAGCTTGCCGCCGTCGGCAGCGATGTAGCGCGGGCCGCGGTCGCCCAGGTCGACGCGCCGGCTGATGCCCGAGGCGGTGTCGATCACCTCCAGACTGTTCGACCCCCACACGGTGATGTAGGCCTTGGAGCCGTAGACGATGAGGTCCTGTGCCACGTCGCCCAGCCCGCGGCCGTTCTGCGCGGCAAACCAGCCGGTGGCCAGTTCGCCCTTGGCGATGTCGAGGTAGGCCAGCGAGGCGTTGTTGCCGCCCCAGGTGCCTTCGCCTAGCACCATCAGGTGCGGTTGGCCGGGTTCGGCTTCGATGGTGCGGCCGGGGGCCGCTTCGGGCTCGGGTTCGCAGGCGGCCATAGCCATGGCGGCGACGAGCGTGAGGAGGATTCTGCGGGTGTGTTTCATCTCTATAAAAGGTTAGAATTCATACATTACCGAAAGGCGGTAGTTGCGCCCCATCATGGGGTAGTACTGCACCACCTCGTACTGCGCATCCAGCAGGTTGAGCACCTGCACCTGTGCGCGCAGGGTGCCCCAGCGGAGGCTGAAGCGGCGGTCGGCGCTGAGGCCCAGGTCGCAGTAGGCCGGCAGCCGGTTGTCGACGTTGTTCTGCGGGTAGGCGTAGCGCTCTCCAACCACCATGGCCGTGGCGCCCAGGTTGACCCACCGGCCCTCCCAGCGCAGGCTGGCGCCGCCGCTGTGGCGCGGCGTGTAGCGTATCTGGTGGCCGTAGAGCTTCGACTCCGGGTCGCTCATGTCCACGGCGTGGATGAAGCTGTAGTTCAGCTGGCAGCTGAGGCTGGACAGCTGCAGGCTACCGGTGGCGTCGACGCCCAGGATGTGCACGCGCCCCAGGTTCTCCATGCTCCAGTAGAACATGTTTTGCCCCGGCCGGGCCACGATCTTGTCGGTCACGCGGTTGTAGTAGGCGTCGGCCGTCAGGCTGAGGGTCGACGTGGCGAAGGTGACGCCCAGGTTGTGCTGTCGGGCGCGTTCGGGGCGCAGGTGGCGCGGCAGCGACTGGAAGAAGTAGAGCTCGCTGAAGTTCGGCACGCGGTAGGTCTCCTGGTAGAAGTAGCGCAACGTGAGGCCCATCACCGGGGTGTACATCACGGCGGCGTAGGGCGTCAGGCGGCGGTAGGAGGGAGTGGTGTCGAGATCGGCGACGCGGTCCACATAGCGGGTGGCCAGCAGGTTGGCGCGGGCCTCCCATGGGCCCCGGTGTGCGCGGGCGGCCACCACTGCCATCAGGGCCGTGCGCTGCACGTCGTTGCGCTGCCCCAGGTTGCTCAGCAGGTGGCTCAGGTCGCCATCGGCGGCGGCGCTCAGAGTGAGCCACGGCCGTGCGTCCCATTCGCCGCTGGCGCTCAGGTAGCCCTCGCGCTGGCGATAGTGGTTCATCATGTAGCCCGTCGACGTGTTGGCGGCGCTGTCCTCGAAGCAGTCGTAGCTCATCTGGCCCTTGCCGAGCACCTGCAGGCGCCAGTCGCGGCGCTCGCGGCGCCACTTGGTCTGGGCAAATGCCATCCGCTCCTCGGTCTGCTGGCGCGAGGGTTCCTGGCTGTAGAGGCGCACGTGGCCCGGCAGCTGGTGCCAGCCGTCGAGGTAGTGCACCTTGGCGGTCAGCGTCTGGCCGCTGTCGAGGGTGTAGAAGAGGTTGCCGTCGAGGCTGAACTGGTGCATGGCCGAGTGGGTGCGCCGCTCGCGACTGCTGCTGTCGCTGTGCGAGGCGGTGTAGTAGAGCGTGAAGGGATAGTCGCCGTCGCTCTTCAACCAGTTGACCCACAGGCTGGTGCGCAGCCGCCGGTTCCAGCGCTGCTCCCAGAGGGCGCTGGGCGACATCATGCCGAACGAGCCCAGTTCCATGCCGACCTTGAGGTTGGTGCGCTCGAGCAGGAAGAACTGCGGCTCGGCGGTCTCGAGGTTGAGCACGTTGCCCGCCGCGTAGGCGCGGGCCGAGAGCAGCGTCGACTGCTGCTGCCCCTGGCTGAAGCTGACGTAGGCCGCGTTGCCCAGCAGGTAGCGGCTGAGGTCGACCTGCCCGTTCTGCGCGTTGTCGACGGCCACCCCGTCGATGGTCACCGTCGAGAACTGGCTGCCCAGTCCGCGGGCCGAGACGGTCTTCATGCCGCCCACCCCGCCGTAGTCCTTCAGGGTGACGCCCGCCATCTGGCGCACGGCGTCGCTCAGTTGCAGAAAGCCTTGGTCCTCGATCTGGCTGCCGTCGAGCACCTGGGTCGGCGCCACGGTGCGCAGCGTCGAGGGCCGCCGCTGGCTGCTCACCTGGATTTCGTCGAGCACCTGTATCGTGTCTTGTGCTGTGGCGTGAGAAAAGAAAGCCCCAGAGCATAAGACGCAGAGCGAGACGACCATCCGCGACCCCAGGGGGAACCCAGCCCGCCTGGCGGCCGACCGAAGGCCGGCGATAAACTTTACGATACGATACAATACAATGCTCATCTTTGAGTCCTTTCCTCGAGGGCTTTTCTTGTTTGCGGTTTTGGCAGGTCTTCTGGCTCGCCTCTCCACGCCCACCTTCCCATACGCCTATGGCGGCGCACAGTGGTATACACGGACGTGCAACTTGCTGAGGCTCACAGCAGCGGGACTGCTCAGGACTTGCACCTGATTCCCTCTTGGCGCCCTGCGGGGGCGACCAAAACCGGCTGCAAAGGTACGAAATAAATTTCACATGGTGAAATTTATGTTTTTTTAACACTCCTTCACACAATACGCCTCAAAAACGCCTTTTTTGCCAATCACATAAAATGCTCATTCTAAGCATCTTCCTTGCTTGCAAGCATAGATGATGCCTAGGGGATGCCTGGGGGATGCCTAGGGGATGCTTGGAGGGTGGGGCTAAGGGGTTGAGAATCAGCGGTGACGGCTAGCGGGCGTCGACGAGCTCGCCGACGAGGTCGTTCTCGAGGGCGTCGGTGATCAGCACCTGCACGAAGTCGCCTGGGCGGATGGAGGAGCGCGTCTGGCGGATGAGCACCTCGTCGTCCACCTCGGGGCTGTCGTATTCGGTGCGGGCCACGAGGGTGTCGCCTTCTATCCGGTCGACGAGGCAGCGGTAGGTGCGGCCGATGCGGGCCTGGTTCTTCTCGAGCGAGATCTCTTCCTGGATGGCCATGAGTTCGCTGACGCGCTGCTGCTTGACCTCGTCGGGCACGGGGTCGCCGAGGGCTTCGGCGGGGGTGCCCTCCTCGGGGCTGTAGGCGAAGCAGCCCATGCGGTCGAAGCGTGCCGTGCGCACAAACTGCTTCAGCTCCTCGAAGTCGGCCTCGGTCTCGCCCGGGTAGCCGACGATGAGGGTGGTGCGGATGGCGGCGTCGGGCAGCTTGGCGCGGAAGGAGTCGAGCAGGCGCAGGGTGCCCTCGCGGTCGATGCCGCGCTGCATCGAGCTGAGGATGCGCGAGTTGATGTGCTGCAGCGGGATGTCGATGTAGTTGCAGATGTTCGCGTGGCGGGCGATGGCGTCGATGGCGTCCTCGGGGAAGGAGGTGGGGTAGGTGTAGTGGAGGCGGATCCAGGGGGCGCCGCTCTCGTCGGCCAGCCTGTCGAGCAGCTCGCCCAGGGCGCGCCGATGGTAGAGATCGAGGCCGTAGTAGGTGGTGTCCTGGCTGATGACGATGAGCTCTTTGACGCCCTTGGCCACCAGCGCCTTGGCTTCGGCCACGATGTCGTCGATGGGGCGCGAGCGGTGGGCGCCGCGGATGAGGGGGATGGCGCAGTAGGAACAGCTGCGGTTGCAGCCCTCGGCGATCTTGAGGTAGGCGTAGTGTGTGGGGGTGGAGAGGGGCCGCGGCGTGGGGAGTGGAGAGTGGAGCGTGGAAAGTGGAGAGTTGGGTGTCACCCGACCACTTTCCATTTCCCACTTTCCACTTTCCACTGTCAACTTATCGACGATTTTCTCCCACTCGTGGACTCCGAACCAGGCGTCGACCTCGGGCATCTCTTGCCGGAGTTCGTCGCGGTAGCGCTCGACGAGGCATCCGCAGACGATGAGGCGGCGCGCGCGGCGGCCGCGGGTCTTGACGCCGATCTGCTGCAGGATGGTGTGGATGCTTTCCTCTTTGGCGTCGCCGATGAAGCCGCAGGTGTTGACGATGATGGCGTCGCAGTCGTTGCGCTGGCGGTCGAAGTGTACGCGGTGGCCCCGGGCCGTCAGCGCTGCGGCGAGGTTCTCGCTGTCGACGGTGTTCTTGGAACAGCCGAGGGTGATGATGTTGATGTTCATTCGAAAAGGCTGTCGACGAAGGTGTCGGGGTTGAAGATCTGGAGGTCGGTCATTTGCTCGCCGAGGCCGATGTAGCGCACGGGCACCTGGAACTGGTCGGAGATGGCTATGATGACGCCGCCCTTGGCGGTGCCGTCGAGTTTGGTGAGTGCCAGGGCGTTGACGTCGGTAGCCTGGGTGAACTGGCGGGCCTGCTCGACGGCGTTCTGGCCGGTGGAGGCGTCGAGGACGAGGAGCACCTCGTGGGGCGCCTCGGGGAGGAGCTTCTGGATGACTTTGCGAATCTTGCCCAGTTCGTTCATCAGACCCACCTTGTTGTGGAGTCGGCCGGCGGTGTCGATGATGACGACGTCGCTCTTGCGGGCGATGGCGCTCTGCACGGTGTCGTAGGCCACCGAGGCGGGGTCGGCGCCCATGCCTTGCTGCACGATGGGCACTCCGACGCGGTCGGCCCAGAGCTGCAGCTGCTCGACGGCGGCGGCGCGGAAGGTGTCGGCGGCGCCGAGGATGACGGAGCGGCCGGCCTGCTTGTAGCGGTAGGCGAGCTTGGCGATGGTGGTGGTTTTGCCCACACCGTTGACGCCCACCACCAGAATGACGTAGGGGGTGTGGGGCAGCGGCGAGTCGAAGTCGGCCGGGAAGTCGGTCTGCGGCTGGCGCAGCAGTTGGGCCACCTCGGCCCGCAGGATGGAGTTCAGTTCGGAGGTGGAGATGTATTTGTCGCGCCGGATGCGCTGCTGCAACTGGTCGATGACCTTGAGGGTGGTGTCGACGCCTACGTCGGAGGAGATGAGGGTCTCCTCGAGGTTGTCGAGCACATCATCGTCGACGGTGCTTTTGCCGAGGATGCTTTTGGTGAGCTTCTGTAAGAAACTCTCTTTGGTTTTGGCCAGTCCGTTGTCGAGTGTACGGCGGTCGGCGTCTTTGTCTTTGCGGCTGAAAAGTCCCATGGTTCTAGAGGTTTAAGGGTTAGGTGTCGAGGATCATTGGGCGAGCGCCTTCTTCATCTGGGGGCGGATCTCCTTGTCGAAGATCTGGCGGTAGCGCTCGAAGGGGTAGCGGTCGCAGTCGCCGCTGGCGAAGTACCAGAGCACGATCTCGAATTCGCGCGGCGGGTAGTAGCCCGGGATGGCCTGGAGTTTGGAGCCGTCGGCGCTGTAGAGCACGAAGGTGGGGTAGCCCTGGAGGCCGCGTGCGAACTGGTGCTGCCGGTTGCGCCCCTCGTTGACGGGGTGGTAGGTCTGGCCGAACCAGTTGACGGCCTTCTGGCCTTCGGCGTCGAACTTGACGGGGTAGAAGTAGCGGTTGAGGATATTGGCGACGGTGGGGTCGCTGAAGGTCTCGCGGTCCATCTTCTTGCAGTAGCCGCACCAGGAGGTGTAGAAGTCGACGAAGTAGAGGCGGGTGCCAATCTTGGCGCTGGCGGCCTCGTCGATGGTGTGCCATTTGACCTGGGCGTGGGCTCCGCCAAGCAGGAGGCTCAGCAGGAACAGTATGAGTGTCTTTTTCATATTCATTGTTTTATTACCATTCGTATTGCCAATCTTGTTCGTTGTTCTGTTCCTCTTCGATGTAGACTTCCTCGCGCTCTTCGCGGTCGCGCAGGCGGAAGAGGCGTCCGAGCCAGTCGTCTTTCTTGGAGCGGACCTGGGTTTTCTTGTTCTTGTCCTCCTCGATGATGCGGGCCAGCTGGGCGGCGTAGTTCTCGACGTAGGCGGGGTTGGCGGTTGGGTCGAGGTGGATGACGGCGCCGGTGTAGTAGTGGCGGAGGATGCTGTCGTAGCTGTAGCCGAGACCGACCATGCGGATGGTGCCTTCCTGGCTGAGGCCCACGCCGTGACCGAAGCCGTGGCCGTGGAGGACGACCGAGCGGGTGACGCTGTCGACGCTGACGCTGAAGAAGGTGGACTTCAGCTGGAAGTCGGAGCGGATGCGGGTGAGGGGCACGCCGAGCAGGCGCACCTTGCGGCTCTCCTGGGTGAAGTGGAGCAGCTCGGAGCGGTTGGCGCTGTCGTCGACGTTGATCTTGTGGGTCTTGCGGAAGTAGGAGAGCCAGCGGTCGAGACTGATGGTCTTCACCCAGTCGCTCTGTCGCATGCGGAAGGAGAAGGTGTCCTGCACGGAGCGGAGGTAGGGCAGGGCGGCTTTCCAGACGTCCTCCGAGTTGGCGGTCTGCCCGCCGGAGTTGGAGTGGAAGGGGGTCTCGATGAGGTGGCCGTCGGCATCGACGAGGGTCTCGCCGGTGCTTTGGATGGCCCCGATCATGATGTCGGGCCGGATGCAGCGGTTCTGGTAGGCCTGGCAGTGGACGTAGTCGCAGAAGTTGTAGCCCTCGGCGGCGTGTTTCTTCATGTTGCGCAGGGCCCAGGTGCGGCTGATGATGGCCTGGATGCGGAAGATGTCGCTCTGGGTGCCGTAGATCTCGCTCTGCACGACGCCGGCGATGTA
Organism: uncultured Bacteroidales bacterium; assembly: GCA_946183915.1. Taxonomy (GTDB): domain Bacteria; phylum Bacteroidota; class Bacteroidia; order Bacteroidales; family P3; genus Colimorpha. Next base: position 22,552 of record CAMHDJ010000003.1, on the reverse strand, counting down.
GGTCTCGAACTCGACGTCGTTGACCAGTTGCAGGGTGCCGTTCTTGAGCAGGCTGACCTCGAGGTTGCCCTCGTAGGTGCGCTGTTTGCACCCTTCGGGGTTGAGGCAGAGGATGCAGGCGGTGTCGGTGGCCATGAGGTGCAGGGTGGTGTAGGTGCCGTAGTCGTCCTCGTTGACGCTGACGTGCAGTCGGCCGTCGTCGGGGCGGATGTGCACGGAGCGCCCTTCGCCGACCATGGCTTCGAGCAGCTGGTCGCCGTCGGCGAAGAGGTTGTAGGTGCCGAGGTCGAACGAGACGTTGAGGCTGTTGATCTTGTTGCCCGAGAAGAGGCGCACACGCACGCGGTCGGCGTGGGCCGCCGGGGCGACGGCCAGAAGGAGCAGGAGTATGAGCAGCAGGCGTTTCATTTGAGGAGGTCGAGGATGGCTTGGGCGGTGCGCTGGCTGGCGCCGCTGCCGCCGAGGCGGGTGCGCAGGGCGGCGTATTGGTTGAAGATGCGGTGGCGGTTGGCGTCGTCGCAGGCAATCAGCCGGAATTCCTCCTCCAGCCGCGTGGCGTTGAAGTCCTGCTGGATGAGCTCGGTGACGACGGTCTGGTCGGCGATGAGGTTGACCAGCGAGATGTAGCGTATGCGGCGGCTGACGATGGCTTTGGCGATGGCGATGGAGATGGGGTTGGCGCGGTAGCACACCACCTGGGGCACGTCGAAGAGGGCCGCCTCGAGGGTGGCGGTGCCGGAGCAGACTACGGCGGCATGGGCCTCGGCCAGCAGGGGATAGGTCTGGTCGTAGACCATGTCGATGGGGCTGCCGTCGGGGATGTAGCGGCGGTAGATCTCCTCGCCCAACAGGCTCATGCCGGCCACGACGAAGTGGAACTCGGGGTGTCTGGCGGCCAGTTGAACCATCAGGGGGAGGCTGTTTTTGAGCTCCTGCCGGCGGCTGCCGGGCAGCAGGGCAATGAGGGGCCTCTCCGCAACGGGAGCAGGGGTGGACGTGGAGGGTTCGGGGGAGGGGTGCGGACTGCTTTTATGCAGAGATGATGCAGAGATGATGCAGAGGGGATGCAGAGGGGATGCAGAGGGGGTGGCGGCCGGCGAGACGGCGTCGAGCAGGGGATGGCCCACGTAGAGGGCTTGCGTCATGTGGTTGTCGTTGAAGAAGCGCTCCTCGAAGGGCAGGATGTAGCACAGCAGGTCGAGGTTCTGCTTCATGCCGCGGATGCGCCCCTTCTTCCAGGCCCAGAGGTTGGGCGAGATGTAGTGTACGGTCTTGAAGCCTTGCCGGTGGGCCCATTGCTCGATCTTGAGGTTGAAGCCCGGGTAGTCGATGCCGATGACCACGTCGGGACGGTAGTCGAGGATGTCGCGTTTGCAGAAGGCAATGTTGCCCAGCACGGTGCCGAGGTGGGCCAGCACCTCGACGAAGCCCATGATGGCCAGGTCGCGGATGTGGCGCACGGGGTCGTGGCCTATGGCGGCGGCCATGTTGTCGCCTCCCCAGTAGCGGAAGTCGGCCTCGGGGTCCTTGGCTTTGAGGGCCTGGACCAGGCGGGCGCCGTGCAGGTCGCCCGAGGCTTCGCCGGCTATGAGGTAGTACTTCATCGGAGGACGATCAGGTGGGCTTGGAAGAGGTAGAACATGAAGGCCACAAAGGTGACGAAGAGCACGGTGGCCAGCGTCTTGCTGACGACCGGATGCTGCCGCCCCTTGGCATAGGCGCGCAGGATGAGCAGCGGGGGGATGAACATGGCGGCAAACAAGCGCTGGTGGCCGTCGATGCCCCAACCGCCGAGCAGGAGCACTGCTGCCAGCAGGAGGCAGAGCAGCAGTTCGGAGCCCAGACCGGCCACGAGGCCCACGGTCACCTTGTCTTGTGTGAAAAAGTGTTTCATAGGACTTCGAGGTGTTGCAGTTGGGCGATGGCGGGGTAGTGGGTGAAGTCGGGGTGGATGGGCACGACGGAAACGTATCCGTTGGCCAGGGCCCATTCGTCGCTGGTCTCGGGAGGATCGTTGCAGACGAATTTGCCGGTGAGCCACCAGTAGGGGCGGCCCTGGGGGTCGATGCGCTTCTCGAAGCTGTCGTTCCACTGGGCTTTGGCTTCGTGGCAGATGCGGATGCCCTTGATCTGATGCTGTTCGAGTCGCGGAATGTTGACATTGAGCGAGATGTCGGGCGGCAGGCCGTGGGTGAGCACCTGGGCGATGAGGTGCCGCACGATGTGTCGCGAGGGCTCGAAGTCGGCCTCGGGGTTGTGGTTGAGCAGCGAGAAACCGATGGCGTTGAAGCCGAGGGCTGTGGCCTCGATGACGGCGCCCATGGTGCCGCTGTAGAGGACGTTGATGGAGCTGTTGCTGCCGTGGTTGATGCCGCTCAGGACGAGGTCGGGCTTTCGGGGACAGAAGTATTCGGAAGCGAGCTTGACACAGTCGACCGGCGTGCCGTCGCAGGCGTAGACGGCGAGGCCGTCGTCCTGCTTGATTTCGCGCACGCGCAGCGGCCGTCCGGTGGTGATGCTGTGGCTCTTGCCGGAAGAGTTCTGCTCGGGGGCCATGACGACCACGTCGCCGAACTCCATGGCTATCTCGTCCAAGGCACGGAGACCGCGGGCGGCGAAGCCATCGTCGTTGGTGATGAGTATGAGGGGCTTCATCGTGCGATCAGTTGTTTCTCGTGCCCCAGGAAGTAGGAGGCGGGCTGAAGGATGTTGTCGAAGATGAAGTATTGGATGAGCACAGTGTCTTCCGTGGCCGGGGCTCCGTTTCCGTCGGGGGTGCCCTCGCGGTTGATGATGGCGTAGAGACGGTCGATATCGAAGGTCTCGTACATCTCGGGGTCGGGCATGGCGGCTATGTCGTCGGGGTTGTTGTACTTGATGTAGGTGCGCATCTGGGTGGTGAGGCCTGCGGTGTCGGTGATGCGGAGGATGGTGCGTGGGGCCCGGTTGACGCAGGTGTCGGCGAAGCTGTTGGGCACGATGGAGGCAAACTCGTCGAAGTTGAGGTGGGTGAAGCTGGAGAGCATCTGGGCAACGCGGGCGGTGTCGAAACCGGCGGCGCGGCTATGGTCGGCCAGCTCGAGGAAGAAGCCCTCGCCCTGACGCTGGACGGCGAAGTTCTCGGTGGGCATGTCGGGCACCTGCAGCTCCACACGGTCGATGGCTTTCACGTCGAGGTCCACGATGTTGTGGCTGCGCCATTTGATAGGATCTGCGATGAATCGGGGGGTGATGAAGCCGCGGAAGCCGGGGATGTGGACGACATAGGGGGTCTTGTCTCCGTCGCGGAAGATGTAGGAGGCCATCAGGTCTTGCGTCTCCCGGCCCACGTAGTAGGTGACGGTGCGGCGTTCGCGCGGGAAGAGTTGCAGTTTGCCCCCGAACCAGTTGATGAAGGGCACCCGCTGGTAGACCTCCACTTTGATGGCACGGGCGGAGAGGTCTTTGATCACCGCGGGGACAGCGCTGCGGTTCACCTGCTGGCGTATGCGCATGGTGTTGAGGGTCTCGAGCAGGAGGTCGACCATGGATTGGTTGGCCACGTAGCGGTTGTCGACGAGCCACAGGGAGTCGGTCGAACGGCTGAGGGTGACCTGGAAGTTCTGCTTGTCGGCCAGGAATATGCGCGTCACGGTGGAGGTGTCCTCGATGTGGTAATCTTGCGGGAAGGTGGACTTGCGCGAGCCCCGCAGCGCGATGATGAGGGCGGCGACGATGGCCAGAGCGGCCAATACGATAAGTATCAGGTTGTGTTTTTTCATTTCTTGACTTTGTATTTTCTGCTGCGGATGAGGGTGATGACGCCACCGGCGGCGGCAAGGAGCAGGAGCGGACAGACGATGTTGATCACTTGGTAGCGTGCACGCTGTTCGTGGATCTTCATCACGTCGAGCTTGCGCAGCTTGATGGTGCGCGACCGGGAGGCCAGGAGACCATCGTCGCCCACCAGATAGTTGACTGCGTTGAGGATAAGGTCTTTGTTGGCGTATTGGGTCTGGGTGAAGTAGTCGTAGCCGAGCGGCAGTACAGCCCCGTCGTCCATGTATCGGTTGCGGATGATGTCGCCGTCGGAGATGACTATCATCTTCGTCTCGTCGCCCAGTTCTCGGTAGCCCATGGAAGACTGCGATGTGAAATGGGGCGAGAGTCGGTTGCGCCAGGCCGAGCGGAACTGCCCCTCGAGCAGCACGGCGACGGGTTGCTGCCCTGCGGTGAAGAGCCGCCGGTCGGGCTCCTGCTGGGCCTCGGCCAGGTCGACGAGGGCAGGGGCGTTCTTCGACCGCGTATACTCCGAGGTGGTGAGGAGTACGGTCTTGCGGATGTCGTTGTCGATGAAGTCAATGCTGCTGGCAAAGTCCGACTTGATGAGGTCCAGGTTGCGCACGATGGGGTGCTCGGACAGAGGCACTATCTCGGGGAAGTAGTACCAGGGGCAGAATCGGAACTGAGGCTTCTCGCCGACGAGTCCCACCTGGATGGGAATCGGGCGGCAGCGCATATCCATCAGCAGGTTGGCGTTGAGGCGCACACCGTAGGTGAACAACATCTCGTCGATGCCCAGGGGGTAGCGTGTAGCCATCATCTGGCCGCGGTCGGCCAGGCTGTCGAGGTCGGCATTGAGGGGGTCAATCAGCCACAGCACTTTACCGCCATACATTATGTATTGGTCCAGTATGTAGAGGTCCTGTTCGCTGAATGGTTGTGTGGGTTTGGCAATGATCAGCAGGTCGTAGAGGTTGAAGAACTCGTATTGTGTGGTGTCTGTGCTGCTCCGATGGTGAGCGGTGAGGGCCTGTATCTGCCCGTCGATGGTGACATTGTCCAGGCTGTAGGTCTCCTGCAGGGCTCGCTGCACGTCGTAGAGGACCGGCCCGTTCAGCTCGCCGTGGCCTTGCAGGAAGCCGATCTGCTGCTTCTCGCCGCGGGCCAGCGATCGGATGGCGCTGGAGAGCACGTATTCCAGGTTCTGGATCGAGTTGTTCAGCAGGTCGGCGTCGCTCACGTAGCGCTGGTTGTTGATCAGCTGCACCGACGTCTCACGTCCGCGGAAGAAGACATCGGCCGCCGGGATGATGATCTGGGTCGTGCTGCCACCCGAGGTGGTCATCTGGATCTGTGTGGGCTGGATGCCCTTCTGTGCCAGCTTTTGATAGAAGACCTGCTGCTCCTCGCGGCTGTCGAAGTTGTTGGGATTGACAAACTCGTACTCGATGTTCTTGTTGTATGCCCTGAACTGATTGAGCATCTCCTTGGTCTCGTTCCGCAGCCGTTTGAAGTCGGCCGGAAACTCTCCTTCCAGGTAGACGCGGAAGAGCACCGGTTCGTCGATCTTCTTCAGCATCTGCTTGGTGGCCTTGCTGAGGGTGTAGCGGCGCTCGGAGGTCAGGTCGGCACGGAGGTAGAGGAAGTTGCTGATAACGCTGACGGCGACGATGAGGGCCACCGTGACGCCCATCTCGACCCACTGACTCTGGCGGAGGCTGCGACGATGCGTCCAGCCGCCCCACTTGCGGCTCTGCAGCACCAGGCGGGTGGCCATGAGGAAGAGGGCAATGACGCAGATGAAATAGACCACGTCGCGCGTGTCGATCACGCCACGACTGATGCTCTCATAGTGGTGGCGGGCGCCGAGACGCTTGATGAAGAGGTCGGCGTCGCCGAAGAGTCCCATGTGGTAGATGCTCTCGAAGCCCAGGTAGGCCACCGCACAAAGCAGCGCCGCCAGGATGAAGGAGACGATCTGGTTCGACGTCAACGACGAGCAAAAGAGGCCGATGGCCACGAAAGCACCGCCCAGCATCAGCAGGCCGATGTACGATCCGGCCACACTGCCGGTGTCGATGTTGCCCACCGGGTCGCCCAGGGAGTAGACGCTGAAGTAGCACACCAGGGTGGGCAGCAGCGAGATGAGCACCAGCGTCCAGGCGGCCAGGAACTTGGCCCACACGATGGTCCAATCGCTCAGCGGGCGCGTCATGAGCATTTCGATGGTGCCGGTGCGCTTCTCCTCGGCCAGCGAACGCATGGTGATGGCCGGAATGAGGAACAGGTAGAGGAACGGCCCGATGAGGAACAGGCCGTCCATGCCGGCATAGCCGTAGTCGAGAATGTTGAAATCGCTCTTCAGCACCCACAGCATCAAGCCCGTGAGCACCAAGAAGACGGCTATCGTCAGGTAGCCGATGAGCGAGGCGAAAAAGCTTTTGAGTTCTTTCTTGTAGAGGCTGAACATGGTGGTGGTTTAGTATCGGTTACCTTTGCTTTTCGGGCTGCGGCCCTGGTAGCGGCCGTCGGCCAGCTCGGCGGTGGTCTCGAGGAGCAGTTGTGCCGCCTTGGTCAGGATGCGGCGGTCGATGTTCTCCCAGATGTCGGAGCTGACATGGTTGTGCTGCATGCCGCCCTTGGTGGTGATCACCAGCGAGGGGATGTGGCGCTGGTCGAAGGCGCGCGCGTCGCCGCGGGGGTTGGTCTTCTCGGGGTTGACGGCCATGAAGCGGCGGTTGACGGCGGTGTCGTGCGAGTGGCAGATGTCCCACAGGGTGGGGTAGCGGTTGTCGCCGAGGACGACGAGGCTGTCGCCGCTGCCGATGTTCTGCGGGTTGAGGAAGGCTTCCACGCGCGGCAGTTTCGGGTACTGGGCCAGGAACTCGCGCGAGCCCAGGTACTGCTGCTCGCCGCCGCTGAAGAGCACGAAGAGGATGCTGCGCTTGGGGCTGTAGCCGCTCTGGCTCAGGATGCGGGCCACTTCGAGCACAGCGGCCACACCCGAGGCGTTGATGTCGGCCCCGGGGAAGAGGGTTGTCTCGCCCTGCAGGCCGGCGCCGTCGAGCGAGGCGCCCACGACGATCACCTCGTGGCGCATCACGCGGTCGCTCCCTTCGAGGCGTCCCAGCACGTTGGCCGTGCGGGCGCGCGAGCGATAGCGGGCGTTGACGTCGATCTCGGCCTTTCTTAGCAGTGCGAACGAGCAGGTGCGCTGCTCGGCGAGGGTGGCGATGGCCGAGTCGAGGTCCATGGCTTCGGTGGTCAGCAGCTCGCGGCCGCAGTCCATCGTCAGCTGCAGGATGGGGAAGGTGCCCAGGTGGGGCAGCTCGCCGCAGTAGATGCGGCTCTGGGGTTCGTAGGGCAGGCAGCTGGGACTGGTGTTGATCACCAGCATGCCGATGGCGCCGTGGCGCTCGGCTGTGCGGGCTTTGTCGCGCAGCAGCGTGTAGTGGTCGGCCACGCTGGCCGGCAGCCACGACGGCGTGCCCGTCAGCACCACCGCTATCTTACCCTGCGCGTCGACCCCCTTGTACTCGTCGAAGATGCTGTTGTCCACGCCGTAGCCCACGAAGACCATCTGGGCGTCGACATAGCCGCGCCCCGTCATGCCGGCGCAGCAGAACTCGTTGCCCAGCGTGAAGTAGCGGCGCTCTTTGCTGCCCGGGGTGTAGATGTTGAACTTGCAGTTCTCCACCTCGTTGCACTCGATCGGGAACTCCTGCCGATCCATGCGGCTCATGCCATAGCCCGCCAGGACGCGCTCCACATACTGCATGGCGCGTTCGTGGCCTTGGCTGCCCGACAGGCGACCCTCGTAGGTTTCCGACGACAGTTCGACGATGTGTTTCATCAGTGAGTCGGCGCTGACACTCGGCACCGGCAGCGGGTCCAGTTGCATCGTCTGCGCTTGGCTGTCGTGCGACAGCCCCATCAGCGGCACCGCCGCCAGACACAGGCGGATCACTAGGCGGCTCAGGGTGTTTTTCTTCATTTTTATAATATATTTTATTTCTATCCTTTTGATAGCGTGCGAATTCTATTTATCTTCGCGCGCGATTATCTCTGCAAAGATACAAAATTATTCCCATATATCATCTGTTTGGCAAAAATTTTCCTTTGTCCAAGCGCCGCCATGTCGTGTGCATACCGATAACGACCGCCCCGAAAGGCGGTCGTTATCGGCGGCTCTACACTCCTTCATCCAGGGTGCCGGCAGGCATCCATGCCTAGATGATGCCTAGATGATGCCTAGATGATGCCTAGATGATGCCTGGATGATGCCTGGATGATGCCTGGATGATGCCTGGATGATGCCTACATGATGCAGAGATGATGCAGAGGGGATGCAGAGGGGATGCAGAGGGGATGGACGGTTAGTTGCCCATCTCCTGGAGCAGTTTGTCGAGGTTGGGGGTGAGGATGATCTCGGTGCGGCGGTTGATGGCTTTGTTCTCGGCGCTGGTGTTGGGCACCTTGGGGGCGAACTCGCCGTGGCCGCAGGCTTCGATGCGCGAGGGGTTGATTCCTTTGCCGTGCTGGAGCAGCAGCTTGACGATGGCCGTGGCGCGCATCACGCTGAGGTCCCAGTTGTCCTTGACGGCCGTCGACCCGCGGTAGGCGTCGTTGTCGGTGTGGCCTTCAACCATGATGTTCAGCGTCGAGTCGCGCTCGAGCACCTTGGCCAGCTCCTTGATGGCGTTGATGCCCTCCTTGGACACGGTCCACGAGGCCGACGGGAAGAGGAGTTTGTTCTCCATCGAGACGTAGACCTTGCCGTCCTTGGTCTCGACCTTCAGGCCTTTGTCGGTGAAGCCGGTGAGGGCTTTGGTGACGCTGTTGCGCACGGCTTCCAGCTCGCGCTCCTTGGCTTCGAGCTGGGCTTTGGTGGCGGCTTCCTGCTGTTCGAGCACTTTCTGCTTGGCCAGCAGTTCGGCCTGCTTGGAGGCGGCGGCTGCCTGCTGGGCGGCCGCGTCGGCCTGCTGCTGGTTGATCTGCTCCTGTTGCTGCAGCAGCTCCTGCTGGCGTGCCTGCAGCTCGCGCTCCTTGTCGGCCAGCTCTTTGGTGCGGGCGGTGAGGAGGTTCTGCGCGCGCGTCAGGTCGCGGCTCTTGCCGGCCACCTCCTGGATGTAGTTCTCCATGGTGGTGTCGTAGTGCTGGGTCATCTGCTCGATGCGGCGGTTCAGGCTGTCGGCCCGGGCTTCGGCCGTGGCCTTGGCCAGCGCGAGGTCGGTGAATTCGTTGTTCATGGACTGGTTCTGGCGCGCCAGCGAGGCGTTCTCCTCCTTGAGTTCGAGGAGTTCCTGCTGGGTGAGGCTGTACTGGCGCGACACTTGGTCGTATTTGTTCTGCAGCGTGTCGTGCTCGCTGAGCGACACACACGAGGTGAGAACCAGGGCGGTGAGGCTTCCGAAGATGAGGCTATGTTTCTTCATTTTTTAAGTTTTTTTACGGACATTTAACGCAAGTTAAATAATTTTCGTATCTTTGCACCCGATTTTTTTAGGAAAAAATGAGTCTCTACAGGTCCTTTCTCCGGTGGCGCGTGCGCCACGTGAGCGAGCAGTCGTTGCTGCTGGTGCTGGCCGTTGTGGTGGGGCTGCTGGCCGGTCTGGCGGCCGTGGCGCTGAAGACGGTGGTGCACTATGCCGGTGCGCTCGTGACGCGCCTGTCGCTCCTCGGGGGCGGCTCGTCGGCCATCATCTTCCTGTTGCCGCTGACGGGTATCCTGCTGACGATGCTGTTTGTGAAATATGTGGTCCGGGGCGAGATCGGCCACGGGCTGCCGAGTGTGCTGCTGGCCATCAGCCGCAACCGCTCCCGCCTGCCGGCCAGGAACATGTGGACGTCGCTTGTGGCCTCCACACTGACGGTGGCCTTCGGCGGATCGGTGGGTCTTGAGGCCCCGATTGCGGGCACGGGCTCGGCCATCGGTAGCAATGTGGGGCGGTGGTTCCACCTGAACGCCAAGAGTGTGCGCCTGCTCCTCGGCTGCGGGGCCGCCGGGGCCATTGCCGGCATCTTCAAGGCCCCCTTCGCGGGCGTTATGTTCGTGCTCGAAGTATTCCTGTTCGACCTGACGGCCACCACGGCCCTGCCGCTGCTGATAGCCTCCCTCACTGCCTCCACCGTGGCCTACTTCCTGATGGGTACCGACGTGCAGTTCAAGTTCGCCATCGGCGAGCCTTTCGCGCTGTCGCAGTTGCCTTTCTACATCGTCCTCGGAGCCTTCTGCGCGGCGGTGTCGGTCTATTTCCTGCGGGTGACCGACCGGGTCGAGGGCTGGTTCGCACGCCGGCGCAACCCCTGGGTGCGGATGCTCCTGGGCGGTCTGCTTCTGGGCGTCTTGGTGGTGCTCTTCCCGCCGCTCTACGGCGAAGGCTATGCCTCGCTCACCGAGCTCCTCCACGGCAACCCCGACTCGCTCTTTGCCGGTACGCTCTACGGCTCCTGGGCGGGCAATGCCTGGATCACCATCGCCATCTTGTTGGCGCTCATCTTGCTCAAAGGCGTGGCCACGGCCACCACCATCGGTTCCGGCGGCGTGGGCGGCACCTTCGGCCCCTCGCTGGTTATCGGCGGCCTGAGTGGCTACTTCATCGCCATGCTCTGCAACCAGCTGGGTCTGCCGCAGCAGAGCACGGCCAACTTCGCATTGGTGGGCATGGCGGCCGTCATGACCGGCGTCATGCACGCCCCGTTCATGGCCACCTTCCTCATCGCCGAGATCACCGGTGGCTACGAACTCCTCGTGCCGCTGCTCACTGCCTCGGCTGTGACCTACCTCTGTGTCTCGCCTTTCGAGCGCCACTCCATCTACGCCCGCAAGCTGGCCGCCAAGGGCGACCTCCTCACCCACGACAAGGATGCCTCGGCGTGGCATCTGATGAACATGAACAGCCTGATAGAGACCAACTTCGTTGTGGTGCGTAGCGGCGATCATCTGCGCGATCTCGTGGACTCGATCCAGAACTCCCGCCGCAACATCTTCCCCGTGCTGAGCGCCGATGACAAGTTCCTCGGCGTCATCGTGCTCGACGATGTCCGCAAGATCATCTTCCGTCCCGAACTGTATGACACCGTGGTGGTTGACGATCTGATGCATCCCCTGAGCGAAGGCGACCTGGTGCGCAGCAGCGACTCGTTGAGCGATGTGGTGGAGAAGTTCCGTGTTGGCAACCGATATAACCTGGTGGTGGTCGACGATGAGGACAACTACCTGGGTTTCCTCTCCCGTGCCAACACCTTCAGCGCCTACCGCCGCTTCATCAGCGACACCAGCGACGAGTGAGGGCTGATCCTAATTCCTGTAGAGGGTGATGTCGACGATGCCGTCCCAGTGGTTAAAGATGGTGTCGTATTCGGCATGGCCCGAGGCCGTGAAGGTGAACCTTGTGGTGCGCTCACCCAGTTGACTGTAGCTTGTTTCTTCATCGAAGACAGCCTTCACCGTAACCATCCCCTCCGCATCGGTGTAGGCGTAATGGGTGCCGTCGACGATGAGGTCGTAGTCAAAGGCGTCCAATTCTTCGGTCATCAGACGGACACCTTGCAGAGGAAGACCGCTGTCATCCAGTACGCGGAAGGTCACCGTTTCCCTTCTGACGAAGAGGTCGCCGTACATGTCGCGCCCACAGGCAACTGTCAGAGCCGCCGCACAAAGACAAAGGAGCAAATATGTCTTTCTCATGGTGCTTATTTGTTTAGGATCCGCCGGGCGGTGAGGTAGCGTTTCTTGTAGTATTCTTCTGTGCTACGGCTGATGATGACGCCGTTGGAGGTGGAGGCGTGGATGAAGGTGAAGACGCCGCTCTCGGGGTCGGTCTGGATGGCGATGCCGGTGTGGCCGACGGTCTTGGTGTGGTGGCGGCCGCCGAAGAAGACCAGATCGCCGGGCTGCAGGTTGCGGGTGTCGCTGACCTCGATGCCCTCGCGGGCCTGACCGCCGCTGTAGGGCGGCAGCTCGTAGCCGAAGTGAAGGTAGAGGTAGCGGGCAAATCCGGCGCAGTCGAACCCCTTTGGCGTCTTGCCTCCGTAGCGGTAGGGGGTGCCGAGGTACTCCTTGGCCATGCCGACGAGCAGCAGTCCCGAGTCGGCCTCGGCGACGATGTGGGGTGAGCGGAAGGGTGGGCGCGTGTTATCGACCTCCAGCTCTATGTCCCAGCAGTTGTGGCGCACCGCGGAAGGGTGCACTTGAGCCTGTAGTCCTATAGGCCCCAAAAGCCCTATAAGCCAGATGATTCTTATAAGCGATTTCCTCATTGGGCCTCCTTCTTCTCGCTGTGCAGGTCGAGTGCCACCACCGCGGCCGTAAAGGCCCAGAAGGGCACGGAGAGTTTGTCGGTGTCGAGGAAGTTATTGAAGACCCCATGTACGTAGTAGGTCAGCAGGCTGAGGGTGAAAGCCAGCGCCATACGTCCCACGGCCGGGTCCTTGGCGGTGCGGTAGACACGTACCCCGGTGGCGAAGGTGGTGAGGAAGAGGGCTGCCACGAGCAGCACGCCCGGCAGGCCTTGCTCGGTCATGGGGCCGATGTATTCGCTGTGGGCGTTGCCCAGGTTGCCCGAGTTGGTGCTGATGGTGGAGAGCTGATAGCTCTTCTGATAGCTGCCGTAGATGAACTGGTAGGTGCCGGGACCGATGCCGAACACGGGGCTCTCCTTCCACAGCCGCATGGCCGAGGCCCAGCGGTTGAGGCGCTCCACGTTGGAGGCGTCGGTCGAGATGTTGGAGATGCTCTTCACCTGATCGGCCAGCGTGTAGCTGCTGTCCTGATGGTTTTTGCCCAGACGGTAGAGCACGTCGCTCTGGTAGACGAAGAACAGGCCCACCCCCAGGCCGAAGAGGACGACCATCCACTTGACCTTCATGCCCATACGGATGAGGATGTACACCCCCAGCGCGGCCACCACGCTGATCCATGCCGCGCGGCAGTAGCTAAAGAACAATCCGACCAGCAGGAGGGCGATCAGGATGATGGTGGGGACGCGGCGTGCCGCGTCTGTGGCGGCGCTTCCGCTAGCGGCCACAGCGCGCAGTGACCCTACAGGTTTGAGGGCGAAGTGTACCGCCGCCGGCAGCATCAAGGCGATGGCGCAGCCGTAGGCCGTGTGGTCGTTGTAGAAGGGCCGCATGACGCGGTGCAGGGTCTGCAGGTCGCTGAAGTTGCCCAGCGTCTTGCTGGTGGCGATGAGGATGACCACGCCGAGGCCGATGGCGTAGGCCCAGAAGAACTGGCCGATGCGCTGGCGGTTGCGGAAGAAGTGGGCCGCGGCGAAATAGAAGGGGATGACGAACCACAGGCGGGCGATGAGGTACTTGAACGACACCCACGGCAGTCGCGACGTGCAGCTGGTTACCACCCACCAGGCCAGTCCGGCCAGCAGCAGCAGGGTCACAGGGTGGGTCAGCAGCCTCACCCCCGACCCCTCTCCTGAGAGGAGAGGGGAGTGGATACCCTGATCAGTAGCATTCTGCCCCCCTCTCCTCCTAGGAGAGGGGCTGGGGGTGAGGCCTCTCGTGGCCAGCACGCGGAAAAGGAAGAAGGCCGAGAAGAGGATCATCATGGGCTCCACCGGCATCGAGAGCTCCATGCCCGGCATGAGGTCCATGTTGATGGCGAAGGGGGTGAGCAGGGCGATGAGCAGCAGGCCGGTCTCGAGGCGGGTGTAGAAGAGCCACACCACCAGCAAGGCCAGCGGCACCAGCACCATCACGCTCGGCCCGCGCCAGTACATCACCACCGCCTCGGCGGCGATGAACAGCGCCGTCAGCAGCAGCGCAAGCCACACGCCCGGCCTCACCCCCTGCCTCTCTCCTGGGAGGAGAGGGGGGTGGTTACCTTTATTTTGTGGATCTCTGCTCGTTGTCATATACTATTTGTATTCAGCTTCCCTCTCCTCCCAGTAGAGGGGTCGGGGGTGAGGCCGCATTCTACTCCTCTCGCCTTTTAGGAGAGGGGTTGGGGGTGAGGCCGTTGGCAAACACCAGCAGGCCGAAGATGCACACCACCACGGCGCCGAGCATGCCGCCCAGCACGATGAGCAGCCGCTTGGGGTAGGCCTTCTTGTCGGCCGGCGTGGCGCTGTCCACCAGGTACTTATAGCTCACCTCGAGCGAGCGGTCCACGTTGGTCTGCATGGCGCGGGTCTGCAGGTCGGCCAGTTGCTCGCACTTGTCGGCGATCAGTTGCTCTTTCCACTTGCCGCCGGCCGCGCGGCTCTTGTCCAGCGAGTCGATCTCCTGCTCCATGGCGCTGACCACGCCGTTCATCACGTCGGCGGCCGAGGCGGCACGGTCGGCGTGGATCTCGTGGCACAGCGTGTCGTACATCGCCGCCATGTAGTTGGCAATCATCGCGGCCCACTCGGGGTCTTGGTCCAGCACCCCGATCTCGACGCCCAGGAAGTCGGTGCGTTTCACCGAGACGTTGCTGCGGTATTGCTTCGACAGCTTGAACTGCGGATGCGCCTCGTCGGGGTTGATGCCGTAGTGCTCCATCAGGTTGAAGTGGTCGCAGACGGCCTGCTCCATGCGCTTCGACGAGAGGATCTGGATGGCGTACTCGCAGTCGCGCTCGATGCCGTAGTCCATGAAGTCCAAGCTGTAGTGGTAGTCCATGATGGCTTTCGAGAGGCGGTTCGAGTTGGTGGGGAAGATCACGGCGCTCGACTTGTAGAGGGGCTTGATGAGCATGGCCACCACGAGCGACACCACCGCCGCCACTACTGCCACCACCACCAGCACCTTCCACCAGCGGCCGAAGAAGCGCGCCGTGGCCTGATGGTCGTAATTGTTGCCTAAGGTCTGTTCCATTTCTATTTCTTTAGTCTTATTTGTTTCAATTATATATTATAATATGACCCATAACGCCGTATACGGGGCTTTATTGCCCGGGGGTCAAAAAAGATTTCAACCCTGCTCCCGGCAGGCATTTATGCAGAGATGATGCAGAGATGATGCAGAGGGGATGCCTGGTTGATGCCTAGATGATGCCTAGATGATGCCTAGATGATGCCTGGAGGGTGGGGGAGAATCGGGGGGCGAAAAGGGCGTTGTTGAGTGGTTGTATATGTTAAAATATGTTAAAAATTTTGGCGGTATGTGTAAATGTATTACTTTTGCAGTGTACTAGTGAACTAATACAGTAGAACAAAATACATTTAAAGTTATGATAGACATCGATTTAAAGAAGATCATCACCCTCATCGCGGTTGCCGCATTTATGATGGGTGGGGCTGCCAAAGGGCAGAATGTGCAACTTCAGGGCCGAGTGCTCGACGCCCGGACGGGCGAGCCGATGCCCTTCGTCAACGTGGCGCTGATGCGCGTGGCGGACACCGTCTTCATGCGCGGCGAGACCACCGACTTCGACGGCCGCTTCCGCATCGAGGACGCCGCCGCGGGCAGCTACCTCCTGCAGGCTTCGTTCGTAGGCTTCGAGACCTACCTGCAGGCGCTGGACCTCCAGCAGAGCATGGACAACGTGGAGATCCGCCTCAAGGGCGGCACCACCCTCCAGGAGGTGAAGGTCACCGCCGAGCGCCCGCTCTACGCCATGGACGGCGAGAAGAATATGTATAATACTAAAGAAGATGCCTCCATCCAGACCGGCACCGCCAGCGACGCCCTTCAAAACGCCCCGGGCGTGGAGGTGGATGCCGAGGGCAATATCACCCTGCGCGGCGTCAGCAGTGTCGAGATCTGGATCAACGACCAGCCCTCGCACATGAACGAGGAGGCCCTGAAACAGTACATCAAGACCCTGCCGGCCAACGCCATCGAGCGCATCGAGGTCATCACCAACCCCTCGGCCCGCTACTCGACCAACGGCGGCGTGATCAACATCGTAACCAACCAGACCGTGAAGCGTAACGAGCTGCTCTGCGTGGGCGTGCGCGCCAACACGATGCCCAGCGTCTCGCCCTGGGTATCGTATGTCTACGCCAACGAGAAGTTCGACATGAACCTCTACCTCAACGGCAGCTACACGCGGCACGATTGGGAGGAGGACGGCACCTCGACGCTCTTCGACGATAACGGCGACACCAGCCGCTACCAAGAATACAAAGGCAAGACCCGCTCCAGCAATACCGGCGGCTACATGGGCTTCAACATGAACTGGAAGATCGACAGCATGACCACCCTCTCGGCCTGGATGGGCGCCTACCCCTACTGGAGCCGCAGCGGCTCGACGGGCCACTACATCTACCGCGAGTACCTGCCCGCGCTTGTCGACATGGGATATAGCGACAGTAGCGTCAGTCGCGGCTTTGGCGGTGGCGGCTACGGCGGCGCCTGGTTCGAGCACCGCTTCGACACCACGGGTCGCAAGCTCACCCTGCGCCTCAACGGCAGCGTGTGGGGCAGCACCCCTGGCGTGGGCGACACCATGTGGCGCGACTATTCCAATCCCGCCCTCACCGACTTCCAGCGCCACAGCTCGTCGGCCTACTTCGGTCCTAACTTCACCCTGGGCGCCGACTATGTGCATCCCTTCAAGCACGACATCGAGATGGAACTCGGCGCCGAGGTGGGCTACAGCCACAACACCAATGACCAGAGGCTCGACAGCCTCAACGCCGACGGCTCGACGTGGGACATCATGCACCTGCGCGGCTACAACACCGAGCACACTGCTTGGATGCCCCAAGCCTACGTCACTCTGCAGAAACGCTGGGGCATGTTCACTGCCAAGCTCGGTCTGCGTGGCGAGAGCGTCTTCCGTAATAGTACGATACACCACACCGAAATGAACGACCTGGTGCCCTTCGACACCGCTTTCTTCGGCCTCGTGCCCTCCATTCACTTGAGCTACCGCACTAAGACCTTCGCCAACTTCAGCCTCAGCTACACGCGCCGCTACTCCGACCCCAACGATCTGCTGAACCTCATTGACTTCCGCCTCTACGACGACTACAGCTTCCGCACCGGCAACCCCGCCCTGCTGCGCACCTACACCCACAACCTGGAGGCTGCGGCCAGCCAGTTTGTGCCGGGCTTCGGCATGGTGAGCCTCAGCGCCTACTACCGTGCCAACACCAACGAGCAGGGCACCATGACCGCCGCCACTACCGACCCCTACTTCGGCGCCTATCTGGTCAACTATAGCTATCCCGTCAACATCGGCTCCAGCCACACCGAGGGCCTCGACGCCAACATCATGTACCGTCCCACGGGTTTCTTCAACGTGAGCCTCAACGCCTCGGTGTTCAACTATGCCTACAACTATCAGGGCTTCAGCGATAACCACTGGAGCTGGACGGCACGCCTGCGTATGTGGGCCAAGCTGTGGAACAAGCTGGAGGTCTTCGCCAACGCCCACTACCGTTCGCCGCAGCTGGGTCTGTACAGCATGAGTGTGGCCAACAAGGGGGTGGACTTCGGCATGAGCAGCGACTTCTTCAACCGCCAGCTGAGCGTCTACTTCAACGTCAACGACATCTTCGGCATGGCCGAATGGGGCGACAATACCACGGCGCCGCAGTACCAGACCACCGGCAGCCAGCGCTTCGACTCGCGCTTCGTCAGTCTCGGCCTCACCTGGCGCATCGGCAAGATGGAGCTCGAGAGCAAGGCCCGCCAAGGCGCCACCGACACCAATATGCCACAAATGTAATAATAATAAGTTAAAGCTATGAAAATCGTAACAGTAGAAACCCTGCAAGGGGTACAGTATGAAGCGCTCGGAGTGGTCACCGGCAGCACCATCCGCGCCAAGAACATGTTTGCCGACTTCGGCCAGCAGCTCAAGGGCATGGTGGGCGGCGAGCTGGGCAGCTACACCGACATGATGGAGAAGGCCCGCGAGATAGCCACCCAGCGCATGGTGGACCAGGCCGTCCGCATGGGCGCCGACGCCATCGTCGGCGTGCGCTACACCACCAACAGCATCATGGCCCAGGCCGCCGAGGTGCTGGTGTTCGGCACAGCAGTGAAATATAAATAAGTAGTCAAGTAGACAGTAGTCAAGTAGATAAGGCAATACTGCAACCGGCCGGTGCATTTGTCTTAACTACTAGCGAGCGCAGCGAGCGATAACTACTTACCTACTTAACTCCTAAAAAAACAAAGATATGATAGAGATAAAGAACCTTGACTTCAGCTACAAGAAGACTCCGGTCTTCAACAATATCAACCTGAGTTTCCCGCAGGGCGCCATCTACGGCCTGCTGGGCGAGAACGGCGTGGGCAAGACCACGTTGCTCAAGATCATCTGTGGCCTTCAGCGCCCCTCGATGGGTAGCTGCACGGTCGACGGCCTCACCAGCTACGACCGCCTGCCGGCGATGCTGCAGTGCATCGTCTTCCTTCCCGACGAGGTGACGCTGCCCGACAACGCCACACCGCAGAAGTATGTCGACGAGCTCAGTCCCTTCTATCCCACCTTCGCGCAGGGCACCTTCCTCCACCTGATGCAGGAACTGGAGGTGGAGCCCGACCGAAAGTTCCGCGAGATGAGCTTCGGCCAGCAGAAGAAGAGCCTCATTGCCGCCAGCCTGTCGCTGGGCACTGACTACGTGCTGCTCGATGAGCCCACCAACGGCCTTGACATCCCCAGCAA
This sequence comes from uncultured Bacteroidales bacterium, assembly GCA_946183915.1. Classification (GTDB taxonomy): domain Bacteria; phylum Bacteroidota; class Bacteroidia; order Bacteroidales; family P3; genus Colimorpha. The sequence continues at coordinate 4,227 of CAMHDJ010000003.1, read as the reverse complement.
GGCCCAGTTCCGCTCCATACTGAGCAAGATCGCCGACGAGGGCAAGACCATCATCATCTCCACCCATCAGGTGAAGGACGTGGAGAACCTCATCGACCCCATCGTCATCCTGAGCCACAATGCCGTGCTGCTCGATGCTTCGGTGCAGAAGATCACCGAGAAGCTCTTCTTCGAGTATGGCGGTGCGGAGCGTCCGGATGCCCTCTACAGCGAGTTGTTGCCAGGCGGCTATATGAATGTGGTGGCCAACGAGAGCGGCGAGGAGAGCCAGCTCAACATCGAGGCCCTCTTCAACGCTGTGCTGCGCAACAAGGAGAAGATTAAAGAGCTGTTCGCATGAGTCAGACATTCGACATAAAGCGTTACGGGCGGCTGGTGCGGCACGATGTGCGCAGTTGCCCCAAGGAGACCCTCTATTCGGGCCTGTGGATGGCGCTGGCCTTTACGCCGCTGATGGTGCTGAGCCAGCAGCTGCTGGGCAATGAATATACCCACGGCACCTTATACCGACTGGCACTGATGGTGTGCATGGTGGCCTGGTGGGCGCTGATGATTCCCACGCAGGTCTATCCCAACGTGGGCAAGAAGAAGCGCGGCATCTACTTTGCCATGCTGCCCGCCACCAAGGCCGAGAAGCACGCCTCGATTGCCACGCTGATGGTGCTGACCGTCGTGGTGCTGATGGCCATCGGCCTGGCGGAGGACGTGCTGCTGACGGCGGTGCACCTGCCGGGCTACACGAAGTACTTCTGGCAGTCGGAGACGCTTAGGTTCCTCGACCTGCCGATGGTGCTGGGCACCCTGTTCACCTTCCTCGTGGCCATGTTTGGCATGATATGGGCCAATACGGTGGCCAACAACACCCTCCGCGGCATCCTGCAGGTGCTGCTGTTCCTCTTGATGATCGGAGGGTTGGTGTTTTTCCCCCTCTATTTCGACAGCAGGCCGCAAGGCTACTGGGTCGTGATAGCCGTCGAGGCCGCCGCAACCCTCTTCCTGGCCTGGCTTAGCCGCCGCCGGATGGACCGTATGACCTATTAAAACCTTAAACCTTAAACTTTAAACCTTAAACCTTATGGATTGGAATCGTTTCTGTAAAGTCGTAGCGAAAGACTTTCGCAATATGTGGCCGATGTTCGGCACCACAATGATTATCCTGGCCGCCCTGCCGTTTGCCGTGTGGCTGATGATGTATGTCTTCGGCGGCGGCGACGCCCACATGCCGGCCGACCTGCGCCTCATCATGATTGAATGCGTGGCCTATATCGCCGCCATCATGGCCCCCTCGCGCATGTACCGCACCTGGAACCTGCGCAACGAGGGCATCTACTACGCCATGCTTCCCGCCTCGAAGGCGGAGAAGTTCTGCTCGGCGCTGCTCTTCTCGCTCATCGTGTGCCCGCTGGCCGTCTACCTGGGTAGCCTGGTGCTCGATGTGTTCCTCACCGTCGTCCCCTTCGGCCCGTGGCAGGAGTGGATCTGGCAGGGCGAGATGGGCTTTCCCTTCACCTTCGACATGTCGGCCCTGAGCGACTACGCTGTCGCCGAGGAGGGGGCCGAGGCCTTCCTGCACTTCGGCTGGATGTGGCAGGTGGCCAGCTGGATAGGCTACATCTCCACCGTGCTGATGTTCCTCTTCACCAGCACCATCTTCAAACGCCACAAGGTGCTGCAGACCATCCTCTGGCTCTATGTCATCAACTTTGCCATCAGCATCATCCTCATGCCCGTGATGGTGGCCGTCTTCTCCGACAGCAGCTTCATGGACTGGTTCATGCAGCTGCCCGACCGCATGAGCGGCGAGCAGATGGTCAACTGGATCTTCGGTGTAACCATCGGCTTCAACGTGCTGCTGACGGCCCTCTTCGGCTGGCTCAGCTGGCGCCGCCTGAACAGAATGGCCTATTGAGTGGAAACTAGAAATTAGTAATTAGGAATTATGAAAAAGATAGCATTTATCGTACTGGCTTCTTGCCTGCTGACAGGCTGCCACATCTTCAACCACAAGGGTGAGGTGAATTACAGCTACGAGCACCCTGAACTTTACCAAGTCGGCGACGCTACGCTGGAGCAGCCTGTCAGAGAGATCAATTTGACATGGTTGGGCGGCCAGGTAGACATTGTCTATGCCGACATCCCCGACGTGCGCATCCACGAGGAAGCAAGCTATGCGCTCGACGACACCAGCCGCATGCGCTATTATGTCGACGACGAAGGCTGCCTGAATATCCAGTTCTGCCGGAGCGGAAAGACATATAATCCCCGAAATAAGGAGAGTCTCGAGGGTATAGAAAAGAACCTCACCATTGAGGTGCCCCGCGGCATCGTCCTGGACGAGATAGACATGGATATGGTGTCGACGAACGTCAGAATTGACAGTGTCGCTAGCCGCGAGCTGACTGTGGACGGCGTCTTCTTCGACGTCTTCGCCCAATATCCCACGCTGCCCGAGGAAATTAGCATCGAGGGCGTAAGCGGCTCGCTGACCATGATGGCACCTGTTGAGGCAGGCATGACGATAGAGATGGAGGGGATAAAGAAGTACCTGAACATCACCAGCGAACGACCGACACGTAAGGAGAGCGGGAAGACCATCCTCGGCGACGGGCGCTGCAAGATAGATGTCGACGGCGTCAGTCTCACCCTCAACATTAATGAACTATAACCGTAACAACTATGGACTTTAGGAAACAGAAACCGATATACCTGCAGATAGCCGACTGGCTGATGGAGCAGGTGCTGCAAGGGCAGATCGTGGCCGACGACCGTATGCCCAGCGTGCGCGACGTGGCCACCCAGATGGGCGTGAACCCCAACACGGTGGTGCGCTCGTTCGACTACCTGCAGCAGGAAGAGATCATCTATCAGCGCCGCGGCGTGGGCTACTTCGTCGGTGCCGACGCCCGCGAGCGCATCCTCGCCCACCAGCGGCGCGAGTTCCTCGAGGAGGAGCTGCCCCTCATCCGGCAGAAGATGCAGCTGCTGGGCATCAGCGTGGAGGAATTGGGAATTAATAATTGAAAATAGTAGTTAAGTAGACAGTAGTTAAGTAGATAAGGCAATACCGTAGACGAGAGCATTTGTCTTAACTTCTAACGAGCGCAGCGAGTGATAACTCCTTAACTTCTTAACTCCTTAAAATGAAAAAGAATCAGTAGTTAAGTAGACAGTAGTTAAGTAGATAAGGCAATACCGTAGACGAGAGCATTTGTCTTAACTACTAGCGAGCGCAGCGAGCGATAACTACTTACCCACTTAACTCCTTAAAAAAACAAGAATTATGAAGCACTACATCATTATGACAATGGCGGTGGCGGCCCTGATGGCTACGGGTTGCCGCCATCGCGAGGCGCCGACGCTGGAGGCATTTCCGGGCGGCGTGACGGCCGGCGAGGTGGAGAGCACCTGCGAGGCCGAGGGCTACGACTTTGCCCTCATCTCCAACACCACCGAGCGGCAGCTGGTCACCTACGGCTGGCGCGACAGCCTGCACTTCTTCACCCGCGTCTACGACGGCAGCGACGACACGCTCCACATCGACCACGCCTCCTCCCAGTCGCTCGACGACGACGGCGTCAGCCTCGAGGCGTTGAACGACAGTGTCTGGTGCCTCCGGATGCGGGGGGTGCCCAAGTGGGTGCTCAACGTCCGGCTGGGCTGGACGCGCGTAACCACCGATGGCGTCGAGTTCGACGTCCGCTTCTGGGGCACTCCGATTGCGCACTGCACCTTCGTCTGCGACGACCCGGCGCTCCTCTCTACCCGTCTGCTCGACATGCCCGAGGCGCGCGAACTGGTGCTGCACGTGGTCTTCGTGCAGCTGCTGAACGCCGACCTGGGTGATTGGGAGGACGAGTGGGACGACTTCGAGGCGGAGTTCGACTCCCTCCGCACGGAGGCCAATGAGGCCCAGTCGGACGGGGGCATGACCCTGATCGACACCGTCTTCGTCTCGCACGGCTGTTCGGCCGACCGCGCCTTCGACCGCCTGGAACAGCGCGCCAAGAAACTGGGCTTCGGTAGCTTCGAGCTGCACCACCAGGCTGGGCACAAGGGCTGCTACATGCAGTGTACCCACGGCCTGGGCGGCGTCAATAAATGCCAGCGCCGCATGGAGGAGATGTCCAAGGTGGCCGCCGATGCGGGCATGGGCTTCAGCGTCAAGCACAACGGCGACCCCCACTTCGCCTGCACCTTCCGCGCCTGGAAGGCCGACTGACGGCTGCC
>CAMHDJ010000002.1 GCA_946183915.1 uncultured Bacteroidales bacterium | reverse complement strand
CGAATTCAGATAGTCGTCCAGACCAAGCATATTTCTTGACTGAGAAGGGATTACAGTTACTATCTGAATTGCTGAGAAAAGACTTACGCACATCAAGCAAACCATTGGCAACAAAGTGCTTTGGGGGCGGGAGAAGACGCTTTTTTTGTCAGGAACCACAATCTTTCAATTCTAATCAACTATGGCACAGGTGAAATTCCGGTTTGCGCCGGCGAAGGAGCGGAGCGTGGAGAGCAGGCAGGAGGCCAAGGAGCTGGGCGAGACGGGGGAGCAGATGGCAGCGCGGTACCTGGAGGAGCAGGGATGCGTCATCCTCGAGCGGCACTACCGCAAGGAGCACAAGGAGGTGGACATCATCGCGCTGGACCACGGCGAGCTGGCCGTCATCGAGGTGAAGACCCGCACCAGCGAGGACTATTTCGCCGCCGAGCAGGCCGTCAACCACCGCAAGCGGCAGAACATCATCCGCGTGGCCAACAACTACGTGCGCCGCACCCGCCGCACCGAGCCCCTGCGCTTCGACATCATTGCCATCGTCGGCAGCGGCGCCACCGCCGAAATCCGCCACACGAAGGACGCCTTCAACGTATTCAACTACTGATTTCCCACCGCTTTCCAGAGTCACTTGCCGGCGGCGATCTCCTTTTCGCGGATGATCACGTCGGCGATGGCCTCGGTCTCGTCGGCCGGCTTGACCGTCTTGGTGGCGTTGCGCTCGTCGCGCTGCGCGATGTTGGCGGGGAAAATACGGCGGATGGCAAACCTCACAAACGGCTGTACAAAGAACATCTGCGAGAAATAGGCAAAGGGCAGGTTGTAGCACACCAGGCGGAACCAGCGGCAGAGGAAGTCGACAACGTCGAACCCCTCATAATAAGGATAATAGAAGACATCTGCCAGCAGGCTCATCGAGGGGCACATGAGGCAGACGGTGGCCGTGATGACGGCCGACTCGAAGATCATCGGGTGATTGCGACGCGGGTCGAACTTGCGGCTGGCGAGGCGGAACGCCAGCGGACTGCCCACACATACCGCAAGCAGAAAAGCGCACACCGTCTCGACGACAATCACCAGCCATATCGGAAGGTAGGTGCCGAACATGTAGACGCCGCCCTGGCTGTCGATGGCCTGCAGCACCGACGTCGCACCGGTGGCCTGCATCAAGACGTCGCCCTCGACGACATACAAACTATAGAAAACAAACGCGTGGACGGTGATGACCACCGTGATCAACGCATACACCAAATGTTGAAGCTGATTTTGTGATTTCATTTGTAAAAACCATTAAGTTAAACCATACATTATATGGTTGCTCCCTTTCGGTCGCGACCATGTGCCCAACTTGCATGGTTCTTACAGATTCACACCATGTTCCGGCTACCGACACGCTCACCGGAATCGGCTGCAAAAGTACGAATTTTTTTTGAATTGACGGAACTTTTTCCCCAGAAGATACCTGTAAAGTACCTGGCAAGTCCATACCAACAAGCTGGGAAGTCCCTATGTTCATGTCGAAAACGCGCGCAGCATCAGCGTTGCAAGGGGGTTGCATCCGGGCGTCATCAGGGTGTCACCATAGAGTTGGTATAGACTTGGTATAGAGTTGGTATAGGGTTGGTACAGGCTTGATGGCTGGTAAACAAGGGGGTTGCTGTACGGAGACAATATAATTTATTTATAAATTATATTGCGGTCGCAGCACCCGCCGGCAGACATCCCCCCGCAGAGCTACCCGAAAGTGACAAATATTCGCTGCCGATTGAATTATTTTTCGTATCTTTGCAGCTGAAAAACAGACAAGACAATGACTCTCAGCAATGACATTCTGACCCTCGAGGTCACGACGCACGGGGCCGAAATGGTAAGCCTACGGAAGCAGGGGCACGAGCTCCTGTGGACGGGCGACGACGCCTACTGGAACCGTCACGCACCGATACTCTTCCCCGCCGTGGGGAAACCCTACAACAACGAGCTGCACATCGACGGCACCCCCTACCCCATGAAACAGCACGGCTACGCCCGCGACAGCGAGTTCCATGTGGACGACGGGGCGAGGACCGCGACCAGCATGACCATGCAAGCCCTCTTTCCCGCAGGCGGCAGCTACCCCTACCGACTCGGACTGACGGTGGACTACCGCCTCGTCGGCAGTACGGTGGAGGCCGTATGGACCGTCGAGAACCTCGACGAGCACGACTCCTACTTCCAGATCGGCGCCCATCCGGGCTTCCTGCTGCCCGACTACCGACGCGACGACGACGTGCACGGCTACGTGCGCTACTACAGTAGCGACGGCCAGCCGGTGCAACCCGTCATCGTCTCCGGCCTTGCCGACGGCAACCGCGTTCGGCTGGCGGAGCCGCAGACTGTCGAACAGATGATGCCCATCACCGGCGACACCTTCGCCCACGACGCACTGATGTTCGAGGATGGGCAGGTAACCTGCGCCGAACTGTGTGACAAGCATCGGCACCCCGTGCTGCGCGTCGACTGCCCGCAGGCCGAGGCCTTCGGTATATGGGCGCCCCACAAGGCGGGCTGTCCCTTCGTCTGCCTCGAGCCATGGTGCGGCATCTGCGACCCGCAGGGCTTCGCGGCCGACATCTCGTGCCGCCAGTACATCCACCGCCTCGCTCCCGCCGGGCGCTACACCTTCACCTACTGCATCGAAGTCCTATAGCGACACTGGTAACCGCCAAATGGAGAAAACGTCGAAGCGAGCCCGGAAACAGAAAAACGGACCGCTCCGCAGAGGGTCCGTTCAGGATTGACGAGGGCGACAATGAAGCGGCTACAGGCGGCCTTCGACCACGGGCCAGTCGACGAGCTGCCAAAGGGCGGCGAGGTAGTCGGCGCGGCGGTTCTGGTAGTCGAGGTAGTAGGCGTGCTCCCACACGTCGAAGGTCAGCAGGGGCGTGAGACCGGTGGTGACGGGGTTCTCGGCGTTGCGCTGCTGCGTGATGACCAGCTTGCCCTCCTTGTCGGCGCTGAGCCACACCCAGCCGCTGCCGAAGAGGGTGGCGCCCTTCTGCTCGAACTCTTTGCGGAATGCCTCGACGCTGCCGAAGTCCTTTTCGATACGGGCGGCGAAAGCGGCGCTCATGGGACGGGCTGAGGGGCTGAACTGCTCGAAATACATGGTGTGGTTGAGCACCTGTCCGGCGTTGTTGAACAGGCCGCCTTCGCTGCGGCGCACCACCTCCTGCAGCGCGAGGCCTTCGAGGCCGCTGCCGGGCAGGAGCTTGTTGAGGTTGTCCACGTAGGCTTTCAGGTGCTTGCCGTGGTGGAACGAGAGGGTCTGCTGGCTGATGACGTCGCCCAGCGCCTCGTAAGGCAGGGCGGGCATGGCGAACTGGCCATTGACGGGCATGATGTCTTTCATAATTGTCTATAGTTTTTACTGTTAATACTGGCTGCAAAGATACACACAATCTGCCACATGGCCAAATTTATTTTGCCGTATGGCAAATAATGAGTATCTTTGCACTCTCATTTTAAACGGACAGAATGCTATGCTAGTCAAGACATACGGGAGTGCTATCATCGGCGTTGGAGCCGTGACGGTGACGGCGGAAGTGACCGCCGGCCCCGGGGCGGGATTCTCCATTGTGGGCCTGCCCGACAGCGCCGTCAAGGAGAGCGGCCAGCGCATCTCGTCGGCCTTCCTCGAGTCGGGCTTCAAGGTCCCGAACCAGAACGTCATCGTCAACCTGGCCCCGGCCGACCTGAAGAAGGAGGGCACCGCCTACGACCTCACCATCGCGCTGGGCATCCTCGGCTCGATGGGCATGGTGAAGAGCGACGAGCTGGACCGCTATGTCATCATGGGCGAGCTGGGACTGGACGGCACGCTGCGCCCCATCAAGGGGGTGCTGCCCATCGCCATCGAGGCGCGCCGCCGCCAGTGCAAGGGCATCGTCATCCCCGCCGCCAATGCCCGCGAGGCCGCCATAGTGAACAACCTGGAGGTTTATGGCGCAGAGAACCTGCGGCAGGTGGCCGACTTCTTCAACGGCGAGGGCACCATCGAGCAGACGGTGGTGGACACCCGCGCCGAGTTCGCCCGTTCGCTGAACAGCTACGAGTACGACTTCGCCGACGTCAAGGGGCAAGAGACCGTCAAGCGCTGCCTGGAGATTGCCGCTGCCGGTGGCCACAACGCCATCATGATAGGCCCCCCGGGCTCGGGTAAGACTATGCTCGCCAAACGCATGCCGGGCATCCTGCCGCCGCTGACCTTGAGCGAAAGCCTGGAGACTACGCAGATACACAGCGTGGCGGGCCTGATGCGCAAGGAGGACTCGCTGATCGCCGTGCGCCCCTTCCGCGCGCCGCACCACACCATCAGCGACGTGGCCCTCGTGGGCGGCGGCGCCAACCCCAAGCCGGGCGAGATCAGCCTGGCGCACAACGGGGTGCTTTTCCTCGACGAACTGCCGGAATTCAAGCGCACGGTGCTCGAAGTGCTGCGCCAGCCCATGGAGGAACGCCGCGTGACGATCTCGAGGGCCAAGATGACCATCGAGTACCCCGCCTCGTTCATGCTCATCGCCGCCATGAACCCCTGCCCCTGCGGCTACTACAACCACCCCACCGTGGAGTGCACCTGCCCGGCCGGCGCCGTGAAGCGCTACCTGAACAAGGTCAGCGGCCCCCTGATGGACCGCATCGACCTCCACATCGAGGTCACCCCCGTGCCCGTCAGCCAGCTGAACCAAGAGGGGCGCGCCGAGAGCAGCGCCGCCATCCGCGAGCGGGTGCTCGCCGCCCGCGCCATCCAGACCGCCCGCTTCCAAGGCCACCCCGGCGTGCACTGCAACGCCCAGATGACCAGCAAGCTCACCCGCGAACACTGCGCCCTCACCGACGAATGCCGCGCCATCATGGAGCAGGCTATGAACCGCCTCGGCCTCAGCGCCCGCGCCTACGACCGCATCCTGCGCGTCAGCCGCACCATCGCCGACCTTGATGGCAGCCCCGACATCCGCCCCTACCACCTGCAAGAGGCCATCACCTACCGCTCCCTCGACCGCGACTCGTGGGGAAAATAGAACAAAAATGATATGGAAAAGACCAGAACAGCCATGACCTACGAACCGAACACCTGGGTGAACTTCGACGGCTACGTGTCGCTGGTCATAGGCGTATGGCCGGGCTACTACGAGCCTTTCGATGCCGAGGTGGTGGATGGCAAAATACGCTGCGGCGGACGAAGATATCGGCAAATAGTGCTGCGCGACCTCTTCGACAACCACGGACGCCGCCTGGCGGGCGTGCCGGCAATGAAATACCTCGAAACAATAGCGGAAGACCTGAATCCCGCCAGCGAGGAAGATATGCGACGCATCGAACGCTTCCGTACCTCGCATCCCGACGAATACCGCCGCTGGATGGAGCGCGATGCCACCTGTACCGACTATGTGATGGTGGGCATCGCCGTACCGCCAGCGGAACAAAAAGGCACCCTGACCAAGCTTCGCAAGCTGTCGCGCAACCTACCGACTGCGTTCACCTACCGCGAGCTGGCGGGCTTCGCCACCGAGGCCGGTGTAAGCCTGAAGGGCTGTTGCGACGAATATGATTCGCGCTATGATGACTACGTCTGCTTTGGGCTCCACTTCCGAGTGGGCGAACAGATGGGCAGGCAGCAGCTCTACTACGCCGTCAAACACCTCGACTGCCGCGACAGCGCCGAAGATGCACGCCTGCTGTCCGACCCCTCCTACTGGTTCAACTTCGAGCACCTGTTCCTCTTCACGGCACGCAACGTGAAGGAATACCTTGCGCTTCACCCCGACACGTCGCTGCAAAAGTTGCTCGAAGAGATGAAGACAGCCTTCAGCGCTCTCGTCGACAGCAAACACAAAAGCAACCCCTTGGCAAACGAATTCTTCCGTTGGGTACCCAAACGGATGTTCGGCCGCGAAGAGGTCTGGATGGCTGCAGCCGAATACCTCGACCGCCTTGCCGACCGATACACCACCGCCCCCGTGGCCGACGCCCTGCGCACCCAGGAGTGGCAAAAGAAATACAATTGGATTTACAACGTATGCTCATAAACAGAAAACACAGGAAGAGACAGAAAACGCCCTGCCACCGCTGGCGCGTGGAAGTGGGCAACGTGGTGGTGTGGACCCGGAATGTGCAATACGGCGAACGACACCACAGGCAATGGGATTCGGAGGCATTGTTCTTCGAGGCTCTACGTCTTGGCGACGATGAGCCGGAACGCCAAGTGGAACTCCTCACCCAGGCCATAGCACTCACGCCTCGCGACTTCGATTGCTACAACAATCGCGGCATCGCGCGTGACGCCCTGGGCGACGCCGAGGGAGCACTGGCGGACTACGAGCAGGCCATCCGGCTCAATCCCAAGCGCGCCGAAGCCTGGAACAATCGCGGTTTCCTACGCTACAAGCAGCAACGCTACGACGAAGCCATTGCCGACTTCGACCGCGCCATAGAGCTTGATCCCGAATACGCCAATCCACGCGTCAGCCGCACCATCGCCGACCTCGATGGCAGCCCCGACATCCGCCCCTACCACCTGCAAGAGGCCATCACCTACCGCTCCCTCGACCGCGACTCGTGGGGACGATAACCAATTAAAAGCTAAGAATTATGAGTCCACTGATCACCACTATCATCATTGCCCTCGTGGCCCTGGCGACAGGTCTGCTCGCCGGGCTTCTCATCGCCGGGCGCAGCAAGAACAGCCTCACCGCCGCAAAGCAGACCCTCGAGGCACAGCTAGCCGCCGCCAACCAGAGCCATGCCACCGAGACCACCCTCCTCAACCGCCAGCTGGAAAGCCAGCAAGCCGCCGCCTCGCAGGCCCTGCAGGCCGCCAAAGAGGAGGCCGCCCAAGCCCTGGAAGCTGCCAAGGCCGAGGCCGACAAGCGCCTGGCCGACTACAAAGAGGAGGTCGTCAAGCGCCACAACACCGTGGTCGACGAGCTGAAGCAGAACCACGAGGCCTTCGTCCGCGAGCAGGACCGCCGCCACCAGGCCTCCACCGAGGCCCTCGAAAAGCGCTTCACCGACACCATCAAAGCCCTGCGCGAGCAGGTGGAGAACACCACCAACACCATGCTCAAGCAGCGCCAGGAGGAGTTCTCCGACGCCAGCACCCGCAACATCGACAGCATCGTCAAGCCCCTCAAGGAGACCATCGACAAGATGAAGGAGGAGATGGCCAAGAACACCTCGGCCCAGACCACCATGAGCGCCGAGATCAAGACCAACATGGAGCACATGATCAACCAGAGCATCGAGGCCCAGAAGAGCGCCGAAGAGCTGACTCGCGCCTTCAAGCACGAGAGCAAGACCCAGGGCGACTGGGGCGAGGTGGTGCTGAGCAACCTCCTCGCCACACAGGGCTTCACCGAAGGCAAAGACTTCGAGGTGCAGGCCGTGCTGCGCGACGCCGACGGACAGACCATCCGCCCCGAGGGTGGCGACAACCTTCGCCCCGACGTGCTCCTCCACCTCGACGAGAGCCGCGACGTCATCATCGACTCCAAGGTCTCCATGACGGCCTACATCAACTACGCCAACGCCGAGGACGAACTGCTGCGACGCCAGTATCTCCGCGAGCACATCGCCAGCCTCAAGAAGCACGTCGACGAACTCTCGGCCAAGAACTACCCGCAGTACCAGGTCAACCCCCACCTCGACTTCGTCATCATGTTCGTGCCGCACGTGCCGGCCCTCCGCGACGTCCTTCAGGAGGAGCCCACACTCTGGCAGGATGCCATGCAGAAAAAGGTGTTCATCGCCGACGAGCAGACCCTCTACGCCGCCCTGCGCATCATCCGCATCACCTGGACCCACATCGACCAGGAGCGCAACCACCAGCGCCTCTACGAGCTGGCGCAGGAGATGATCGAGCGCACAGGCAACTTCCTCCACGAGTACGACGCCGTGGGCAAGAACATCCAAGACGCCCTCGCCGCCTTCGAGGGCAGCCGCAAGAAGCTACTTCCCTCGGGCCGCAGCATCACCACCACGGCCAACCAGATCCTCGCCCTCGAGGGCATCGACAACGTCAAAGTCAGCAAGGGCAAGAAGGGCAGCACCATCATCCCGTCGGACTACCTCGAGTGAGTATAGTGTTCAGTGTTTAGTGTTCAATGTTCAGTGAGTGGCAGCAAAACACTAAACACTGAACACTAAACACTGAACACTAAACACTGCTCACTAGCTGAGCACCGCCTCGCGCTCGGCGTCGTCCCAGTAGGTCATGCGACGATAGGGGTTGACGTCGTCCTTGCGGCGGCTGGCCACCTTCTGCTCTTCGATATATTGCAGGATTGCCGCCTCGCGCTGGCGGAAGCGCTGCCACGTCGCAGCGTCGATCTCCTCCGTCCCGGCAAGGGCACACAGCACCGCGTAGGCGTGGGCCTGCTTGCAAGCGGGGTAGGCTTCCCAGAGGCTGTCGAGACGGCGGTGCAGCGCATCCCAGCTGTCGATGGCGCCCTGCTCCACGTCGTCCATCAGGCGCTCCATGTCGTCGGCCGCCACCAGCTGCCCACCCACGTTGACCCACCGCGTGCAGCGCGGCTGGGCGCCGAGGGCGGCGGGCGGCACCGTATCGCCATACTGCTCGCCGAGGGTCTTCATGGCGTAGTGGACCGCCATCTCCTCGTAGGCCTGCAAGCCCTCGCGAGCCTTCAGGATCACCGTGGGACGCTTGCTGTTCTCCATGCCGTCGGCACAGACCCGGCCGTCGACCGCAGCCCCCATCCACCCGCGCAGCAACTCCATACCGCGCAGGATCTCCTCGGCGGTGTCGGGTGCCAGGTTGTCGAACTCCACGTGCTGCGCCTTGACCACCCGCTTGTCGCGTCTGGCGAACTTCTTGCTGTTGCGGTCCATGGCGTACATGTTGTACATCCACCAGTAGGCCGGCATCACCTCCAACTGGTTCTGGCTGACGTTGTTGTTCACCAGCGCGAAGGGCAGCCGGATGTCCAGCTCCGAGGGGTAGTCGGCCTTGGCCAGCAGACAGTAGGAGGCGAAGCGGCTCGAGTGCTTGAACGAGCAGCAGAGCCCCGGCCAGAAACCGCGCCCGGCGGCCAGCTCGTTGTCGGCCGTACGACTGTTGTGGTTGCTGCCGATGGTGCCGCCGGCGGCAATGTTGCTCTGCCCCATGATGAGGCCGGCGATGAGGAACGAGTTGTTATGATGCTGCTCGTGGGCGGGGAAGATAATGCTGTTGCCCACCTCGCAGCGCGCCAGGGTCGAATTGTCGCCCACCACGGTGTCGTTCAGCCGCAGGCCGAACTCCAGGTGCACATGCTCGCCCAGCAGGAAGCGCTCGGCGATGACGCCATGCTCCACCGTGCAGCCCGTGCCCACCACGCCGTCGCTCAGCACGATGCAGCCGTCGACGACAGTGCGGTCGTCGGCCGTCGAGCGGATGGCCACGTTGCGCACCGTCTGGCAGTTCTTCACCACCGCGCAGTCGCCCACCCGGCCGTAGCCCCCTTCCGGGCTCTGCAGGGCGGCGTAGGTGAACGCTTCCAACTTGTCCATCAAGCCCTTGCGGCCGCGGTAGCGGGCCCAGAGGTAGGCGTCGCCGATGGTCATGCCGCTGAACGGCAGCAGCCGACGGCCGCCGTTCTCGTTCATCGGCTCCAGCCACACGGCCTTCGTCGGGTCGGAACTGCAGGTCATCTCGCCCACGTTGAAAAGCAACACGTTGTCGTCCAGCGTATAGCCGTCGAGCATCCGCACGTGGTGTATGGCGGGGTGGTCGCCCACCGTCGTCGCCGACAGGGTGGAATCGTAGATGCCCTCGCGCAGCGAGAGGTCGCCGTGGACCACCCGCCCCTGCGCGATGGCGCCCAGACGCACCGCCCCTTCGAAGCTGTTGCCCCTCAGGCACTCCGCGCAGAACGGCTCAGCCACCTGCACGGCCGACCAGTCGTCGGCCCAGTTGCCCAGCCGCTCGAGCTGATCTATTTCACTCGAGGTTAGGTTTCTATATTTCATTCGTGATCGTTGCTATAGGTTGAAGATTAGAAGAGGTTGACGAAACGTTCGACGGTTTTTTCCAGGCGCTGTTTGTCCTTGAAATACTGGTAGGTGCTGATTTTCAGCTCCACCGTGGCCTCTTCGTCGCACACCACCGTGGCGTGCTGGTGCATCTGCAGCATGCTGCTGGTCCACATGTGGTTCACTCCGCTCTCTATCATGTGGTGCAGGGCACGGGCTTTCTTGGGGCCGTTGCAGAGAATGAGCACCTCGCGGGCATCCATGACGGTCCCCACACCGACGGTGAGGGCCTGCTTGGGCACCAGGCTCTCGTCGTTGTCGAAGAAGCGGCAGTTGGCCTGGATGGTGTTCGTAGTGAGGGTCTTGACACGAGTGCGACTGGTGAGCGACGAGCCCGGCTCGTTGAAGGCAATATGTCCGTCGGGGCCCACACCGCCCATGAAGAGGTCGATGCCGCCAGCCTCGGCTATCATTTGCTCATAGTGAGCACACTCCGCCATCAGGTCGGGGGCGTTGCCGTCGAGGATGTGCACATTTTCGGGCTTGATGTCAATGTGGCTGAAGAAGTTGTTCCACATGAACGAGTGGTAACTCTCCGGATGTTTCACATCGAGGCCGACATACTCGTCCATGTTGAACGTCACCACGTTCTGGAAACTCAGAACGCCTTTCTTGTTCAGTTCCACCAAGTGCTGGTACAGCCCGAGGGGCGAACTACCGGTGGGGCAACCTAGCACAAAGGGGTGCTCCGCCGTGGGATTGAAATCGAGAATCCGTTTGGCCACATAGTTGGCAGCCCAAACCGACATCTCATCGTAGTCTTTCGAAATAATTACGCGCATTTTGTAAAAGATTTAATTTATATTTAGGTTGTCGTTTTCGGTATTATTTCTGAAAAAGTTGTCTCTAGTGGTGTTAGCGATTCTCGTTGAATTAGCAATGCAAAGTTAAACATTTTTTTTTACACGGCAAAAAAATAATCTTTCGGCACGGCACGAAATCAAATTAGATCGTGCACGATCTATCTCTATCACCCTCGGATGAACACCGCTTTTACACCGGGGATAGTCCGCCCGCGGGCGGACTATCCCCGGACTTACCGCGGACCTAACGCGGAGGTGATGCGGAGATGATAGGGCTTTTTGAGGGTCCAGAAACCGTATTGTGCGCTGTTTCACTGCGTTTTAACTTCCTCCAAGGGTCAAAAATGCTCCTGGAAGCCCGTTTTGCACCCCGCGGAGGGGTGGCGGCGAGGGTATCAACAAGGGGTGAAAAAATGAAATTAGATCGTGCACGATCTATTTTTTCGGGTCGAAAAATGGACTAGAGGAAGAAGAGGCACACGCCGACGACGCTGACCACGGCGCCTACCACCTCGCGCAGGGTGACGCGCTGGTGGAAGAGCCAGGCGGCGGGGGCGATGATGAGCACCGGCGTGAGGGCGAAGAGGGTCTGGGCGATGCCGGCCGAGGTGTACTGCGTGGCCAGCAGCGAGGCGCTGACGCCGATGAAGGGTCCGAACACGGTGGCACCCAGCACGCACCACATGGCGCGCCGGTCGTGGACGGCATGGCTCAGCCGCTCGCGCCAGTCGCGGTGGAACACCCGCAGCAGCAGGAAGAAGCCTGCGAGGCCCATCGTGGCACGGATCATGGTGGCAGCGAAGGGGACGCTGATGGTCAGCGGAAGCGACAGCACAGCACCCTCGGGCACCATGCTCCCCGTCACCCCGGCAGCGGCCATGGCGGCGTCGTAGTGTTGCAGACCTATCTTGCTCAGCACCAGGCCGAAGCCTTGGCAGATACCAGCTACCGCAGCGTAGAAAACTCCGCGGCGCGGCAGGCGCAGCTGGAGAGTGGAAAGCGGGGAGTGGTGAGTGGAGGGCGGGCTGACGCGGTGCTCCTCCTTCCGCTTTCCACTTTCATCTTTACTCTTTCCGCTTCCGAGGATGGACATGGCGATGCCCAAGAGGGTGACCACCATGCCCACGATGGCCAGGGGGCGCATGCGCTCGCCGAGCAGCAGGAAGCCCGTCAGGGCCGCCGTCGGGGCCGAGAGGGTCATGAAGAGCTGGCCCATGCGCGAGCCGATGTAGATGTAGCCCTGCATCAGGCAGTAGTCGCCGATGACGTAGCCCACCACGCCGCTCACCAGCAGCCAGAGCCACGTCGGGCCGTCGGCGTAGCGCGGCCACGGCACCCCCATGGTGAGCCAGAGGGTGACGACGAGCAGCGTGAGCGACATGGTCATGCGCACCACGTTGAGCGGCAGCGAACCCATGCGCTTCGACGCCACCTCGGCGAAGAGCGCCGTCACCGTCCACGAGACAGCGACGAAGAGCGCTATGATTTCTCCTAGAAACATTTATGTTGGCAGTTGGCGGTCAACTCTCCACTTTCCACTCTCCACATTCCGCTCCTCAGAATCCCATGCCGAACATGAGCCAGTACTGCGCCTCCAGTTCGCTCCAGGCGGCCACGGTGCCGTCGTAGATCTGGCGGGTGTAGTCGTTGAGGAGCTTGGTGACCTTCTTGCCGTTGTCGAGCTTCATGATGTTGTCCTCCAGGGGCTTGAGGCCGCTAAAGGCCTTGCCCTCGTGGTGCAGCACGGCGGCCATATGTTGCTTCTGGGTGCGCTGCCAGGCCACGGTGGCCAGCTTGTTGGCGCGGCGGTACTGCCAGAGGACGGCCTTGGGGTCGTAGACGCGCTGGCCGCAGGTGGCGTAGGCCTCGGGCAGCTCGGTGGTGCCGCAGAAGATGGGCACGCGAGGCGACTGGCCGGGGTTGTCGACCGCCATCCAGCACACGCCGCCCACGGCGTCGGGCAGCCAGTCGCGCAGCTGCGCCACGAAGCTGTAGCTGCACCAGGCCACGCTGACCGTGCGCTTGAAATCGATGGTACCGGGGGCCAACATGTTGAGCGTCTGCTGCATGGTGCCGGTGAGCCAGGGGTTGGCCACGGGGCTGGTGATGGTGTCCTTGTAGGTGCTGCCGTCGTCGCGCTTGCGGTTGACGACCACCTTGAGGTTCTTGGTCATGTCCATGTCGGTGCCCTCGTAGGTGGAGCGAAGCAAGCGCATGACGTCGGTCACGTCGACCGGCGAGTCGGGCTTGACGCTGAAGGGCAGCTCGGACATGTCCATGGTGAAGCCCTGCGAGGGGGCCAGGGCATTGAGAATGAACCACTCGCGCTCGCGGAAGTTCTTGCCTTGGGCGTAGTCGTCGTTGAAGGCGCGCCAGAAGAGGAACTCGCCCTTGCCGTCCCAGAGGCCGTGGCGCTGGGCCACCTCCTCGATGTTGTCGGAACACATGAAGTACTCGGGGTTGTCGCGCTGCAGGCGGCCGATGCGGGCGATGTTGGCGCTGACGGCCACGTGGTCGTCGGGCACCCGCTGGGCGGCCCAGATGCCACCGATAGCCTCCTTGCCGCAGCCCAGGATCTCCATCTGCCACACCTCGCGCCGGTCGGCGATGGTGATGCACTCGCCCCCGTCGCCGTAGCCGTACTTGGCCACCAGACGGCCGATGAGACGTATGGCGTCGCGAGCCGTGGTGCAGCTCATCAGGGCCACGCGCTCCAGCTCTTCGATCTGGAACATGCCGGCAGGGTTGCGCAACGTGTCGGGACCGCCGAAGGTGGTCTCGCCGATGGCCAGCTGGTGGTCGTTGAGGCAGGGGTAGGCGGTGTTGAGGTAGGCGTAGGTGGCGTCGCCCATGGGGATGGTGCCCACGGCGCGCACGCCGGTGGTGTCGTCCTTGTAGCGCGTGTGCATGGTGCCCTTGCGCACGGTGTGCTTGCGGCCCTTCTCGGCCTTCTGGGCCGGCTCGATGGTCATCCAGGTACGGTAGCGTCCGTCGCAGGTGTGCGACGTGATGACGCTTCCGTCGGTCGAAGCCCGCTTGCCCACCATGATCGAGGTGCAGCTCTCGCGGTCGTTCACTTGCGCCCCCGCCAGCAGCGGCAGCATCGCGGCAAAAAGAATAAATATCCGTTTCATATTGCTGTAGTTGCTATTTATTACTTAGTCGTTTATATAATTTAAAAAGAGATGCGACGCATGAAGTTTCGGTAGTGCTTTTTGCGTCGAAACCATAGGCTTGCATCACGGCGCGGTCGTTGTCCTGGTGGGCTTTGCGCAGTTCGGATGGCATGGTCTGGTCGTCGTAGAGGTCGGCCAGGGAGCTGTCGGGGTAGAGGGCTCGGGCATCGAGGATGGCCTGCGCGGTCTGTCCGATTCGGGCTCTCTGTTCTTCCGTTGGCGACGGCCAAGGGAAATTGTTGTAGACAATGTCCTTGGAATAACGATAGTCA
Organism: uncultured Bacteroidales bacterium; assembly: GCA_946183915.1. Classification (GTDB taxonomy): domain Bacteria; phylum Bacteroidota; class Bacteroidia; order Bacteroidales; family P3; genus Colimorpha. The sequence goes on along the minus strand of CAMHDJ010000002.1, from coordinate 73,095 downwards.
CTTTTCAGACGTCCACACACCGCCCGCACCCATGCCATGTGCACGCTGCTTTCGAGCACGCCGAAATGGTAGAGGGTGGCGTCGGGGATGAGGAAAACAAGGTCGCTGACAAGTTCTTCTGGAGCCAAAAATCCCAATGGAATATAGACACGTTTCTCAGAGGATACTTTGGGTACAACAACAGAATTACTTTGGGGCATATTCTCAACGTGAAACCTTGTAGGGCGGTCGGCCAGTTTGCGTGTTCCAGCACTCTTGCTTTCAAGTCGTAGTTTGCGGACTGCTGCCACGCGCTTCATGCAGTGTGGCATGCTGCGCAATTCGGCGGGTGTACAGTCTCCGAGCCAAAGGCAGTAGCGGGGATTCTGGTGGATGAACTCTTCGCTGCCATACCATGGATGGAAATACTGCGCCGATCGAGGCTCCCGGCGGATGAACTCCTCCATTCCCTCACGTGAGAAGAGGTAGTTGCCGCCGTCTATGGGTTTGTTGCCGATGCTGATTTCGGGCACGTCGCACAGCGGATGTTGGCGGCTGCCGACGTAGATGTCGGGGGCGTCGATCAGGTAAGCGTTGATGTTGGCGGCTTCGGTGTGGCTGTCGCCATCGAAGATTATTCTGGGGCGGGTGTCAGAGTGGCTGAACCCGACGATGACGCAATGCACATGGGCCTTGAGCGACGACTCGCTGTCCCAGCGGAAGGTGCGGTGGGCGAAGTCGATGTGCAGGTCGTGCTGCAGCAGGGGTTGCCAGAGGTTGGCCACTTGTTCGCCCTGTGTGATACTGTTGGTCGACACCAGTGCCGTACGCGTGCCCGGGTTGGCGAGCATCAGGTCGGCAGCCTTCTTGTACCAGCAGCAGACATAGTCGAGGTTGCCCACGTTCTTCCATCGGGTGCCGAATACGGAGACCACATCGCGCTTCTGCTCCTCGCTCATCATGCGGGCACCGACGAACGGGGGGTTGCCCATGATGTAGTCGTAGGCGATTGGGGCCGCTGGCCGCTGGCGCAGCTCGTTGATGTCGCGATATTCCACCTGGCGGGCAACGACGTTCAGTTCCTGGTGCATGTTGCCGTAGGGCGCAGAAGGTTCGGAAACGGTGAAGACGGTTTCATCCTCGCCGGTCTGGTAGATGTTGAGTTTGTCGGTGTAGATGAGGTTCTCCGGCATGGATGGCGAGAGGGTTTCCCAATCCATGCGCAGGGCGTTGCCTTCGCGGATGTTGGTGTAGCTGCGCAGCGGCAGAAAGTCAATGTCGTGCTGCACAATCTTCTCGGTCTCGGCAAGCATCTGAGCCTCGCTAATCCATAGAGCTGTTGTGGCCACGGTGACGGCGAAATCGTTGATCTCGATGCCGTAGAACTGCCCGATGCTTACCTTCACGGGGTTGTGCACCGAGCCGATGATTCCTTCGCCGTAGAGGGCCCGGATGGCTTGGTTTTCGAGACGTCGCAGCGATAGGTAGGTCTCGGTGAGAAAGTTGCCGCTGCCGCAGGCGGGGTCGAGGAAGGTCAGGGACGCAAGCCGCTGCTGGAAGGCTCTCAGTTTGTCCGCCCTCTTCTCTCTGGCAGATAGCGCTTTGTGGAGTTCCTTTCGTAGACCGTCCAGAAACAGGGGGTCGATAACCTTGTGGATGTTTTCGATGCTGGTATAGTGCATACCCCCACTGCGGCGCGTGTCGGGGTTGAGGGTGCTCTCAAACACAGCGCCGAAGATGGTGGGCGAAATCTCGCTCCAGTCGAAGTCGTTGCTGGCATGTTTGAGAAGCAGGAACTTGATTTCGTCGGTGAATTGCGGCACCTCTATCTCTTCGGCGAAGAGTCCGCCATTGGTGTAGGGAAAAGCAGCAAGGAGCGGGTCCAAGTATGGGCTGCGTTGTTCTTCTGGGGTGTCGAGGGTTTTGAACAGGTCAATTATGGCACGGCGCAAGTCGGAGGTAGTGCAGTGGAAGAGGTAGTCGTGGAAAAGGTTGCGTCGGAAAATGCCGGCATCTTCGGCATATAGGCAGAACACCAGACGTACACACAAGATGTTGAGCCATCGCAGTGCCTCATCGGAGGATGTTGCGTATTGTTTGTAGAGTGCATCGTATATCTCCCCCACGAGTTGTCCGGCCTGTATTGATACCCGAACTTCTTTCGATTGTAGACCTCGTCCTGTATCGGTCAAGAACCGCAAGCGGTGCCACTCGGTACCAAGGTCTGAAAGCATAATCTTCTCGGGCTGCGGAAGGATCATGTCCATGTCATACACCCAGATCTCTCGGAAGTTGCAAGCAATAATCCACCGCGGTTTCTCCGAGTAGGGAAGGTTGTCGGCATATTGTTTGGCCTGACCGTAGGGGGTGACTGGTATTTGGTTTTTCCGTTGTTGGTGTTTGGACAGGTCGATGTCTGCGCCCTTCTGCTCGATGAGCACTCGGGTGGCGGGGATGTATGCGTCGATGTATTGTGTCTCGCCCTTGCCTTTCTTTACGGGTTTCTCAAACTCGATTTCGACTCCCGCCTTCTCACTATCGAATACTGTGTGTAGTAGGTCAGACCAAAAAGACTGCGTCTCTCCTTTCTCGTATCCGTGCCCTGACCAACGTTTGGCAAAGGCTTTGGCAGCCGCTGTTTGTTGTTTTTCTGTCATTCGGAGGGTTCGCTTTTCCTTTACTATTTCCCGAACATTGCTTTGGCGGCGTCCATGCGGGCGGGGATGTCGACACTGAAGGGGCAACGGCTGAGGCAGGCGCCACAGTGGGTGCAGTCGCCGCCGTGCTTGGACAGGGCGTCGTACTGCGCCTGCAGGTCATCGTTCAAGCCGTTCACCTCGGCCTTGTCGAGCAGTTCGTTGACGCGGGCGATGGGGATGCCCTGGGTGCAGGGCGAACAGTGGTTGCAGTAGGTGCAGTCGCCGCCCTGCTTGGACTGTTCGCGCTTGACGACGGTGGTATAGTCCTTCTCGGCCTCGGTGGCGTGCATCCAGCGCAAGTCGCGCTTCAGCTCGTCGAGGTTGTCCACGCCGAGGATGCAGGTGCTGATGCAGGGCTTGGCCAGGCAGTAGGCGATGCACTGCTCGGGCGTGTAGGCCACACCGAGTTGGGAGGTCTTCTCGTCGAGCAGCTTGCCGCCGCCGCCAAAGGTCTTCATGACGGTGACGCCGATGTGGTGCGTGGCGCAGTAGTCGTAGAACTCCACGCGCACAGGGTCGATGCCCTGCTGCAGGTTGTCAAAGGCGCCCTTCTCCCACGGGATGGTGCCGCCGCGCATGCGGTCGAAGGCGGGGTTGAGCGAGAACATGATGACCTCCACCCAACCGCTCTTGGCGGCGCGCAGGGCCACCTCGGCGTTGTGGCTGCTGAGGCCGATGTGCTTGATCTTGCCCTCTTTCTTCAGTTGGAAGACATAGTCGAGGAAGGGCGAGTTCTGTATCTCTTCCCACTCCTCGTGGCTGTCGGTGATGTGGATCATGCCCACCTCGATGTGGTCGGTGTGCAGACGGGCGAGGAGGTCCTCGAAGCCGGCCTTGGTCTCCTCCACGTCGCGCGTGCGGGTGTGCTGGCCGTCCTTGTAGATGGTGCCGATGTGGCCCTGGATGATCATCTCGTCGCGGCGGCCCTGCAGGGCATAGCCGATATTGGAGCGTGTCTTGGGGTTGGCATCGTAGATGTCGATGTAGTTCATGCCGCTGTCTAGCGCCATGGTCATCAGCTCCAGCGAGGCGGCGCTGTCAATCTTTTCGAAGCCGCCACATCCGATGCTGATCTCGCTCACCTCCAGGCCTGTGGCACCCAGCGGGCGGTACTTCATGTCGGTCGCCTTCTCGGCGGTAGTCTGCTTGCATCCGATGGCCATCAGACACAGGGCGGCCATCATAAAGGTGTAGATTTTCTTCATCTTTCTGTCTATAAATTGAAGTGCAAAAATACACATTTTATTTGACATAGAAGGGAAAATCTTTTTTCGCCCGACGCGCCGTGGCAATATTATGGCTTGGATAGCGTTCTTGATGGTATGAGAGTGCAACCCACAGAAGAGGCTCTTCGTGCCGAGGTCTACGACATCGTCCGCCAGATACCGCGCGGGCGGGTACTCACCTATGGCCGTATCGCCGCCTTATGTGGCTGGCCCAATCATGCGCGCCTGGTGGGCCGCATCATGCGTGGAGCACCCGACGCCGCTCTCCCCTGCCACCGCGTCGTCAACGCCTCCGGCCGCCTCGCCCCGCACTACCCCGCCCAAGCCTCCCTCCTGACCTCCGAAGGCATCCACCTCACCCCCTCCGGCAAAGTCCCGCTGAAAGAATACCTTTGGAATCCTGAGTTTTGATTTTCTCTCTTTGAATATTTACCTATTTGTTTTATATTTCTTCTAACCCTAACGCTTTCAGATACTCGTATGTACCATCATAAAACTCTGGCAGCCGTGTCGGATCTTCTGGGAAGCCATCTGATCCTAGCTTACCATTGCCAGCAGGTACGCAGATTACAATACCTTGGCGAGCGCGGGTAAGTAGCACTCGGTAGGCATTGAGCATATATTTTCGGTTTTCCTCATTATTCTCAGAGTTCCACTTGTTTCTCCCATTGAATTTGTAGTAAGTCCAATGGCCATTCTCACAACGCATATCGGCATCCCATAGCACACAAGCATAGTCAAGTTCAAGTCCTTGTACCTGTATTTCAGTGGCAGCATCCTCTAAGTAGTTAGACGAACGGACATCAGTCTTGTCTTCGAGAAACCAATGCACAGCATTTTCGTCGCCTTGCCCGAGTACATGCACAGCCAGTGGTTTGAAGCGTGCCGCAACCTTTGTTATAAGTACACCTGTTTGTTGGCTGCCGCGTGCCTGTCTGCGCAGCCAAGCACGTGCATGTTCCATGTCGCGAGTCAGTACAATGGGATAACCCTTGTGCGTCACATCCCGGTAGAGCGAAGTAGCATCGGGTGCAAACGAGAGCAATGAATGTACAAAAGCAGACAGCGTCTCGGCACGGAAGGAGCGAAGGCTTACCGCCAGATGTAATTCGTCAGAATAACTCACTTTATTGTTCTCCTGTAGCAGTTCGTTCACACGCCCTTCGGCATATTCTGGCTCTGTAAGTTTATTTGAAATATAGATATTCCAATGCCGAAACCTTCTATTTAATGCGTTAATCCATTCTGTTATACCCGCTTCACCAGTATTAATCTCCTGTCCACCTCCAACGAGACAAACGATGACAGCCCAATCTTCGCGCTGGTCGAGAGACCATATAAGAAACTCCGCCTCCGACATCGGAAAGTTGGGTACTTTTAGCTTATTGCCGTATGTTCCCCCACGCTTCAAATAATCCGATATTCGTTTGTGTGTCCAACTTCTCTGTGCTTCATCGAAAATAGCCACATGCTCCACCTCGCCATAACCTGTTGACTCCAGACGTACTGCTTTCTTTGGATCAATCTCCACCACACCATTCTCCACAGGATTCTTGATCTTGGCCAGCATATTGTCGCGATAGCGGTGGATAATCTGGATGAACTCACTCACTTCACGACGGGAATCTGACATGTTTTTTCGTTCTCCTCGCGCAGAGCACTTCTTCTGATTGTCACGAGCCAATGCTTCGGTCAGTACAGCCACCAGAGGCCCGTTTCCAGATAGATACACGGCTCCATTCTCTTTGTCCAACGCGCCGTCTTTATACGTCTGTTTGATGGCAACATCAAGCCCAACTAACGTTTTGCCCGCCCCGGGCACTCCTGTCACAAAACAAATACTCTTCTTTCGATCCACCTTGCTCTGTTGGATAACATCGAGAATATAGTTTATAGTACGATCGGTTGATACTTTATCGGCCTCGTGACGCGTAATATCTTCTACTGAATGATTCTCGAATAATGTGCGAGCCGCCTCAATAATAGTAGGTGTGGGAGCATACGGACTTATCAACCAGTTGTCTATCGTCTCATCGGCGCACACGACTCCTGCATCTTCCAACACCTTCGAGATAAGTTTTTGCAAGTACTCCTCCCCTGTTATCAATGGATTATAGATGTCGTCATGGTACACCGATGGAAAGAAATCCGTCGTATACTCTTTGTATCGCGTGGGAACCAAGATGGGTACAATCTTCCTGTCGTGACTATACAGATGAAAGTTTTTCAGGTCCAACGCGTAATCCATCACTTGCTCGATGCCTGCCTGAAACTCATCCCTCTTGCCAACCTTAAACTCCAAACAAAAGATCATACCCCTCAGCAGCAGCACAATATCAACACGCTTGCCAAGTCGAGGAATATCATATTCGAAAATGATCTGTCCTGCTTCATTCTTCCACGGTTCAAGCACCTGTTGCATCAACAGAATCTCGCCCATCCAAGCCTCGTCTGTCGTCGTCAGCGTGTCACCATGATAGTTATTATGGAGCATGCCGAGAATTTCAAGCGGATGAGAGCTTATAAACTCCCTAAATTCAGCGGAATATAGACATCTGTTCGACATTTGTATTTATGTTTATTTACTTGTTATCAGTTTATTCTACATTACTGCTACTGTCTGCATCTTATGTTTGCAAAATTACAAAAGTTTCTTAATCCGTGTATAAATATCTAATTATTCAACTGTAATTACACTGATAAAGATGGAGTTGGAAACACGTCGGCTAATATTCCTGTGCAGTTTCTTGGCTTTCTTTTCGTCGGCGGATAAAGTGGGAATACTGGCAGTGTTGGATGACTCAACTATGGCGTACAAATAAAAGGGTATATTTCTAGCGGAGACAACTTCATTACCGAGGTCGGGGAGGTCAAAGACGACATGCTCCATTTGGCGTTCTACGCTGATTATTAACATGCAGACCTCCGCCTGCGGAGAGACGACGTAGATGTGGACGATATCGTCAGGGTGGGCCCCGTCATATGCAAGGTCGGCCTCGAAAGAAAGTTCTATATGGTGTCCGTCAGCATGACATGTCACAAAGCTCACGGGTGGTATCGGGCCGCATGCAAGCTGTAAGGCAGAATAGTCGACAGTGACTTTCCCATCGACATAGGCAAAACAATCCTTGTTGAGGCGCGAGAACTCGTTGGCCTCGGTATGGCCTTGGCTATGGGCGTATTTGGTGAGACCTCGTTGCAGCGCGGAGCCATAGAGGGATGCGGTCTTCTGCATGGCTTTGAAGAGGGCGCGCTGGCGCAGCTGTGCTTCCGACTTGCAGTCGTTGAAGGTCTCCGCCTTACGACGGACGAATTCTTTGCCGAAGCGGGTATAGTAGACCACATCGCCAAGTTTGCCAGATTGGATGCCAATAGAGGAGCGCGACTTTGCCATAGATGTTTGCGTTTTGGTAATGACTATGGATATAACGAACGTTCGCTAGAGTTATTGTATAGCTACAGTAGAGTTACCCAGAAGGGGGTACGAAGGGGAGCAAAAGGGGAGTAAAAGGAGTAGGCGCGCATCCAATGTGTTAATGTGTAAATGTTTTTGAGCACCTACGCGCAGGAATATCTTCGATGGAGCCAAATAAACGGAAATTATCTCACTACTATCTTGTGTGTTGCGATTCCTGTCGCAGCAACGGCATGCAGTAAGTAGACGCCTGAAGCACAGTCATCTAGTCGAAAAACGACCTTGACGTCGGTCGACGTGACCGGGACTGATTTTATCTGGCGTCCAGCCATGTCGGTCGCTACGACTCTCTGCATTTCACAGTTGGGCGGTATCGTAAGGATGACCATGCCGTCGGTAGGGTTTGGGGAAACGGCAAAATCGTTGATGCTGACAGCACTTGCGATGCCTATGGGTAGGGGAGGCGTGATGTCGCCAACGATGTGGACGGACGCGGTGGTGGTGTCTGCCATGCAATGGCGCGAGGCGATTAGGGTGATGGTGTGGCTGCCGGTGTCGGCGAAGGTGTGCGTCAGTGTGGTGTCGGTCGTGCCGATGGCTTCGCCATCGTCGATTATCCACACAAGGCTGTCGGCATGCGCGGAGGTGGAGGCCAGGACGACCGTCATGGGGTCGGTGTCGTCGATGTGGCTCTCGAAGGCGGCCACGGGTTGCGGACGGCGCCAGCTGTCAAGTTGCTGATACACTACCGAATCGACGGCATGGCGGATGGCCGACGCAACGTCGGGGGCCATCTGCGAGGGCTCGAAGGGTATGCCCGTCGGGTTACGATGGAAGAAGAGTGTGTAGAAGGCGCACGCGGCCGCATAGGTGCCCGCCACCGAGGGGTGGCTGCCGTCGGATTGGTAGAGTTCGATAGTGGGGCGCCGGGTGCGCAGATAGCGCCACACGCGACCCACGGGGCACAGCGAGGCGTCGTAGGCCTCGGCCATGTAGGTGTAGCGCTCGCAGAGCATGCTGTCCATGCCCTCGTAGGTGCCCAGCACGGGGAAATAGGGGGCGTTGCCCTGGTCGCCGTTCTTGCGCCCCCACGTCATGTAGAACACCGGCTCGGCACAAGGCGAATGGCGGTAGACGGAGTCTACCAGCCGCTGGGCGTAGGGGAACACCTCGCTTTCGACCTGCTGCTGCGGGAACGACGGATACTGGCTCTGCTCCTGCAGCACGACGAAGTGCCAGCCGCCCTGTCGGATGAGCTCCATCGAGTGGTTGCTGCAATGCTGGCTGAAGGTGCAGCCGCCGGGGGTGTTGCTCTGGCAGGCGAGCTCGTCGCCCATCGACCGGGCAATCTGCGTCACCATCCCCGGCAGGTCGTTGACCTCGGTGTAGCTGTTGCCCACGAAAAGGACATTGGCGGCCGTCTGAGCATGGCAGAAAGTGCTGGCAAACAAGAAGAAAAGCAGCAGGCAGGTCTTCGCAATCCTGCGGCCGTCACCCGTGAGGATTATGTCGGGCACTTGGGGCTTGAAGGTTGGTCTTTTCATAATCACTAAGGTTATGTTATTCGTATGATACTATGCTTGTTAGTTGGTGGATGTTGCCTGTTTCAATAAAGCGACATCGATGCAAAGATACGAAAAAAATGGAGAATGCCCAGCCTCCATATCGCCCGCACGGAAGAATTTTGATAAATGCGAATTACCGTCAATCAAAAGGATTTACGCATGATTAACGGATAATTACACGATGATTAACGTTACACAAAAAGCGAATTAGTGTAAAGCGTGTGCTCTTCTTTTTGGTACTCCCGCAGGGAATCGAACCCTGATCAAAGGTTTAGGAAACCTCTATTCTATCCATTGAACTACAGGAGCTGTTGTTATTGTGTGATTGTGTTATTGCGTTAGTGTTTTTGATTGCGTTATTGTGTTAATGTGTTATTGCGTTAGTATGTTGTTACGTTTTTTGACTGTGATTGAGGCGGAGTTCATCATTTTGTATATTTCTTCAAGCTGGGCTTTCATAGTGTCGAACCTATCTGTGTCAATATACCCACTTGTGTGGAGTATGTCAAGCCAGAAGTAAGTCTCATTGGCTTCCTTTAGTGAAATGGAGAGCTTGTGGACAAAGTCCTGCGGGCTTTCGGATCCCAGGGTCTCACAGTAGTTGGCTCCAATACTCGTTCCTGCTTTCAGGATTTGTTTCGACATGACATACTCACCCTTGTCACGGAGTTCATTGCATAACGCAATCACTTCGATAGCAAATGCCTTGGTTTTTTCGTATGTCACACCTTGTGTTCTCATTCCACTAACGCAATAACACATTAACGCATTCTTAAAGCTTGCGCTTTATTTCGATGACCTCGTAGGCTTCGACGATGTCGCCGACCTTGATGTCGTTGTAGTTTTCGATGTTCAGGCCGCAATCCTGGCCGCTGACCACCTCCTTGACGTCGTCCTTGAAGCGCTTGAGGGAGGCGAGCTTGCCGGTGTAGACCACGATACCGTCGCGGATGATGCGGATGTTGCTCTGGCGGTTGATCTTGCCGTCGAGGCACATACAGCCGGCGATGGTGCCCACCTTGCTGATCTTGAAGGTCTCGCGAATCTCGAGGTTGGCCACGATCTTCTCCTGCGTCTCGGGGGCGAGCATGCCCTCGATGGCGTCCTTGAGCTCGTTGATGGCGTCGTAGATGATGCTGTAGAGGCGGATGTCGATGTGCTCGGTTTCGGCCATGCGGCGGGCGCCAACGGAGGGACGCACCTGGAAGCCGATGATGATGGCGTCGGAGGCCATGGCCAGCGTGACGTCGTTCTCCGAGATCTGGCCCACGCCCTTGTGGATGACGTTGACCTGCACCTCCTCGGTGCCGAGTTTGATGAGCGAGTCGCTGAGGGCTTCCACGGAGCCGTCCACATCGCCCTTGACGATGATATTGAGTTCCTTGAAGTTGCCGAGGGCGCGGCGACGGCCGATTTCCTCGAGGGTGAGGTGCGTCTGGGTGCGCAGGCCCTGTTCGCGGGCCAGCTGAGTACGCTTGGCGGCGATGTCCTTGGCTTCCTTCTCGTTCTCCATGACGTTGAAGGTGTCGCCAGCCTGGCAGGCGCCGGTGAGGCCCAGCAGCAGCACAGGCTGCGAGGGACCGGCGGACATGACCTCCTGGTTGCGCTCGTTGTACATGGCACGCACGCGGCCAGCGATGGCACCGGCCACGATGGGGTCGCCCTTGCGGATGGTGCCGTCCTGCACGAGGAGCTTGGCGATGTAGCCACGGCCCTTGTCGAGGGCACTCTCGATGACCACACCCTTGGCGCGCTTGTTGGGGTTGCCCTTGAGCTCCATGATGTCGGCCTGCAGGATGACTTTCTCCAGCAGCTCTTCGACACCGATGCCCTTCTTGGCGCTGATGTCCTGACTCTGGTATTTGCCGCCCCATTCCTCGACGAGCAGGTTCATATTGGCCAGCTCGGTCTTGATGCGGTCGGGGTCGGCGCCGGGTTTATCGATCTTGTTGATGGCGAAGACGATGGGCACACCAGCCGACTGGGCGTGGTTGATGGCCTCGACCGTCTGCGGCATGATCTTGTCGTCGGCGGCGATGACGATGATGGCGATATCCGTCATCTTGGCACCACGGGCACGCATGGCGGTGAAGGCCTCGTGGCCGGGAGTATCCAAGAAGGTGATCTTGCGGCCGTCGGCCGTCTGCACCTCGTAGGCACCGATGTGCTGGGTGATGCCGCCCGCCTCGCCGGCGATGACGTTGGTCTTGCGGATATAGTCGAGCAGCGACGTCTTACCGTGGTCCACATGGCCCATAACGGTGATGATGGGGTTGCGGGGCACGAGGTCCTCGGGACGGTCCTCTTCCTCGATTTTGTGGATGGTGTTGACCACATCCTCGGAGGCGAAGTTCACCTCGAAACCGAACTCGTCGGCGATGAGCTTGATGGTCTCGGCGTCGAGACGCTGGTTGATGCTGACGAAGATGCCGACGGACATGCAGGTGGCGATAATCTTGGTCACCGGCACGTTCATCATGGTGGCCAGCTCGTTGGCGGTGACGAACTCCGTCACCTGCAGCACGTTCTGCTGCTCCATCTCGTGCTGGAGCTCCTCTTCCATCTGGGCGTGCACCTTCTGGCGCTTCTCGCGGTTGTGCTTGGAGGTCTTCGACTTGCCGAGGGGCGAGAGGCGGGCCAGCGTGTCGCGGATCTGCTTCTCGATCTCGTTGTCGTCTATCTCGACGGGCTTCTTCTCCTCTTTCTTTTTCTTCTTCTTGCCGGCACCCTGTTGCTGTGCGGCAGCGTTCTTCTGGCTTTCCTTCTTGGCTTTCTCCTTCTCCTTGTTTTCCTTCTTGGCCACCTCGGCGCCGATCTTCTTCACCTCCTGGGCGCTGACAGCCTCCTTCTTGGTATGCTTGCGCTTGCGCTTGCTACCGGGTGTGTCGGCACCATCTTTCTTGAACTGGCTGAGGTCGATCTTGTCGAGCACCTTGGGACCCTCCAGCTTGGTGTACTGAGTCTCGATAAACTCGGGCTCGGGCTTGGCGGGCTCGACGGCGGGCTTGGGGGCTTCCTCCACCGGTTCGGGAGCCGGAGCCGGCTTGGACTCAACCGGCTGCGGGGCCTTGGGAGCGGGGGCTGGCTTGGGCTCCTCTTTCTTCTCGCCCTTCTTGGCTTTCTTCTTCTTGTCGGGACGCATGCGCTGATTGATGGCGCTGAGGTCGATCTTGCCAACCACATTGAAGGGGCTGCTTTCCGACGGGGACGATTGCGACTCGGTATCGGCCACCTCTTCGTCGGCCATTTCCACGACAGAAGCACTCTCTTCCGGTGCTTCGGGCTCATCCATTTCCTCCACGGCGGGCGTTTTTTCCACCACGGGGGCAGACTCCTCGACCGGCTTGGGTTCCGGAGCCGCTGCTGCAGGCGTCGTCTTGGTGGCCTTGAAGCTCTTGATGACCACCTCTTCCGTCTCGGGCTCGGCTTCCGGCCTACTACTGGCCTCCACCACACGGTTGGCACCGCTGGTCATCAGCTCTATCTTGTCGGCTTCTTCTTTCACCTTGCGCTCCCCTTGGAACGCGGTGGCCAACAGTTCGTACTGTTCCTCACTGATCTTTGTGTTGGGGTTCGAGTCCACCTGATGCCCCTTCTTGGCCAGGTACTCCACGAGGGTCTGGATGCCCACGTTCAAGTCCTTGGCTACTTTATTCAGTCTGAAACTTGCCATATTGTCGAGTCCTTTCTTTTTTGAATTGAAAATTGAAAATTGAAAATTGAAATAACTTGGACTTCAATTATTCAAACTCTGCGTTGAGCACCTCGAGCACGTGGTCGATGGTCTCCTCTTCGAGGTCGGTGCGGGCAATAAGATCCTCCTTCGACAGGGCGAGCACGCTCTTGGCAGTGTCGCAGCCAATCTTGATCAGCTCGTCGATGACCCACTGCTCGATCTCGTCGTTGAACTCGGTCAGCGCCACATCGTCGAAGTCCTCGTCGGTGTCGCGGTAAACCTCGATCTCGTAGCCCACCAGCTTCGAGGCCAACTTGATGTTGTAGCCGCCCTTGCCGATGGCCAGACTCACCTGGTCGGGCTGCATGAACACCTCGGCCTTCTTTTCCTCTTCGTTGATCTTGATGTTGCTCACCTTGGCGGGGCTGAGGGCGCGCTGGATCATGAGATCCACACGCGGCGTGTAGTTCAGCACGTCGATGTTCTCGTTGCGCAACTCACGCACGATGCCATGGATGCGGCCGCCCTTGACGCCGACACAGCTTCCGACGGGGTCGATGCGGTCGTCGTAGCTCTCCACGGCCACCTTGGCGCGCTCGCCCGGCTGGCGGACGATGTTGCGGATGGTGATCAAGCCGTCGTAGATCTCCGGCACCTCGGCCTCGAGCAGACGCTCCAGGAAGATAGGCGTCGTGCGGCTCAGGATGATGATCGGGTTGTTGTTCTTCATCTCCACCTTCAGCACCACGGCACGCACGGTGTCGCCCTTGCGGTAGTGGTCGCTGGGGATCTGCTCGCTCTTGGGCAGGATGAGCTCGATCTTCTCCTCATCGAGCACCAGAATCTCCTTGTTCCAGGGCTGGTAGACCTCGCCGACGATGATCTCACCCACTTTCTCCTTGTACTTCTGGAAGACGAGGCTCTTCTCGTAGTCCTGGATCTTGCCCACCAGGTTCTGGCGGATGCTGAGGATCTCGCGGCGGCCGAACTCGGTCATCGGGATGGGCTCCGAGAGGTCTTCACCCACCTCGAAGTCGTCCTCGATCTTCAGGGCGTCGCTCAGGGCGATCTCGCGCGTCGGATCCTTCACCTCGCCGTCCTCGACGATGGTGCGGTTGCGGAAGATCTCCAGGTCGCCCTTGTCGATGTTGACGATGATGTCGAAGTTGTCCTCCGAGCCGAAATGCTTGGCCAGCGCGGCACGGAAGACCTCCTCCAAGATGCGCATCAGCGTCTCGCGGTCGATGTTCTTAAACTCCTTGAACTCCTGAAAGGAGCTGCTCAGGTCTTGGTTCTTTGCCATATCGTTGTTTGTTTATTCTTTTCTCGTTTAGCGCCGGCACGAGCGTTCAGCCGTGCGCCGACACGTTATGTCCGTACTAGAATTTGATCACCACCCGCACCGACTTCACGTCGCGGCGGGCCATCTCCACGTCGTGGGCAGGGTTTTTCTTGCCCTTGGCGGGCACATGCAGCGTCAGGCGCTCTTCGTCGGCCGCCGTCAGGGTGCCCTCGGTCTTCTCGCCGTCGAGGGCCAGCACCTCCACGTCGCGTCCGATGTTCTTCACCAGCTGGCGCGTCAGTTTCAACGGCTGGTCGGCTCCGGCCGAACTCACGTCCAGCGCGAAGTCCTCCACGTCGCGGTCCAGCTGGCTTTCGATGGCACGGCTCAACTCGATGCAGTCGTCCACCGTGATGCCATTGTCGCCGTCGATGTCGACATAAATGCGGTTGTCAGGCGTCACTTTGAGGTTCACGAGGAACTTATCGGTCCCCTCCAGCGCCTGGTTCACCAGTTCTAATATCTTGATTTTCTCTATCATAACCAACAAAAAGAGAGGCTTTCGACCTCTCCTATTCCGATGCAAAGATACACCTTTTTTTGAAACTGGCAAAATTTATTTTCCTTTGCCGAGTGTTTTCCGGTAGTGGCAGTTGAGCACCTCGGCGCAGTCGCCATGCCAGTTGTGCATGCCGCCGCCCAGACAGTTGCCGAACATCTTGCAGTCGCGACACATGCCACGACGTGCCCAGCGACGGTTGCGGAAGGGTTCGAAGCGCGTCTGCCACACCTCCCACAGGCTGTCGTTGTAGATATTGCCCTGGCCGAAGGCCTGCCGGTCGATGTTGGGGCAGGCGCTGATGGTGCCGTCGATGAGCACCGAGGCGATGTTGATGCCGGCATGGCAGAAGTAGGGGTTCGGCCTCACCCGGCGCTCGTAGCGCCCCAGGTAGCCCTCGCAGCTGAAGGTGACCCGCATCGGGCTCTCGGGCCGCTCGCGCTTGGCCTCGATGAAGTCCATCAACTGGCAGAACTGTTCGTCGGTGAGATGCAGCTCCGGCTGGCCCACGGCGCGCCCGATGGGGATGATGGTGAACAGGCGCCATTGCGGCACGCCGAGCGCCGCCAGTCGGTCGTGGATGGCCTGCAGCTGCGGCAGGTTGCGCTGGTTGACGCAGGTGACCACGTCGAAGTTGAGGCGCCGCTCGCGCGCGGCGATGGCGATGGCCTCCAGCGTGCGGCCGTAGCTCCCCTCGCGACCCCGCATCCAGTCGTGCTCGGCCTCCAGGCCGTCCAGGCTGATGGTGAGGGCACCCAGGCCCGCCTCCATCAGGCGGCGATGCATGTCGCGGTCGTAGAGCCACCCGTTGCTGACGATGCCCCAGCCCACATGCCTCTTCTTCAGCGCCACGCCCAGCTCGCACAGGTCGGGGCGCAGCAGCGGCTCGCCGCCGGTCACCACCACCGTGAAGCCCGGCTGGCGCTCCCGCTCCGGGATGGTGTCGAAGGCCCGCAGGAAGTCCTCCAGCGGCATGTCGGGCTCGCCGCCCGGCGCAGTGCAGTCGCTGCCGCAGTGGCGACAGTGCAGGTTGCACCGCGTCGTGCACTCCCAGAAGAGGTAGTTCAGCTCGTGGGTGCGCACCTCCATGTCGCGGAAGCGACGATGCAGGAAATCACGAATGGGTGTGCCCGTCATCAGATGCGGTGGAGGACTATGTCGACAGTATCAGGCTCGCCGACGTGGATCACCGTGTCCAGCAGCTCGTACTGCGACTGCTCGTCCGAGAAACGGAACTTGTAGTCGGCTTCGATACACTCCCAAAGGTCCACCTGCACACGGGCCACTCCGTTCGAATCGGTATAGTCGCCCAGACTCCAGCTGTACACGCAGTCGTCCGAGCCGCTCTGCCGCTGCGCCATCACCTTGATGTCGGGCAGCGGCGTCTGGTCTTTGTCAGACACCACACGGAAGGTCATCTCGCTCACACAATAATCCGGTTCCGTGCCGTAGCAGGCCTGGAAGACGAACATGGCCGCCGTCAGCGACACGCCCTTGAGCAGTTTTCTTAACAGTTTCATTCGTTGATGTATTTTGTCATTTCCGGTGCAAAGATACAACTATTTTTTAAACCGGCAATTTTTTTGTGGGGGGGGTACGAAATTGACTCATAATCAAAGTAATAAAGTGCACATATTGACCTGCGTAGATTAGTTTAATTCGAATAATTCGCCGCTAAACAATAAAGATCTGCTGCCACCCCAACGGGGACGTTCAGTCCGCTCCCATTTACCCACGTGCTACCCACTGTCCACTACCCACTATCCACTAAATTAAGTAAATTTAGGTTAAAAAATTAGATCGTGCACGATCTATTTTGCACATTTAAACCATTCAGAACGAGACCTCTAGCCTTCCGGAAGTGTGCAAACCATGCTGGAAAACTCGCAAAACGCTGACAGGGCAAGGGTTTTGCCCTGGTTTTAAGAGAGTCATCAGGGAGTCATCAGGGAGTCATCACGGAGCCACCTAGTAACCATGGGCGTTTTGGAGGGGTGGAGGGAGAGCGGAGGTCACTGTCCGGCGGCGCCGCCGCGGGCCTGCCACTCGAGGTCGAGCTTGCCGAAGCGGTAGGTGATACCGAAGGTGACGAAGCGGTAGGCGGAGTGCGACGTCTCGCTGGTAGCCACGGTGGGGGCGTTGACGGTCTCGAAGTAGCGGTTGTTGTCGAAGAGGTCGCTGACGTTGGCGCGCAGCGAGAGACGCCCGTCGAGCAACGTGGCCGAGAGGCCCAGGTCGACGGTGAGGTTACGCTCGCGGGTGGTGTAGAGTCCGAGGGTGGGCGTGCCGTAGTTGACGTTGGCGTCGAGGTTGACCAGCTTGGCCACCTTGGCCCAGAGGCGCGCGTAGAGCGTCCACGAGAGGCGCTCCTGCCAGGGCTCGTCCTCGACACGGTAGCCCTGGCGGAAGAGGCTGGCGTTGAGGCTCAGGCTGGCCCAGGCGGCGGGGCGGTAGGTGATGTTGGCGTCGGCTCCCACCTTGTAGGAGGAGGCGATGTTGAAGGGCATGGAGTAGGTGATGACGCGTCCCAGGTAGGGGTCGGCCGCGGGTGTCGAGGCGGTGATGCTCTCGATACCGCCCGAGGTGCTATTGGCGTAGGCTTCGATGCTGACGTTGCCGAACCGCTCGAAGTAGCGGTTCCAGGAGAGCGAGGCCTTGTGGGTGGCGGCGTTGCCGAGATGGCGGTTGCCGACGGAGTAGGAGTCGTCACCATAAATGCGGCTCACGGTGAGGTCGCCACCCGAGGGGGTGGAGACGGAGTAGGAGTAGTGGAAGCGGAAATAGTGCATGGAGGGGGTGCGATGGGTGAGCGAGAAGGAGGGTTCGAGGGCGACGAAGCGGAAGAGAGTGTCGTCGGGGAAGAGACCGCGGCCCACGATGCGGAGCCAGTCGTGCGAAGCATGGAGGTCGGCGCCCAGGGTGGTGCGTTCCCACTCGTGGCGCAACGAGAGGCTGGCATAGAGGCTTCGGGTGTGGTAGTCGCTCACGTAGTTGCGCAGCGTGTCGGGCTGCGTCCCCGCACCGGGGGTTGCGATGCGAATGTTGCGGTCGCGGTGGCTGTTTCCGTAGGGGCGGCCGCCGAGGCGGATGGAGAGCTCGTCGTGGGGACCGAGGGGTCGGTTGTAACGCAGCGAGAGGTCGACGGTGTTGCGGTTGTAGTGGTTGTCGTTGGTGCGGTCGTAGGGCTCGAGGAGGAGGGCTGCGGGGTTGCCTTCGGCCAGGGAGATGAGGCGTTGGCTCTCGTTGTGATGGGCGCTGAACAGATAGTTCCACGTGCCGCCGAAAGTGATGTTGTGCCCCTTGCGGCCGGGCAGGCGACGCTTGATGTCGAAATTGGTGAAGCCGTTGACGCTGTAGTATCGGCTGTCGGAGGTGTCGAGGTAGCGGTAGTGGGCGGTGTCGGGCAGGTAGTCCCACTGCTCGTAGCGGTAGCCGAGGTGGTCGTTGTAGCGGCCCTGCAGCATGTTCCACGACATGAGGCTGAAGTCGGTGAGGGAGTCGATCTTGTAGTCGATGTGGATGTTGTTGTTCCCGAAATAGCTCGACCCGTCGGAGTGGCTGCGGTAGGTGCGTTGGCTGGTGGTGTCGTCGCCGGAGGTGAGGGTGTAGCCTCCTTGGCCGTCGTTGATGAAATGGCTGCGGCTGCCGGCCAGGTGGAAGGAGAACTTCAGGCGGTCGGTGTTGCGCACGTAGCTGAACCACGGAGAGTAGTAGGGGCGCGTGTTGCCGCTGAGGCCCAGGAGCCAGAGTTCGCTGGTGCGCAGGCGGGCCGAGGTGACGATGTTGAGTATGTGGTGTCCTTCGGCCACCATGTATTTGGCCGAGGGGTTCTTGATGACCTCCACGCGGGTCAGCGCCTCGGCGGGCATGCTCTCGAAAAAGGCCTTCAGCGTGGGGCCGTTCATGCCGGTGGGGCGGCCGTTGAGCCACACGTCGACATGGTCGGAGCCGCGCATGGAGAGGTTCCCTTCCAGGTCGACCTGCACCGAGGGTGCATTGCGGATAGCATCCCAGGCGGTGAGGCCAGCCACCGTCTCGTCGTTCTCGACGTTGTAGTTGACCACCTCACCGGTCATGCTGTAGACAGGCTTGGGGGCGGAAATGCTGATTTCCTTCAGCTTCATGAGCTGCATCTTGGCGTCGATGCTGTCCAGTTTTGCCTGGCTTACGCTATCGGTGCTTTGGGCCCAGGCCAGTGCGGGGAGCAGTGCCAGGGCGAGTAGCAGGGTCTTTCGCATGGCTATTTCTCTTTTTCGTTCTTAAACTCGGTCGACAGCATGTGGCCTGCCACCTTGAGGCTCTCGGCGTCGCTGCCGACGAGGAAGGCCAGGACGACCATGCGGTCGGAGGGGCAGTAGATGGTGTAGTGGCCACGGTCGCCCGGCAGGCCGTCGGCGTTGAAGACCACCAGGTGCTTGTGTTCGCGCCAGTACCGCTGCAGCGAGTCGGCCTTCTGCTTCATCTGTTGCATCGTCCCGTCGGGTATCTTGGGGTGCGAGTCGAGGTCGTCCGACTCGATGCTTATCGTGCCGTCGATGTGGGGGCGCGTAGTGGTGTAGGGAAGCGCATGCAGCTCGCGGCAGAGGGTGCGGTAGACGGCGGAGTCGTCGGTCTGCAGCAGGGTGACGCAGGCGCTGTCGCCCCCGCTCAGGGGGTAGCGCTCGACACAGTAGGCCTGCACGCCGGGGCGCGAGGCGTAGCGCTTGTAGAGGCCCGTCTGGGCCTGAAGGCCGAGGTTCAGGGCCACGAGGGCCAACAAAAAGAGTGTCCGTTTCATGATATTTGGAGGGTTTTGATGTGGTTGATCTGGTTGTCGATGAGGACCATCACGTCGTCGGGGTTGCACTGGCTGTTGCAGTAGACGCCCGCCACGGCGGGAGCGGCCTGCGTCGCATTGCCGCGCGGCAGCACCACGAGCAGCACCACCGCAGCGGCCGCCACCGCCGCCGGCGCCAGCCACCGCCCCACTCTCCACTTTCCACTCTCCGCTTTCCACTCTCCACTCTCCACTCTCCGCTTGGCGGCGTTGGCCTCGTGTATCCGTTCTATCGTGTCGTTCATATCCATTGTTCGTTCATTTTGCGTAGTTTTTCCTTGATGCGCCCGATGCGTGTGTCCACATTGGAGGGGCTGATGCCGAGCAGGGCGGCCGACTCGCGCGCAGAGAAGCCGTCGAGGTAGAGCTCGATGAGGCGCCGCTCGGCTGCGGGAAGCTGCGCCACCAGGGCCCTGAGGTGGGCCGCCTGCTCGCGCAGGAGGGGGTCGTCGGGCAGGTCGAACCCCTCGAGCGGCACCGTCGGCACCTGCCGTTGTCGCTGGCGCCGCCAGTCGATGGCCGTGTTCAGCGCCACGCGGTAGAGCCATGCAAAGTCGACCCGGGCCGGCCGCCGCCGCTTCCACACCTGCCACAGGTGCAGCAGTATCTCCTGCCGCAGGTCCTCGCGATCCTCGACCGTGCGGCCGAACGAGCGGCAGATGCGGCCGATGGCGGCCCGGTGGCGTTCGATGAGTTCTATGTAGGGATGTTCGTCCATGGTATCCGTGGCGTGAGCGTGACACCTTTACATCTAGTATAAACGCTCAAAAAATCGAAATCTCACACCTCAAGGGTAAAAAACACCACTTTTTTTCACCCCATGCGGCAGGCATCCTCCAGGCATCATCTAGGCATCATCTAGGCATCCCCTCTGCATCATCTCTGCATATACGCCTATGAGATGTAGGGACGCGGCGTGCCGCGTCCGCCGCAGTGGCTAATATTCCACGATGAGCACGCCGCTGACGGCCCAGTGGCTGAACATGCCCTCGACGGGCTTGCCCTGCGGGATGGCCACGGTGAGGGTGTGCTCGCGGCCGTCGGCCCAGGGCGAGAGGTCGAAGTAGACGGGCTGCGTGGCCGTGCCGGGGCACCAGCCGCTGCGCGAGAAGTCGGAGCTGCTGAGGCCGTTCCAGAAGTTGCCGCTGACGGGGTTGAGGTCGCGGTAGCAGCCGCAGTCCTGCCGCCAGGGGGTGTGGGTGAAGGCGGGCTTGCCGTCGATAAGGATGGTGTTGGTCTTCGGCACGAACTCGTCGCCCTCGCCCCAGCCGCCGTGGCCGGTGCTGATGTAGCGGAGCTTGGCCGATTTCGTCTCTGGATATAATTTGAAGATAACCGTCAGCGAGTCGGTGGCGAACAGTTTGCCGTAGTTCTGACCAGCCATCTCGAGGACATTGCAGGTGTTGAAGCACGGCAGCGCTAGCCCTGATACCTCCGTGTTGTCCTCGGGAATAGTATAGTCGTTGGGATACGACTTGATGTCGACGGTGACGATGTGACCGCCGCCGTCGTAGTTGCCTATCCAAGCGCCGATGACCACGTCGTCGTCGAAGTGATAAAGGTCGGTGATTTCCTGGCGGTAATAGGTCTCGTCACGCCAGTCGATGCCGTAGCCGGCCATGCGCTCGTTGAAGTGGCCCACGCCGAAGGGGGTGAAGAAGCGCACCAGCTCGAGCGGTGCATCGTAGCCTGTCTGCGAGATCATGCCCTGGTAGCGCTGGCCGTCACGGCCGACGAAGGTGGGCAGCGAGTCGGGATGATGGTTGATGCCTTCGAAGAAGCCCGGTGTGACGATGAAGAGCGACCCCGTGCGGTCGTAGGCGTCGCCATTGCTCTGCTGGTGTATCTCCACGAAGTGCTGGTAGTGGTGCGGCAGACGGGGCAATTTGACCTTTTTGAGTATGAGGGTGCCGCCGGCGTAGTGCAGCACCGTGTCGTTGGGCACAGCCTGCAGGCCGCCGTCGATATGGGCATTCTTCTTGCCCCAGCATATCTGCTCGTGGTCGAAGATGCGGGTGGTGACCACCAGACGCTCCTTCATGATGCGGTCAAGCTCGCGCGGCGAGACGCGGCGCATCGTAGGGACGCGGCGTGCCGCGTCCGCAAGCGACGAGCCATTGACTGCGGACGCGGCACGCCGCGTCCCTACGCTGGCCAGCACAAGGCGTTTCTGCCCATTGCGTGTGAACGAGCGCAGCACGCCCTTCGTCAGCCCGTAGTAGGGCAGCGGGTTGACATTGACGGGCGCCTTCTCGTCCATCTCGAACTCCAAGGTGTTGCTGTTGACGGAGCAGATGTGGCGGCCCGCGTCGCGGCGCCACTCCAGGTCGCTGCGCGAGAAGGCGGTGCGGTAGAAGTAGACGGAGTCGTCGTAGTAGGCGCTGACCGTGATGCTGTCCTGCGCATAGTCCACCTCGGTGACGGTCTGGGCATAGCCGGGGATGAGCTTACCCTCGGGCTGCGGGGTGACGATGGTGATCACGTCGCCCTCGCGGTACACCGTTATCACCGACGTGTCGTTCCGCTCGCCGTACTCGATCTGGTGGTAGGTGAACACGTTGGCACCCTTCGGGATCTTCACATTCTGCGCCGCGGCCGTCAGCGTCAGCAGCGCCAGCGCGACACACAGGAGTCTTTTCATTGTAGCTGTCATATTGTATCTCTCTTTTATTGGTTTCTCTTTTTCACCGCAGCAGGAGCACCGTGCCCACCTGGTGACGCGGGTAGTCGCCCGCCAGGCGGTAGTGGCAGAGGTAGGTGTAGGCCTCCTGCTGGCAGGGCTTGCCGTCGGGGCCCCGGCCGTCCCACGGGGCGGCGGGGTCGTCGCTGTGGTAGATCAGCAGGCCGTGACGGTTGTAGATCAGCAGCTCGTATTCCACCACCTCCACCGATGCCGCCATGCCGAAGCGGTTGTTGGCGTCGGCACCGGGGGTGAAGACGTTGGGGAACCACGCCGAGAGGTTGGCCACGGCGAAGCGCAGCAGCGTGTCGGCGCAACAGCCCTCGGCGCTGCACCCCTCGGCCAGCACCCACACACTGTCGCGGTCGGCCAGGGCGAAAAGGTGGTTTGCCCGCCGCCCCTCGGCCCGGTCGCCGTCGCTGAAGGTCCAGCGCGAGCGGACGATCTCCGCCGACTGCTCCTCGAGCGTGAGCACGGGGTCGGCCAGGTTCACCGCCTCGCGGTCGGCCACCACCATCATCTGCGGCGGCGGAAGCACCTGCACCGTCAAGCTGTCGGCCACCTCGCCCGACGGCCAGAGGAGGTAGTAGGTGGTGGTCCGGACGGGGCTCACCGTCACCTCCGCCCTGCCCTGCTGGCTGTCGAGGGCGGCATCGGGCGGCGTGGAGGTCCACTGGAAGCTGTCGGTCTGCTCGCCCCGCAGCACCAGGCTGTCGCCCAGGCAGAGGACAGCCCCCTCGGCCACAATCACAGGCTGTATGCTGTGGGCCACCAGGAGCACCGTGTCGGCCGCAAGGCAGTAGCGCCGCAGGCTGAGCTGCGAGAGGCGCAGCGGCACCGTGGCATGGAAGATCAGCTCCGCCGTGCTGTTCTGGCCGGTGGAGAAGGTGGCCCGCAGCAGGCTGTCGGCCCACGACAGGTCGGCCGGCGTCTGGTTGTAAACCGTCAGCCCCACCGGGTCGGAGGCCGCCGCCTCGAGCAAATAGCGCGTGTGCGGCTCGACGGGCACCGTCAGCTGGAAGAAGCCGTAGTAGGAGGTGTCCACCGACGCCCCGCGGTAGATGTGGTTCACCGTGTCGATGCGCTCCACCTCGAGCCGCACGCGCTGCTGGCTGTCGGGCAGCAGCGTCACGTAGGCGTCGCGCTGTGTGCTGTCGCCCGCCAGGCTGTCGGCCTGCCACCGGTAGCGGGTGCCCTCGCTCTCAGTCCACAGATGCACCTCCGCCGGCTGCGTGAGGTAGAACTCCGTGCGCTCCGTCTCGATCACCGCGCCGCAGGGCATCGGCGGCAGGGGCCTGATGCTGAGCACCAGCGAGTCCCGTTGCGGACAGCCGTAGGCGTTCGGCCCGCGGTCGTCGACGTAGGTGCCCGCCAGCGTCAGCTCGCGGCCGCCGAAGGTATAGGCCTCGCCGGGGTAGATGCTGTCCTGCCGGAAGGTGATGTCCGACGGCAGCACCGTCAGCGTCAGCACCTTCACATGGCACAGGCAGGAGTCGGGCGCGAGGTATTCGTAGCTGTGCATCACGAAGGAGTGCGTGCCGGTATCGGCCGTCTGGCCGGCCGTCAGGAAAAGACCGTACCCCTGGTAGGGGCTGTGCTGGCAGACGGTGTCGCCGACATAGACCGTGTCCGTCGACAGGGGCGGCTGGCACACGGCCGTGTCCATCACCACCCTCCGGAACATAAACTCGTAGTGAAAATGATAGATTGGAACCAGGTTCGGCGCCGGACCGTTGGCCTTGCTGCGCAGCCGCAGGGCAAAACGGCCGCCGGCAGGAGGAGCGTCAGGCACCGGCAGACAATACTCGTACCAGGCGGTATCCAGCAGGTGCTGGCTCTGGATGGCGAACGTACCCGTCTGGAGGAACGTCGCGCCGGGATGCAACACATCGGTCACCCACCCCACGTCGACATACGCCCAAAAGAGGTCATCCCCTGTGTAGCTTCCACCGACCCAACGTTGGAGCTTCACCGTCATCCGCATCGCCGCCGGCGTGGCGACGAACCGCGGGGCGATGAGCATGGCCGTGCCGTTGTGATGCGTATCCTTGACGGCAATCTCGGCCTCCTCCAGCCACAGAGTGCCGTCGTCGAGGGGATACCAATAGCCGAACCGCCCACGCGCCGAATAGCGGGAGTCGGGGAGGCCAGGGCTAACAGCATCACCCCCATAGTCGAGGTAACCCGTCCAGCAGTTCTCGATATTCACCCCTTCGACCCACGGATAGACCACCTGCTGAGGGTCTGCCGGCGGCTGGAAGCCCGTGGTCAGGTCGGTCGTGTAGGGCAACGGCAGGTCGCACTGCCCCCGCGCCGCCAGCGAGAGCAGCGCCGCCAAGAGCATGAGGATTTGTTTTGTGTTCATATCGTCGTTGTCACTAGTTGGTATTCAATCCGTTATCGCCACCCCTCCGAGCGCTCTCACCTCAGCATCACCTCCGCCTCATGTCCGCCTCAACTCCGCGTCATGTCCGCCTGCGGTCGGACTATCCCCGGACCATCCCCGGACCATCCCCGGAGGTGAGGCGGACATGACGCCTCGCCCGGGGGGACTCTTCCCGGAGGGTGTCGGCCCCCCTATCGGGAGCGCAGCTCCACCTCGTCGACCATCAGCCAGGCCTTCTCGCCGGCGTAGGGGTGCCAGGGAGGGAGCGTGGGGCGGCAGACGAAGCGCAGGCGCACGTAGCGCACCCCCTTGGCCTTGGCGGGCTGGAGGCAGTAGCGCAGGCGGCGGCTGTCGGTGAAGCGGTCGGCGGGTTCGGTCGGCAGGTCGAGGCTCTGCCAGGGGCTCCACTCGAGGCTGTCGCGGCTCCACTGCACCTGCACGTCGAGGGGCATCGTCACCCAGTCGGCGGGGCTGTGGCACACGCCGGCGCTGACCTCGCCCAGGGTGGCTTCCTCCTTGAGGGTGAGGGACATCTCGACGGTGTCGACCCCCTCGAAGCCGGCCCAACCGTGCAGGTAGTCGCCCGGGACAGCCCGGCGGCAGTCGGTGAGCACCGTCGGGAAGCCTTTGCCGTACTGCGGCGCCGGCTGGTGCGAGCAGTCGATGTCGGTCACCACCAGATGCAAGCCGTCGTCGGCGGCCAGGTTGTAGGCATACTGATGGAGGTCGGGGTGCGGGCGGAAGCCCTCGTAGGGGCTCTGGGCGTCGGTGCGGATGGGGTCGAGAATGAAGCGGAAGGTGTAGGAGCTGTCGCCGCTGAGAGCATAGCGTGGCGCCACGCCGGGGCCGCAGGTGGCGGTGCCCAGGGGCGCCACGCGGTGGTCGATGCTGACGGTGTAGTAGGGGTCGGGCCGGCCCACCTGGCTCCAGCGGCGGGCAGCGGTGAGGGTGGTGTCGTTCCATCGGCGCACACTGAAGTTGAGGTCCGACTGGCCCTCGGGGCTGATGACCGTAAGAGTGGTACGGTGGCCCATGAATCGCACCCAGCGCGCCTCGCGGTTGCCCTGCTCCTGCGGCACCACATACTGAGGCGCCGCCAGCTCGGCCATCCCCTTGTACCAGCGGCTGCGCCGGCTGGCATAGCAGCGGTCGGGGTAGCTCTCGAAGACGTTGCCGTAGAAGATGGTACCGCTCCAGGCGGTGTCAAGTCCGAACTGGATGCCCACCTTAGGCAGCGTGCGGAAGTGGCCGTCGGGAGCCACCAGGTAGCTCAGCTGCACACGCCCGTCGGCGGCGGCCTGGACGATCTGCTTCACACGGATGCGTTGCCCGTCGGGGGCGCTGTAGAGGAGCAGCATCTGCACCTCGGCGGTGTCCTTGCTCTTCGAGAAGGCGGTGTTGGTGCTCAGCACCCGGGCCTCGAGGTGGTTCAGCCCCTGCCAGGCCTTGGCTCCGAGGGGGTCGGCGAGGTCGTTCTCGGTCGGCGGACGCCAGAAGTTGGGCCGCAGCGGTGCGGCCAGCAGCTCGCGGCCACCCACCCGGTAGGAGGTGATGATGCCGCTGGCAGGGTCGATGATCATGCGGAAACGGCTGTTCTGCACCTGCAGCCCCAGGCGCGAGGTGTTGACCCGGATGGCGCTGCGCACGCCCTGCACAGTGTGCTTGACCTCGGGCTGCGGCACGGTGACGTTGTAGCGGCCGCGGGTGTAGACGGCCTGAAGCTCGTAGGCGTGGGGGTGCAGCGTGCGGTCGGCGGCCACGAGACCGTTGGCGCAGAAGGCGTCGTCGTCCTCCAAGCCCGGCAGCTCGCCCAGGTCGCCCCCGGCCGCCCAGGTGCCGTTTCTCAGGAAAGCCTGGTCCACCCAGTCCCACACAAAGCCGCCCTGCAGCTGGGGGTACTTGTCGATGGTGTCCCAATAGTCCTTCAGGCCCCCCATCGAGTTGCCCATGGCGTGGCAGTACTCGGCCATGATGTAGGGGCGTTTGTTGCGGGGATTGCGGGCGTAGTCGGAGAGGTACTGCACCGAGGGGTACATCACGCCGACGATGTCGGTGTTGGCGTCCAGCTCGGCGCGCTCGTAGAAGACGGGGCGCGTGTTGTCGCGCTCCTTGAGCAGGCGGTAGGCCTCCTGGAAGCAGATGCCGTTGCCGCACTCGTTGCCCAGGCTCCAAACGATGACCGAGGGGTGGTTGCGGTCGCGGCGATACATGTTGTAGATGCGGTCCAGTATGGGCTCTTGCCATTCCGCCTTCTTGGCCAGCGAGTGCTCGCCGTAGCCCTGGGCGTGGCTCTCCACGTTGGCCTCGTCCCAGAGGTAGATGCCCGCCGAGTCGCAGAGGTCGTACCACAGCTCGTCGTCGGGGTAGTGCGAGGTGCGCACGGCGTTGATGCCCAGTTCCTTCATCAGGGCGATGTCCTGCCGCATCTCGGCGGGGGTGACGTGGTGGCCGCCGCGCATCGAGTGCTCGTGGCGGTTCACGCCGCGGATCTCCATCGGCCGCCCGTTGAGG
Source organism: uncultured Bacteroidales bacterium (assembly GCA_946183915.1). GTDB lineage: Bacteria > Bacteroidota > Bacteroidia > Bacteroidales > P3 > Colimorpha. Next base: position 46,301 of record CAMHDJ010000002.1, on the reverse strand, counting down.
CGCAGCTGGCCGTGCCGGATGTCGATGTGGCGGAACCCGATCTTCTTGGTGATGCGTTCGGTCTCGTGGCCCGAGGCATCGCGCAGGGTCACGACAAGGTTGTAGAGCACCGGGGTGCTGTCTGACCAGCTTTGTATGCCGGCATAGCTCGATTGGTGCTGTGCAAACCAGTCGCCCTTGCCGAGTCTTACACCGCGTCCGATGCCGTCGAGGGACATGCCGTCGGCCGTGTACAGAGCGAATGTCACAGAGCCGCCGTTCACCTTGCGGTTCAGGTCGACCATCACCTCCAGCCGGCCGGTACGGTAGTCGGTGGTGTCCAGGTCGGCCACCACCTTGAGGTCGCTGATATAGGTCTGCGGCACCGAGTAGAGCTCCACGTCGCGCGTGATGCCGCTCATGCGCCACATGTCCTGGCACTCCAGGTAGCTGCCGTCGCACCACCGCAGCACCTTCACCGTCATGCGGTTTCTCCCATCGCGCAGATAGCGCGTGATGTCCCACTCGGCCGGCGTCTTCGAGTCCTCGCTGTAGCCCACCTCGCGCCCGTTGATGTAGAGATACATGGCCGACTTGACGGCGCCGAACTTCACGATCACCCTCCTACCCTTCCAGCCCGACGGCACGGCGAAATCGCAGGCATAGATGCCCGTGGGGTTGTAGTCGGTCGGCGCGTAGGGCGGACGGCTCGGAAACTCGTTCTTCATGTTGACATACACCGGCACGCCGAAGCCCTGCAGCTCCATGTTGCCCGGCACGTGGATACTGTCCCACCGCTGGGGGTTGAGCTCGGCCTGGTCGGGCGTGTCGTAGAAGCGGAAAGCCCACGTGCCGTTGAGGCTCATACGCCACGGCCCCTCGGGCACCACACGGTCGTGGGGCGACAGTTTGCCCACACGATACACCTTCAGGTTGTTCCAGTTCGGCTGGGCCGTCAGCGGCACCAGCACCAGCGTCAAGAGTAATATTAAAAGCAGATTCTTCTTCATAAAAACGAATGCAAAAATACGAAAAAAGTTTAAAGTTAAAAGTTAAAAGTTCCAAGTTCGGAAAAAATGTGTACTTTTGCAGCCCGAAAATGCCGACTATGGAAGAAGGACTCGTCATACGCACCACCGGCAGCTGGTACCGCGTACTAGTGTTCAGTGAGCAGTGTTCAGTGTTCAGCGGGGCTACGCACCCCATCGATAATCAACTAAACACTAAACACTTAACACTTAACACTCAAGCGGTTGACTGCCGTCTGCGCGGAAATTACCGCCTGCGCGGCAACAAGCAGACCAACCCCGTGGCCGTCGGCGACCGCGTCAGCTTCGAACGCCAGGCCGACGGCACCGGCGTCATCCACGACGTGGCCGACCGCCGCAACTACATCGTCCGCCGCGCCACCAAACTCAGCAAGCAGACCCACGTCATCGCCGCCAACATCGACCGCCTCTGCATCGTCGCCACCCTCGGCCTGCCCCGCACCTCCACCGGCTTCATCGACCGCCTCCTCGTCACCGCCGAAGCCTACCACATCCCCACCGCCATCGTCTTCAACAAGAGCGACCTCCTCGTCGACCCCGAGCTCCGCGAAGCCCAGCAGGAACTCGTCAGCCTCTACCGCGCCGTCGGCTACCCCGTCCTCGAAGTCTCCGCCCTCACCGGCCTCGGCCTCGACAGCCTCCGCGACCTCATCGCCGGCCGCACCGTCCTCTTCAGCGGCCACTCCGGCGTCGGCAAAAGCGCCCTCCTCAACGCCCTCTGCCCGGGACTCGACCTCCGCGTCGGACAACTCTCCGACTGGAGCCTCAAAGGCCGCCACACCACCACCTTCGCCGAAATATTCCCCGTGCAAGTGGGCAGTGGACAGTGGATAGTGGACAGCACCCGCGAACAAGCGCTACCCACTTACCTCATCGACACCCCCGGCATCAAAGAGTTCGGCATGGTCGACTTCAGCGCCCAGGAGCTCTCCCACTTCTTCCCCGAGATGCGGGCCGTGCTCCACGACTGCCACTTCGCCAACTGCACCCACCGCCACGAGCCCCGCTGCGCCGTGCTCGCCGCCCTCGACGACGGCCGCATCAGCCCCAGCCGCTACCAGAGCTACCTCTCCATCCTCGACGACATCGAGACCACCGACTGAGACGGCAAATCATACATTTTTAACGGCGAATTACTCGAATTACTCTAAGCTACGCAAGTTAGCAACATTCAAATAATTCGCCGTTAAAAAAAATCTGCGTAGCTTCGAGTAATTCGCTACTCATAACCTGCGTAGCATTCGCGTAATTCGCATAATTCGCCGTTAAAAAAAAATGCGTAGCTTCGAGTAATTCGAGTCATTCGCCGTTACCAAGTAAATAAAAAAAGAGACCCGCCGTTGCGGATCTCTTCGTCGTGTGGAGTAGATGGAGACTCGTGGCGCACCGTCGGCTCTGCCGACAACCCGCACCTTTTGGACCATCTGCTACGCAAAAAGGGAGAGCGCGAATGCACTCTCCCTTTTTTGTGGAGTAGATGGGACTCGTGGTGCACCGTCGGCTCTGCCGACAACCCGCACCTTTTGGACCATCTGCTACGCAAAAAGGGAGAACGCGAATGCGCTCTCCCTTTTTTGTGGAGTAGATGGGACTCGAACCCACTACCTTTTGATTGCGAACCAAATGCTCTACCAGATGAGCTACTACCCCTCCTCTTACTAAAAAAGGGCCGTCGCTGCGACCCTCTCTTGGTGTGGAGTATATCGGAGTCGAACCGATGACCTCTTGCATGCCATGCAAGCGCTCTAGCCTACTGAGCTAATACCCCATTCTTGCTATACTTCCTCTGTCGAAAGCGGGTGCAAAAGTACGACCTTTTTCCGAACTGGCCAAATTTTTTTTCACCCACCGCCCCACTTTTTCCACACACACACTGACAACCAACCGCTTACACAACCAAAAAAATTCTCCCCCACCCCGCCCGAACCGCCCGCAGAAGGCCCCTCACCGGACCGATTTCCGCCGTTTTTCGCCCCCCATGCGTCGGCGGCGCTTCGGACGGAAAAAATAGATCGTGCACGATCTAATTACCGTTTCCACCCCCCTTCCGCCCCCCTCTTCCTGCCCGTCCGACGCCCCGCCGCGTCCCCTCCGCGCCGCCCCCCTCCGGACCCGCCGCAGGCACCCAAACAGCCGTAACCGCCTGACAACCACCGCTGTTAGTGCCACCGCACCCGGTGCGCACGCCCTAACCCCCTCAAACACAGCACCATCTCCGCGTCATGTCCGAGGATGGTCCGAGGATGGTCCGAGGATGGTCCGCCCGCGGGCGGACCATCCCCGGAGTTGCCGCGGGGCGATGGCGGCCATGACCCAAATTAGATCGTGCACGATCTAATTGTCCGTCCCGCCCCCGCGCCGCCGCATTTTTATTTTGCCATGTCGGAAAAAGTTTGTACTTTTGCATCGTCGTTTCCCACACAGCCGAAGCCCCTTCGAGAGCGATGGGACTTGCGGGCGGGAACGGCAGGACATATTAAAAGAGACGTGTAACAGCGTTTATCTGCGGCGTATGAATCTCGCAAATTCTATTTGATTCCGCAATAGCGCAATGTACAACGTCCATTGGTTGCATCGTAGGGACGCGGCGTGCCGCGTCCGCCATATACGGTTGCATGCGTGGGCTTCGGCATTGCTTATTCTATACCAAAAGGCAATGCGAGAGCCTGAGATGCGGGATAAGCAAGAGTTCTTAACCCGCGCTTTTTTTTATGTCTGTTGGCAAAAGAATATAAACAAATATACAATAGACAAGATGAAACACAAAGTATCCCTTCTCGTCCTCCTGCTGTCGGTGCTGTGCCTCCCACAGGCAGTGCAGGCCTACGATTTCTCCGCTACTGCCCCCTCTGGGCAGACGCTCTTCTACACCATCGGCAATAATAGTGTAAGTATAGTCGATCCTTTTAGCGTGTCATACTACAGCTACGTATCTGGGGATTTGACCATTCCCGACACGGTGACCCACAACGGCATCAAATATGCCGTGACCGCCATCGGCGACTATGCCTTCAGTGGTTGCAGCGGCCTCACAACACCAAATACATATCGGTAAAACTGTTTTAGCATTTTTCTGTCATTTTATTTTGAATTTTTTTGGCTTCGATACTATATTAAATTGAGTGGTATTGGAAGTTAAACTAAATTCAAATAATAATAATAGTTTTCTATTAATACTATTAGGCAGCGATTCTCGTTATTCCAATACAAACCTTACTGGATATGAGAAAAGCAGGACGATTAGAACTAAACGAAGCCCAGCGGATGGAACTCGAAAGAGGATACCGTCTGGGAAAGAAACACTGTTTCAGGATGAGGTGTTTGGCCATACTCCTGAAAGCGGAGGGACTGTCCGCCGCGAAAGTTGGCGAAAGGACAGAGATGGAACAGCACACCGTGAGCAAATGGCTCAAGCATGCAGCTTAATTTTGACTATCTACTTAATTTGTGTTGATTAGATTAAAAATTGTATTTTTGCAAAAACTCATCACTATGAAACCTCTATTAAACAGTTTAATGAAACCGAAACAATTATGAATATTACCAAATTTCGTAACAGCTATCTTATTGACAAGTCTTATCGGCTAACACTGGTGAGCGTGACGCTTACGGCACTGGCGCCGCTTGTCGCTACGCTGGTCGACGGTCTCTTCTCGAGCAACTTGTTGGGCAACGATGCCTTCATCGCGGTGAGTGTGGCGCTGCCTTTGGTCAACGCGGTGAGCGTGCTGACGATGATATGCGAACGCGGCGGCTCGGTGCTTGCGGCGGGTCAGTTGGCCAAGGGCAACCGCGACAAGGCCAACCGCATCTACACGGCGGCTTTCGCCTCGGCGGTGCTGGTGGCGGTAGCGGCGGCGGTGGGCATCTGGACGAACCTCGACAGCATCGCCTTGGGGCTGACCGGCAGGCCCGAGAGCGCAGCATATGCCCGCGAATACCTGCAGGTGATTGTGATCTACCTGCTCATCCTGCCGCTAAACAACACGTTCAACGACTTTGCCACGCAGGAGGGCTTTCCGCAACTGGCCACCCGGGCCGTGGTTGCGGGCAGTGCGGCCAATGTGATGTTCGACATCCTTTTCATCGGTGTCCTCGGCATGGGCATCAGGGGTGCGGCATGGGGCACGGTCACTTCGGGGCTTATCAACCTGGCACTTATCGCGCCCTTTTTCCTCAAGGGCAAGAGCCAGTGCAGACTGGCGCGACCGCAGGGCGACCTCGGCGCCATCCTCGGCGAGAACCTCAAGCACGGCTTCGGCTTCAACGTGTTCTTTATCGTGGTGAACGCCTTTATGCTGCTGGGCAACGCGCTGGTGCTGAAGGTGGCAGGACATGACGGGCTGACGCTCTTCGATGTGTGCCTGCAGATACAGTCGGCCACCTTCTCGGTCGTTGTCGGACTCTGTATTGCCGGAATCTCGCACATCACCTACATGCGTGCCGGCGGCGACAGCGACGGGCTGCAGCGCATCATGAAAAACACGGCCCGCATCGTGGTGGGGTTCTACGGCGTGCTGCTGCTGTTGCTGGTGGCCGTGCCACAGCTTTTCCTGTGGTGCTTCGGTCTCAGCGGAAGCATCGATATCGCCCTGGCACGCAGGGTGTTCACCTGCTTTGGCATCTACTATTTCTGTTTCTGCGTGGTGTCGGTGTATGTCACCGTTGTGCTGCAGCTGGCGGGTCATGTGGCGGCCAAGATAGTGCTGGTGTTCACCATGGGCATCCTGGCCTATCTGGGCATGCTTGGCCTTTCGAAGGTCAGCGCTGATGCCATGTGGCTGGGAATGATTGCGGGCGGTGTGCCCATCCTTGTGGCCAGCTTGGCCAACGGCTACTGGGAACACCGCAAGCACCCGTACTATACGAAGTTCTCGTTGGTTGACAAGCTGCCGTCGTGCATCAAGTTCGAATGCTCGTTGGATTACGAACAACGCAATTATGACGAGATGAAAAAGTTGATGAATCTGTTTGCCGACACCTGCGAGATGAGCGACGAGGTGAGCGCTAGGATGTTAGCCACCATCCAGATGCTCGTCGACAATGCCCGGGAGCGCAGAAGCAGTCAGCTTAAATATCTCGATGTCTCGCTCACCGAGTTGGACGACGGCATCCAGATGACCATCAAAGACTGCGGCCGCCCCTACGACCCGGTGCACAACGGCATGGACGCCGCATCGGTAGGCGCCCGCACCGCCACCTACCGCTACATGTTCACGATGAATGTAACAACTATAGTATGGGACAAAACTCCAAATCGAACAAAAAAGGAGTAGAGACGTAGCGCGCTACGTCTCTACATTTCCCAAAATTGACTTCGTCGAATCTGCGATTTCTGCGTTTTCTGCGAGAGGAAAAATTATTCATCCGAGAACTTGCAAACCAAATTCCTGTCGCCGCCCGCCGCCGAGGCAGTCATGTTTGACATGATGGGACGTCGGATTGCATCGGCCACACTTGCCCATGGCGAGGCCCGTATGGCGGCGCCGGCCAGCGGTGTCTACCTGGTCAAGGTGGGCGACTACCCTGCACGTCGGGTGGTGGTGATCCGGTAAGGGATCGCCACCCATCGGCGCATGGAAACAGAAAAGGCCCGCTGCCGGATGGCAGCGGGCCTTCGTTTTGTATTGTCAAGAGTGCTTACTCGGCTTTGGGAGCCTCGGCCTCGGCGACGGGGGCTTCGGCAGCGGGAGCGGCCTCGGCCTTCTTGGCGCGCGAACGGCGGGTGCTCTTGGCCTTCTTCGAGGTGCTCTCCTTGAGCATGTTCTCGTTGTAGTCGACGAGCTCGATGATGGCCATCTCGGAGTTGTCACCGTGACGGATGCCGGTCTTCAGGATGCGGGTGTAGCCACCGGGGCGGTTGGCGACCTTCTGCGACACTTCGCGGAAGAGTTCGTTGACGGCCTCTTTGCTGTGCAGGTAGCTGAAGACGATACGGCGGTTGTGGGTGGAGTCTTCCTTCGAGCGGTTGATGATGGGCTCGACGTAAACGCGGAGGGCCTTGGCTTTGGCAACGGTGGTCTCGATGCGCTTATGCATGATAAGCGAGGTGGCCATGTTGGAAAGCATAGCGACGCGATGGGCGTGGGTTCTTGACAGATGATTTACTTTGCAACCGTGTCTCATATTCTTTGTTATTCTTTATCAAGTTTATACTTTGTAACATTCATACCGAACTCGAGGTTCTTCGAAGCCACGAGGTTTTCGAGCTCGGTGAGTGATTTTTTACCGAAGTTGCGGAACTTCAGAAGGTCGCTCTTGTTGAACGACACGAGGTCGCCCAGGGTCTCCACCTCGGCGGCCTTCAGGCAGTTGAGGGCGCGCACGGAGAGGTCGAGGTCGATGAGCTTGGTCTTGAGGAGCTGGCGCACGTGGGCCGTGGTCTCGTCAAACTCTTCCTGCACGGGCTTGGTCTCGACGTCGAGCGTGATGCGCTCGTCGGAGAAGAGCATGAAGTGCTGGATGAGGATGGTGGCAGCCTCCTTGAGGGCCTCCTTCGGATGGATGGAGCCATCGGTCTCGATGTCGAAGGTGAGCTTCTCGTAGTCGGTGCGCTGCTCGACGCGGTAGTCGTCGACGGCATACATGACCTTCTTGATGGGGGTGTGGATGGAGTCGATAGCGATGACACCGATGGGGTCGGTGGGGCGCTTGTTTTCGTCGGCAGGCACATAGCCGCGGCCTTTGTCGATGCTGAGGGTGATGTGCAACTCGGTGGTGGGCTCCATGTGGCAGAGTTCCAGTTCGGGGTTGAGCACCTGGAAGCCATTGAGGTTGCTGTTGAGGTCGCCGGCCTTCAAGATCGTCTGTCCCTTGACGGTGAACGAGATCTTCTCATGCTCGGTGTCCTCGAGCTGACGACGGAAACGGATCTGCTTCAGGCGCAGGATGATGTCGGTCATGTCCTCGACCACTCCAGGGAGCGACGAGAACTCGTGGTCGACACCGTCGATCTGCACCGAGGTGATGGCATAGCCTTCGAGCGAAGAGAGAAGGACGCGACGCAAAGCGTTACCGATGGTTGTGCCGTAGCCGGGCTCCAGTGGGCGGAATTCGAAAGTGCCACGGAAGTCGTCAGCCTCGAGCATGACCACCTTGTCGGGTTTCTGGAATGATAAAATTGCCATTTGTTATCCTTTCTTTCTTTTTTGGGTTTATGTCCGGACGGCGTGTCCGGGCCGTTACCTCGCTGTGAGGCTAATTACTTCGAGTAGAGGTCAACGATGAGCTGCTCGTTGATGGTCTCGGGGATGTCGCTGCGCTGGGGGTAGCTGACGAACTTGCCGCTCATGGAAGCGCCGTCCCACTCGAGCCAGGGGTAGTTGTTGGCACGCGAGGCCAGCGAGTCGGTGATGACTTCGAGCGATTTGCTGCGCTCGCGGACGGAGATGACGTCGCCCTCACGGAGGGAGTAGGAGGGAACGTTGACCACCTCGCCGTTGACAGCGATATGACGATGCGAAACCAGCTGGCGGGCCTGGGCGCGGCTGCGGGCGATGCCGAGGCGGTAGACCACGTTGTCGAGGCGGGCCTCGATGAGTTTCATCAGTTCCTCACCGGTGATGCCACCGCGACGGGAGGCTTCGGCATAGAGTTTGCGGAACTGGCGCTCGAGGATGCCGTAGGTGTATTTGGCCTTCTGCTTCTCGTTGAGCTGGGTGCCGTACTCGGACACCTTGCCGCGGCGACGGTTCTGGCCGTGCATGCCAGGGGCATAGGGTTTCTTCTCGTAGTTTTTGTCCGGGCCATAGATAGGCTCGTGGAACTTTCTTGCGATTTTGGTCTTCGGACCTGTGTATCTTGCCATTGTTTACTTGTTCTTTTTTGATTAATAATTACACGCGACGACGCTTCGGGGGACGGCAACCATTGTGGGGCAGCGGGGTGATGTCGGTAATCTCGGTCACCTCGATACCGCAGGTGTTGATTGCGCGGATTGCAGATTCACGTCCTTGACCAGGTCCTTTGACAAAGACCTTGACTTTTCTTAGGCCCAAATCATAAGCAACTTTGCCGCAATCTTCCGCAGCCATCTGAGCGGCATACGGAGTGTTTTTCTTCGATCCGCGGAAGCCCATTTTTCCGGCAGACGACCAAGAAATCACTTGACCGGCGTTGTTCGTCAACGAGACGATGACGTTGTTGAAGGATGCAAAGATGCATGCTCTTCCCTGAGGTTCAACTTTTACGACTCTCTTTTTAGTCGGTTTGGAAGTTTTTGCCATTTCTTTTTGCTTGATTTACTTTGTTTCTTTACTGCCAATCGCTTCTGGGGTCACATTCTGGTCCGCGACTGGGGCGCTACAACCTTTACTTACTTGGTAGCTTTCTTCTTGTTAGCGATAGTTTTCTTCTTACCCTTGCGAGTGCGAGCGTTGTTCTTGGTGCTCTGTCCACGGAGGGGAAGACCCAGGCGGTGACGGATGCCACGGTAGCAGCCGATATCCATCAGTCGCTTGATGTTCATCTGCACCTCGGAGCGGAGGGCGCCTTCCACCTTGTACTCATCGTTGATGATGTTGCGGAGGGTGTTCTGCTCGTCATCGGTCCAGTCCTGCACTTTCTTGGCCTCGTCGATACCGGCCTTGGCCAGGATCTCTTTGGCGGTGCTACGTCCGATTCCGTAGATATAGGTCAAGCCTATCTCTCCTCTTTTGTTCTTGGGTAAGTCAATACCTGCAATACGTGCCATAAATTCTTTTTACTGTTTTGTTTTTAAATTATCCTTGTCTCTGTTTGAACTTAGGATTCTTCTTGTTGATTACATAGACCACACCGTGGCGGCGCACCACCTTGCACTCGGGCGATCTTTTCTTGACTGAAACTCTTACTTTCATTTTGTGTAATTATTAATCGTGTTGTTGTTTCTTTCTTGTAGGGCTACTTGTGACGGTAAGTGATACGTCCTTTCGACAGGTCGTAGGGCGACATCTCGATCTGCACCTTGTCTCCGGGTAGGATCTTGATGTAGTGCATACGCATCTTGCCGGAGATGTGGGCAATGATCTGATGTCCGTTTTCCAATTCGACACGGAACATGGCGTTGCCGAGCGATTCGGTGACCGTGCCGTCTAACTGTATGGATGCCTGTTTTGCCATTCTTTTCTTGCTTACCGTTTATTGTTTACTGCTGTTTTCAATATAGTCGAAGGTGGTGAGAATATCGGGGCCCTGGGCAGTGATGGCCACAGTGTGCTCGAAGTGTGCCGCCGGCTTGCCGTCGCGGGTGCGACAATTCCATCCGTCCTCTTTGGAAAACTTGACGTTCTTGGAACCCATGCAGACCATCGGCTCGACAGCAATCACCATGCCCTCCTTGAGGAGGGGGCCGGTGCCTTTAACACCGAAGTTGGGCACATTGGGCGATTCATGCATCTGGAATCCCACGCCGTGACCACACAATTCACGCACCACAGAGTAGCCGTTCTTCTCGCAATGCATTTGAACCGCATGGCTGATGTCACCCACCCGGTTGCCCTCTTTGCATTGATCTAGACCAATATAAAGCGCTTCGCGGGTGACTTTCATCAACCGCTTGACTTCCGGACTGACCTCACCAACCGCAAATGTATATGCGGAATCGGCCACATAGCCGTTGAGCTCAATGACGCAATCAAGCGTTACGTTATCACCATCTTTGATAAAACTCTCACCAGGTATACCATGAACAACCACATCATTGACTGATATGCAGAATGCCGCTGGAAATCCCTCGAAACCTTTGCACAAGGGCTTGGCCCCATGATCACGGATGAACTGCTCGCCGATCTGGTCAAGATAAGCGGTGGTCACCCCCGGACGGATGTGACGGCCCACCTCCGCGAGGGTTTCCCCGAGGAGGCGGCCGGCATCACGTATGAGCTCGATTTCTTCTTTGGTTTTGAGCAATATCATTCTCTTCCGTCTCTATTTTAAGCTTGGATAGACATGGAGGTACGTCCTTTGATACGACCGGTTTTGGTCAAGCCATCATAATGGCGCATCAACAGGTGGCTCTCAATCTGCTGCAACGTGTCAAGAATGACACCCACAAGGATGAGGAGAGAAGTACCACCGTAGAACTGGGCAAACTGCGTGTTCACACCAAACAAGCGGATGATGGCAGGCAGGATGGCCACAATTGCCAGGAAAATGGAACCCGGAAGGGTTATCTTCGAAAGGATACCTTCGAGATACTCAGCAGTTTTTTTACCTGGTTTCACACCGGGTATAAAGCCACCGTTCTTCTTCATATCGTCAGCCATCTGGTTGGGGTTGATGGCAATGGCGGTGTAGAAGTAGGTGAACACAATCACAAGGATAGCGAAGACCAAATTGTACCAGAAACTGTTATAATCGGCAAAGGCCATGGCAAACTTGGAGCTGCTGTTGCCGGAAAATCCCATGAAGGTAATAGGCAGGAACATGATTGCCTGAGCGAAAATGATAGGCATGACACCTGCAGCATTCACCTTGATCGGGATGTACTGACGGACACCGCCATACTGCTTGTTGCCGACAATACGCTTTGCATACTGCACCGGGATGCGGCGGGTACCCTGTACCAACAGGATGACCAACAGAATGACAGCCAGCAGAACAACCAGCTCAAAGAGGAACATCACAAGACCGCCGCCTTCCGACAAACGCGAAGCGAACTCGGCCGAAAGGGCAAACGGCAGTCGAGCAATGATACCAATCATAATGAGGAGCGATATACCATTACCCACACCCTTGTCGGTGATGCGCTCGCCGAGCCACATCACAAAGAGCGTACCGCTGATAAGAATGATAATGCTGCTCACCCAGAAGAACGGGGAGGGAGCGCTACCATCGAACGGATAGATTGCGGTGGACGAGGCGCCCAACTGATACATCATGTTGGTGATGTAGGCAGGAGCCTGCATGGCAGTCACGATGACGGTCAACCACCTGGTAATCTGGTTCATCTTTCTACGGCCACTTTCACCGTCGCGTTGCATCTTCTGGAAATAAGGCACAACCATCACCAACAGCTGAATCACGATCGATGCGGTGATGTACGGCATGATACCCAGTGCAAAAATAGAGGCATTGGAGAAAGCGCCACCCGAGAACATATTAAGAAGTCCCATGAGGCCCTCGGAGCCCTGTTTTTGCAATCCCTGCAACTGCGAGGGGTCAACACCTGGCAAAACGACATAGGAACCAATACGGTACACGAGCACTAACCCGAGGGTATAAAGTATACGCTTCCGCAAGTCTTCGATTGACCAGATGTTTTTAAGTGTCTGTATAAATCGCTTCATTGTAACAGTTTTGTTTTATTCAATAACAGTGGCGACACCGCCCTTGTCTTCGATGGCTTTCTTGGCTGTAGCCGAAAAAGCGTGGGCAGTAACATTGAGGGCTTTGGAAAGCTCGCCGCGGCCAAGAATCTTGATACGATCTTTACCGGAGATCAAACCGTTCTGTTTCAGCACATCAATATTGAAATCAGTAATGTTCTTCGCTTCAGCCAACGTATTGAGTGTATCAATATTGATACCCACATACTCAACACGGTTGATATTTTTGAAACCGAACTTGGGAACACGGCGATAAAGAGGCATCTGGCCACCTTCAAAGCCCACCTTCTGGTGATAGCCCGAACGAGCCTTGGCACCCTTGTTACCGCGCGTAGAAGTACCACCCTTACCGGAACCGGCACCACGACCAATGCGCTTCGAGTGTTTGATAGAGCCTTCAGCGGGTTTGAGATTACTTAAGTTCATTATCTGTTTCCTTTCTTAGTTTACAAAATTAAATTTTTTCGACGGTAATGAGGTGCTTGACACTTTCAATCATACCCAGAATCTGAGGAGTGGCTACCACCTCGCGAGTATGGTTGATTCGACGCAGACCAAGGGCCTCCATGGTACGTTTCTGACGGGCAGGACGACCGATGATACTTCTAACCTGTTTGATTTTAAGTTTCTCTGCCATAACAATTACCTCCTATTTTAACCGTTAAAAACTTTGTCGAGGGATACTCCACGGAGCTGGGACACCATATAAGGATCCTTCATCTGGAGCAGAGCATTGATAGTGGCCTTCACCACACTATGGGGATTCGAGGATCCCTTGCACTTGGCCAACACATCCTTCACACCCACACTCTCCAGGACGGCGCGCATAGCACCACCAGCAATAACACCAGTACCGGGGGCAGCAGGTTTCAAAAACACCTTAGCACCACTGTACTTGCCCATCTGCTCGTGGGGGATAGTGCCCTTCAAAACAGGAACACGGATAAGGTTTTTCTTGGCATCGTCCACGCCTTTCTGCACAGCAGCCTGGACCTCTTTAGCCTTACCTAAACCGTATCCGACCACGCCATTCTCATTTCCTATGACGACGATGGCAGCAAAAGTGAAAGTTCTGCCACCTTTGGTCACTTTCGTAACGCGATTAATAGCAACGAGACGGTCTTTAAACTCGATTTCGCTCGATTTAACTCTGTTGATGTTTACTTCTGCCATGACTCATTAAAATTTTAAACCACCTTCTCTGGCACCATCAGCCAAGCTCTTCACACGGCCATGATAGAGGTAACCATTACGGTCAAATACAACGGCATTGATTCCAGCAGCAACAGCACGTTCGGCAACGGCTTTGCCGACTTTGACTGCCACTTCGCTCTTTGTGCCACTCTTTTCGAAGCCCTTCTCATGAGAAGAGGCAGCGGCCAGTGTCACACCTTTTACATCGTCAATCACCTGGGCGTAGATTTCTTTATTGCTTCTGAACACCGACAGGCGGGGCATCTCAGCAGTACCGCTGACTTTATGACGGATGCGGAATTTAATTTTTGTTCTTCTTATATCTTTCTTTGTTGCCATATCTTTGTTTCTTTTGGCTTTCAGATTTCTTATCCTCTATTTATTTGGCTGCAGCTTTACCAGCTTTCTTGCGGATCTCCTCACCCTGGAAGCGGATACCCTTGCCCTTGTACGGCTCGGGCTTGCGGAGCGAACGGATCTTGGCGGCTGCCTGACCCAGAATCTGCTTATCGCAACTAGTCATGGTGATAATGGGGTTTTTACCCTTCTCAGTGACAGTTTCCACTTTAATTTCGGGAGCTAACTCGAAGAAAATTTTGTGTGAATAGCCGAGATCCATCTCCATCACGTTGCCATTAGCCTGGACTTTGTAGCCAACACCAATAACTTCCTGCACGGTTTTGAAACCTTCACTCACGCCTTTCACCATATTGGCAGCAAGCGCACGGTAAAGGCCGTGCATGGCTTTGGTCTCTTTCTCGTCGTTCGGACGGTTGAAATGCAACGTACCATCTTCGACCTTCATTTCAATCATGGGGTTGACCTTTTGCTGAAGCTCTCCCAGGGGACCTTTGACAGTCAGCATATTGTCATCAGAAATCTTCACCTCTACACCTTTGGGCAGGTGGATGGGCATTTTACCTATTCTAGACATTGTCTGTTTCCTCCTCTATTTGATTAACTGATGTAACATAACACCTCACCGCCAACGTTCAAAGTGCGGGCTTCCTTGTCGGTCATCAGACCTTTCGACGTGGACACAATAGCGATTCCAAGTCCATTGAGGACGCGGGGCATCTCATCAACCGAGACATATTTGCGCAAACCAGGGCTGGAGATGCGCTTCAACTCGGAAATGGCTGATTGTTTAGTGACGGGGTGATACTTTAGTGCGATCTTGATATTCTGATTGTGTGCTCCTTCATTCTCAAACTTGTAGTTTAGAATGTAACCTTTCTCGAAGAGAATTTTGGTCATCTCTCTTTTTAACTTGGAGCCCGGTATCTCAACCACTCGGTGTTTTGCCGCGATTGCATTACGCATACGGGTCAAGTAATCTGCAATAGGATCTGTTACCATATTAAATCTTGATTTTAAGTTTTGTAGTATTGGTGTTATGCCAACTTGCAAAGCTACCAATAATTTACTCTTTTATTCTGGTTTACCAACTAGCCTTTTTGACGCCGGGGATAAGGCCGGAAACAGCCATCTCACGGAAGTTTATACGCGAAATGCCAAATTGACGCATGTAACCTTTCGGACGGCCGGTGAGCTGGCAGCGGTTATGCTGACGAATAGGGCAGGCATTCTTCGGAAGCTTCTGAAGGGCGATGACGGCCTTCTCCACCTCTTCGGGTTCGCCAGTGCGAACAATTTCTTTCAGAGCAGCGCGCTTGGCAGCGTACTTAGCGACCATTTTAGCTCTTTTGCGTTCTCTTGCTTTGATTGATTCTTTAGCCATTATGCTTATTTTTGTTGATTCTTGAACGGTAAACCAAACTGTTTGAGCAACGACATGGCCTCCTTGTCGGTCTTGGCCGAGGTGACGAAGGTAATGTCCATACCCTGAATGCGGTCAATTTTGTCGATATCAATCTCAGGGAAAATAATTTGCTCGGCGATACCGAATGTATAATTACCCTTGCCGTCAAAGCCCTTGTCGTTGATACCACGGAAATCGCGAATACGAGGAATCGAAGCGGTCACAAGGCGCTCCAAGAACTCGTACATACGCTCGCCACGGAGAGTAACACGAACACCAATCGGCATGCCACGGCGCAGCTTGAAGTTCGAAATATCCTTACGCGACTTGGTGGCGACGGCCTTCTGGCCCGTGATGGCAGTCATTTCCTCAATACCCTTGTCAATTACCTTTTTATCTGCAATAGCGGCCTTACCAAGACCTTGATTAAGGGTGATTTTGAGCAGACGAGGGCACTGCATAACAGTCTTATAGTTGTACTCTTTCATTAGAGCATCAACTATTTCCTCTTTATATTTTGTCTTTAATGTCGGAATGTATGCCATTACTTAATCTCCTCTCCTGTTTTTTTAGAATAACGGACTAATTTACCAGTCTTTTCATCAACGCGACGGCCAACTTTCGTAGGAGTCTTTCCAACTACAACCATCAGGTTGGAGATGTGTATCGGAGCCTCTTGCTCAACGATACCTCCCTGAGTGTTCTTGGCATTGGGTTTTGTATGCTTCTTGTTCACGTTGACACCCTCGACGATGGCGCGGTTCTTTTCGGGAATGACCTTCAAGACCTTGGCGACTTTACCTTTGTCGTCACCAGCGATCACCTGGACCATATCCCCTTTTTTAACGTGCAATTTCATTGTTCTCTTTTTCTTTTTATTGTTTACAATACTTCGGGAGCGAGTGAAACAATCTTCATAAACTGCTTCTCGCGCAATTCACGGCCTACCGGGCCAAAAATACGAGTACCACGAAGCTCATCAGATGCGGTGAGCAATACACAAGCATTATCGTCGAAGCGGATGTATGAGCCATCATTGCGACGAATCTCTTTCTTGGTGCGCACGACGACTGCCTTCGATACGCTACCCTTCTTCACGTTGCCTGAAGGAATGGCATCCTTAATAGCCACCACAATGGTATCACCAATAGAAGCATACCGCTTCTTGGTTCCACCGAGGACGCGGATGCACAGCGCGCTTTTTGCACCGCTGTTATCGGCAACCGTCATTCTGGTTTCTTGTTGTATCATTTCTTTTTACTTTTTTCTAATTAGGTAGTAGATTTACTTAGCCTTCTCAACGATCTCGACGAGACGCCAGCATTTGTTCTTACTCAGCGGGCGAGTCTCCATGATACGAACGGTGTCGCCAATACCGGCTTCGTTCTTTTCATCGTGGGCCATGAACTTAGTGGATTTCTTGACGAACTTGCCATACTTCGGGTGTTTCACCTTACGTTCGACAAGAATCACAATGGATTTCTCCATCTTGTTGCTCACTACAACACCGATTCTTTCTTTTCTTAAATTTCTTTCCATCTTCAGTTGGATTTTACTTCAGTTGCCATGCTTACTTTTGGTCGGCGATTTCTCGCGCACGGAGCTCTGTAAGGCAGCGGGCAATATTTTTTCTACTTTCTTTGATTTTATTGGGATTCTCGAGGGGCGAGACAGCGTGGCTCATTATCATTTTCTGATAATTAGCACGCTCAGTGTCGAGTTTCTCCTTCAGTTCGGCAGTCGAGAGCTCCTTTAATACGATTTCGTTCTTCATGACTGTTGGGGTACTACTTGATTATTCTTCGATATAGTCTCTTTTTACTACAAACTTAGTCGAGATCGGAAGTTTTTGGGCGGCAAGACGCAAAGCCTCTTTTGCAACATCCATAGGGACTCCTTCACACTCGAACAACATTGTACCGGGCATCACGCGGGCCACAAAGTACTCGGGAGCACCTTTACCTTTACCCATACGCACCTCGTTAGGTTTTTTAGTGATGGGTTTGTCCGGGAAGATACGGATCCATATTTGACCCTCACGTTTCATATGACGCGTGACAGCTTGACGGGCAGCTTCAATTTGACGTCCAGTAATAAAACATGTCTCTAGCGACTTAATTCCGAAGGTGCCGAAAGCAAGTTCATGACCACGGAAAGCATTTCCTTTAATCTTGCCTTTCTGCTGCTTTCTATATCTTGTTTTCTTGGGTTGTAACATTTCTTCTTATTGTTTAGTGTTTAGTGTTTAGTGCTTTAACGCTATCTACTAAACCGATGTTATTTACTATTGTTATTTCTCGCACCCTGACGACGACGGGGGGCACCTTCGGGACGACGGCTACCACCGATACCGGCACGATGTTCACGCTGCTGACCACCAATAGTCGACGAAACCAGTTCAGGGCGGCCGTAAATGACTCCACGGCAAATCCAAACCTTAATACCGATACGTCCATAAGTCGTGTGAGCCTCAGCATTAGCGTAATCAATGTCAGCACGGAGAGTGTGCAACGGAGTACGACCTTCTTTAAAATGCTCGCTACGAGCAATCTCAGCACCACCAATACGACCGCTAATAGAAACCTTGATGCCTTCGGCACCGGTACGCATGGTTGTAGTAATGGCGTTCTTAATAGCACGACGGTACTGAATACGACCCTCAATCTGTTTGGCGATATTTTGAGCAACAAGAACAGCATCCATCTCCGGATGTTTTACTTCACTGATGTTGATCTGAACATCCTTGCTCGTCAGTTTCTTAAGCTCTTCACGCAGTTTGTCGACCTCCGAACCGGCACGACCAATAATCAGACCCGGACGGGCTGCATTGATCGTAACAGTGAGCATCTTAAGCGTGCGCTCAATGTAAATCTTAGAAATACCAGCCTTAGCAAGACGGGCATTGAGGTACTTGCGAATCTTATCGTCCTCAACAAGTTTCTGTTCGAACTTTCTACCGCCGAACCAGTTGGAATCCCATCCGCGGATGATACCTAATCTGTTTCCAATAGGGTTAGTCTTTTGTCCCATTGTTGATTCTTTCTTCTTTTAATTCTTTATTTTGTTTCTTCTGTTTCAGCCTTGGCGACAGGAGTATCCTCAAGACGGCTGCCAAGAATCATCGTGATATGGTTGCTACGCTTGCGAATACGGTAACCACGCCCCTGGGGAGCCGTGCGCATACGCTTCATCGTGCGACCCTCGTCCACCATGATCTGCTTGACATACAATTTGGCGTCTTCCATGCGAACACCCTCATTCTTCGCCTGCCAGTTGGCAATGGCGGAGAGAAGGAGCTTACGCATCTTCGGAGCGGACTCTCTGGGATTATACTGAAGGATACCAAGGGCTTTCTCTACATCGACTCCACGGACCAGGTCGGCAACAAGACGGGTCTTCTGAGGCGAGGTGGGATTATTCATCAACTTGGCCACATAGAGGGTCTTGTTGGCCTCTTTGCGTGCTTCTGCACTATTATGTTTTCTACGTCCCATTTCTTTTCAATGTTTACTTTTTACCTTTATCTTTAGATCCTGCATGGCCGCGGAAGGTGCGGGTGGGAGCAAATTCGCCGAGTTTGTGACCCACCATATTCTCGGTGACGTACACAGGTATGAACTTATTGCCATTATGCACGGCGATAGTCTGCCCCACAAAGTCGGGCGAAATCATCGAAGCTCTCGACCACGTCTTGATGGTAACCTTCTTGTTCGACTGCTGCGCCTCGATTACTCTCTTCTCCAGCTTGTGGAAGATATAAGGACCTTTCTTTAATGAACGACTCATTGTTTCTTCTTTTTACTGAGTTACTTCTTTCTTCTTTCGACGATGTACTTGCTCGACTGCTTCTTGGGAGCGCGAGTCTTGTAGCCCTTGGCCGGAATACCCTTGCGCGAACGAGGATGACCACCAGTCTGACGGCCCTCGCCACCACCCATCGGGTGATCCACAGGGTTCATGACAACACCACGGTTGCGCGGACGACGGCCGAGGTGACGGTTACGACCGGCTTTACCACCAACCTCGAGGTTATGCTCGGGGTTACTGACGATACCCACCGTAGCACGGCAGGCCTGCAGGATCATACGCATTTCACCGCTGGGCATCTTAATGATGGCATACTTGTCGTCGCGCGACATCAACTGAGCATAAGCACCAGCCGAACGAACCATCTTGGCGCCCTGACCGGGACGAAGCTCGATGTTGTGAATCAGCGTACCGAAGGGAATCTCCGACAGCAGCAGCGTGTTACCGATCTCGGGGGCCACACCGGCACCCGACATCACGGTCTGACCCACCTTCAAACCCTGCGGGCAGAGAATGTAGCTCTTCTCACCGTCGGCGTAGCACACCAGCGCAATGCGGGAACTACGGTTGGGGTCATACTCGATGGTCTTCACCACAGCGGGAATACCATCTTTGTTACGCTTGAAGTCGACGAAACGATACAGTTTCTTGTGGCCACCGCCAATGTAGCGCATGGTCATCTTACCCTGGTTGTTGCGGCCACCGCTCTTGCGGACACCGTAGACCAGGCTCTTTTCCGGACGGGTAGCGGTGATGTCGTCGTTGGTGACCACCAGCTTGTGACGCTGACCGGGAGTTGTAGGTTTAATTTTCTTTAAAGCCATTTCTTTTTTCTTATTGGTCTCTTATCAGTGGACCTTACTATTATTAACTTTCTTTCCTTGACTAATTGTTAGATACCGGCGTAGAAGTCAATGCTGTCGCCCTCGGCGAGGGTCACGATAGCCTTCTTGAAGGCATTGGTGCGGCCCGTCAGGAAACCGGCCTTCGTGTAGCGCGATTTCACCTTGCCCGAGTAGTTCATCGTGTTCACATCAACAACCTTCACGTTGTAGAACTGCTCTACAGCAGCCTTGATCTGGATCTTGTTGGCGCGTTTGTCGACAACAAAACCGTAGCGGTTGCGGGCAGGAGCGGCGGCGATGCCTTTGTGACGCTGGATGCGCGTCTGCACGGGGCTCGCGGCAGCCTCGGTGAGACGGGTCATCTTTTCACTAATCAGCGGTTTTACTATAATGTTCATCATTTGTTAAACTTTCTTAAATCGTTAAACTCTCTCCCCTTATTTTGTTGCCAAAACGCGGTTAATCTCGTTCAAAGAACCCTCACAAACGACGATATTGGAGGCGTTAACAATGTCGTAAGTATTTAATTGCGACACGTTTACCACCTTCACGTTCTTGAGGTTTCTAGCGGACAAAGATACGAAATTATTTTGATTCTCAAGCACAAAAAGCGACTTTTTGTCGTTCAACTTCAAATTGTTGAGCACCTCGACCATCTTTTTGGTCTTGGGGCCTTCGAAGGCGAAGTTCTCGACAACGGTCATGGCATTGTCCTTGCACTTGTAGGCGAGGGCACTGCGACGGGCGAGACGTTTGACCTTGATGTTCAGTTTGAAGCGGTAGTCGCGGGGCTTGGGTCCAAAGATGGTGCCGCCACCGACAAACACGGGGCTCTTCAAATCACCCGAGCGAGCACCACCGGTACCCTTCTGGCGTTTCAGCTTGCGAGTGCTGTGGGCGTTCTCGCTGCGCTCCTTAGCCTTGGCGGTACCCTGGCGATTGTCGGCCAGATACTGTTTGACATCGAGGTAGATGGCGTGGTCGTTGGGCTCGATGGCGAAGATAGAATCGTCGAGCGTGATGGTTCTACCGGTTTCGCTTCCGTTGATGTTATAAACTTTAATCTCCATGTCTTATTAACTCCATCTTTCAAGTTTGACAATAGAACCCTTGGGGCCGGGCACCGAGCCCTTGACCAGCATGAGGTTCTTCTCAGCGATGATCTTCACCACCTGCAGGTTCTGCACCTTCACACGGTGATTACCGGTTTGACCAGCCATACGCATGCCCTTGAAGATACGCGAGGGGTAGGACGATGCACCGATCGAACCCGGGGCACGCAGACGGTCATGCTGACCGTGAGTCTTGTCGCCGACACCACCAAAACCGTGGCGCGTTACGACACCCTGGAAACCTTTACCCTTCGAGGTGCCGACGACGTCGACAAACTCGCCTTCCTGGAACACTTCGACGGTGAGCACTTCACCGTATTTCTTCTTGTGACCCTCCTCGAAGCGGCTGAACTCAGCCACATACTGCTTGGGAGTGGTGCCGGCCTTGGCAAAGTGGCCGCGCATGGGCTTGCTCGTACGGCTTTCCTTCTTCTCGCCGAAAGCAAGCTGGATGGCTTCGTAGCCGTCCTTCTCGATAGTTCTCACTTGTGTCACAACACAAGGACCAGCTTCAATCACTGTGCACGGAATCTGCTTTCCGTCGGCATCAAAAAGACTGGTCATTCCGATTTTCTTTCCGATTAATCCTGACATTTCTTTAGTTGGATTTGTTCTTTTTTGTTTGACAATTCAGCTTATCTGTCTTGACATAGGCTGATTAGACTCACACTTTGATTTCCACTTCCACACCGCTGGGAAGCTCGAGCTTCATCAGAGCGTCGATGGTCTTGGCGCGATCGTTGATCTCGATGTCCATCAAGCGCTTGTAGGTGTTCAGCTCGAACTGCTCACGCGACTTCTTGTTGACGAAGGTCGAGCGGTTCACCGTGAAAATCTTTTTGTTGGTAGGCAGGGGTATGGGGCCATTGACCACTGCACCAGTCATCTTAACGGTCTTCACAATCTTCTCGGCCGATTTGTCGACGAGGTTGTGGTCGTAAGATTTGAGCTTGATTCTGATTCTTTGACTCATTGTTATTTATTATTTAATTATTTTTATTCTTCAGTATAGCTTCCTGCTGCTCACGCGTCAACTCGGCATAGTGCGAGAACTCCATCGTCGAGTTCGCACGGCCCGAGGTAATGGTGCGCAGCGAGGTGACATAGCCGAACATCTGCTCCAGGGGCACCTTGGCGTGGATGGCCTGCACCCCCACCTTGGCCGTGATGTTCTCCAGCACGCCGCGGCGGCGGTTGAGGTCGCCCGTCACATCGCCCACATAGGCGTCCGGAGTCAACACCTCAAGCTTCATGATGGGCTCCAGCAGCACGGGGTTGGCCTTGCGGCAGGCAGCCTTGAAGCCGATCTTGGCGCAGAGCTCGAAACTCAGCTGATCCGAGTCGACCGGATGGAACGAGCCATCGATCACACGCACCTTCATCGAGTCCATCGGGTAACCCGCCAGCACGCCGTTCTGCATGGCTTCGCGGAAACCCTTCTCGATGGCGGGCATGAACTCCTTCGGAATGTTGCCACCCTTCACCTCGTTGACGAACTGCAGACCCATAACGCCCTCATCGGCGGGACCGATCTCGAACAGCACATCGGCAAACTTACCCTTGCCGCCGGTCTGTTTCTTGTAGATCTCGTGGTGCTGCACCGTGGTGGTGATGGCCTCTTTGTAGGCCACCTCGGGACGACCCTGGTTCACGTCGACACCGAACTCGCGGCGCAGACGATCCATGATGATGTCCAGGTGCAACTCGCCCATACCGCTGATCACGGTCTGGCCACTCACTTCGTCGGTCTTCACGCGGAAGGTGGGATCCTCCTCGACGAGCTTCATCAGGGCGTTGGTCATCTTGTCCATGTCGGCCTGCGTGTGAGGCTCCACGGCGATGCTGATCACCGGCTCGGGGAACTTCATCGACTCCAGCACGATCGGGTGCTGCTCGTCGCAGAGCGTGTGGCCCGTCTTGATGTCCTTGAAGCCCACCGCGGCGCCGATGTCGCCGGCCTCGATGCGGTCGAGGGGGTTCTGCTTGTTCGAGTGCATCTGCATGATGCGCGAGATGCGCTCCTTCTTGCCGGTGTTGGCGTTGTAGACATACGAGCCGCTCTCCAGCGAACCGCTGTACACGCGGAAGAAGCACAGGCGGCCCACATAGGGATCGGTGGCGATCTTGAAGGCCAGGGCCGAAAACGGCGCCTTGACGTCCACCTTGCGGGTCTCCTCCTTTTCGGTCTTGGGGTTCACACCCGTCACCTCCGGCTTGTCCAGCGGACTCGGCAGGAAGGCGGCCACCGCGTCGAGCAGTGTCTGCACACCTTTGTTCTTGAAGGCCGAACCGCACATCACCGGCACGATCTTGCGCGCCAGCGTGGCTTTACGAATCTCGGCGATAATCTCATCGGCCGTGATCGAGTCGGGGTCGTCGAAGAACTTCATCATCAACTCCTCGTTCTCTTCGGCCACACCCTCGACCAGCTTCTGGCGGTACTCGGCCGCAATTTCTTTCAGGTCGTCCGGCATGGGGATCTCCTCGAAGCGCTGGCCGTTGGAACTCTCGTCCCACACCAGGGCCTTGTTCGAGATCAGGTCCACAACGCCTTTGTACAGATCTTCCTGGCCGATCGGGATCTCGATCGGGATGGGGTTGGCGCCGAGGCGCTCCTTGATCTGGTTCACCACCGAGAAGAAGTCGGCACCCGCACGGTCCATCTTGTTGATGAAAGCGATGCGCGGCACCTCATACTTGTCGGCCTGGCGCCAGACAGTCTCGCTCTGCGGTTCCACGCCGCCGACGGCGCAGAAGATGGCGATGGCGCCATCCAGCACGCGCAGCGAGCGCTCCACCTCGACGGTGAAGTCCACGTGGCCCGGAGTGTCGATGATGTTGTACTTGTATCGGTTGTTGTGCCAGTCCCAATACACCGTGGTGGCAGCCGAGGTGATCGTGATGCCACGCTCCTGCTCCTGCACCATCCAGTCCATCGTAGCGCTCCCTTCGTGGGTCTCGCCGAGCTTGTAGTTCTTGCCAGTGTAGAAGAGTATGCGCTCCGTCGTCGTCGTTTTGCCGGCGTCGATATGGGCCATGATGCCAATGTTGCGGGTGTAGTGTAGGTCTGACATGCTTTTTTCTTTCTATATATAATGTATTACGCGCGGAAGTGCGAGAAAGCCTTGTTGGCGTCGGCCATGCGGTGGATATCCTCCTTGCGCTTGAAGGCGGCACCCTCTTCCTTGTAGGCGGCCTGGATCTCGGCGGCCAGTTTCAGGGCCATCGTCTTCTCACTGCGCTTGCGCGAGAAACCAATCAGGTTCTTCATGCCGATGCTCTGTTTGCGCTCGGCGCGGATCTCGGTCGGGATCTGGAACGTGGCACCGCCGATGCGCTTGCTGCGCACCTCGACGCTCGGCGTCACATTGGCCAGGGCTTTCTTCCACACCTCCAGACCGTCCTCTTTCGTACGCTCGCTCACCACGTCGATGGCATCGTAGAAAATACGGTAGGCGATGGTCTTCTTGCCACCCATCATCAGGTTGTTGACGAACTTGGTCACCTGCACATCATTGTATTTCGGATCCGGAAGGATGATTCTTTTCTTGGGCTTAGCTTTTCTCATTTTGCTAAAAAACTTTTAACTTTCAACGTTTAACTTTCAACTTATTTGCCGGCCTGTTTCGGACGCTTGGCACCATATTTCGAACGACGCTGACGACGGCCGTCGACACCGCTCGTATCCAACGCTCCGCGGATGATGTGATAACGCACGCCCGGGAGATCCTTCACACGGCCTCCACGGATCATCACGATCGAGTGCTCCTGCAGGTTGTGACCCTCACCCGGAATGTAGGCATTCACCTCCTTGCCGTTGGTCAAACGCACACGGGCCACTTTACGCATGGCCGAGTTAGGTTTCTTGGGGGTCGTGGTGTACACACGCGTGCAGACTCCGCGACGCTGCGGGCAGCTGTCGAGGGCGGGAGACTTACTCTTGTACTCCATCTGCTGACGTCCTTTGCGAACTAATTGCTGAATTGTTGGCATTTTTTCTTCGTTATTTTTATTTTATTTATCTGTTTTTCAATCATATCGCCGGGCGCTTTACACCCAAAGCGGAAATGCAAAAATACAACCTTTTTTCCATCCCGCCAAACACTGCATGAAAATAGTTCTGTTAAAAAATCTTAAAATTTTACCGCACTACTATAGATCAATGACTTATAGAATTAATTTAACACTTTTTCACCCCCACACTACCGCCACTTATCAACAGCTTTCAACAGCCCGCCGCGCCACCTGCCGCCCGGGACGGTTTTCAACCGACGATAGTTCGGATTTAAGTTAATTTAAGTCAAAAAATTAGATCGTGCACGTGAAGGGAGCCTCCTGTGGAGGCTTCCGATAGCGAAGCGGAGAACGACCCACCCCAAACAAGGATTTTAACGGCGAATGACTCGAATAACTCGAAGCTACGCAGGCTTTTATAACGGCGAATTATGCGAATTACGCGAAAGCTACGCAGGCTGATTTCAGCGAATTACTCGAATGGCCTGCGCAAGCATTCGAGTAATTCGCAAAACAAAAAGATAACCTAGCGACCTGCGTAGCTTCGTTAAATTCGAGTAATTCGCCGTTAACAAAAAAAGACCCATGTGCTACCCACTATCCACTGCCCACTACCCACTAAATTAAGTTAATTTAGGTTAAAAAATTAGATCGTGCACGATCTAATTTGCACCTTTAACTATTTCTAAACGAGACGTCTAGCACTTCGGAAGTGTGCAAACCATGCTGGAAAACTCGCAAAACGCTGACAGGGCAAGGGTTTTGCCCTGGTTTTAAGAGAGTCATCAGGGAGTCATCAGGGAGTCATCACGGAGCCACCTAGGAACCATGGGCGTTTTGGAGGGGTCGTGATTCCTCCCCTCTCCCCTGGTCCTCTCCTGGGAGGGGGCGGCTGACGCATAACAGACCTATCTACATCCTCTCCTCGGGGAGCGGCAGGGGTGGAGTGAAAGGGTGGGGTAAAAGAGAGATCTCTCACTATATATAAGCCCCCCAAAGGGGAATTTTTTAACATCCCAGGTCGAATTTTAACACTTTTTTAGTACTTTTAATGCTTTTTAACGAATCGAGGGGACATTCAGGTGCTTGGCGGGGGCGGTCGCACCAGGGGATATCGGGGTGGAGAATACAAATAAAATGTTAAATTTTCACTTTGACACAATTAAAAAGAATGATCGACGTTTAAATGGGGTAAAAAATTCAAACCCATATAGCATGTTCAACCAAAGAAGGCGCGTATGAAGCAGCATTACGATTTTACACACAGCACAGACACATTTTCGGCTGCAAGCACAGACATACAACCCTCGGAACGTACGCTCCAGAACATCCGCAGTTTCGCCCGCAGTTTCCAGCGCGTGGAGGTGGAGGGTGTGAGCGTCGACTTCTTCCTCAACTGAGGCGAGGCGCGAACAAGCCAACAGAAAGGGGCGGGCCGGCGAATGCCGGCCCGCCCCTTTGTATGGACCTCTGCGGTCAGAGGCGCTCGACCCAGTGCTTGATCTGCTGCTCGTCGTCGAGACGGCAGACCAGCAGCGAGTGGTCGCGCAGGGCCACCAGGCAGTGGTCGAGTCCCTGGACGATGGCCTCGTAGCCGGGCTCGATGTTGACGACGCTGTTGCGGGTGTCGACCACGACGGCGCGGCCGCCCACGGCGTTGTCGGCCACGTCGTGGGCCGCATGGGTGTAGAGCGAGCCCCAGGTGCCGATGTCGCTCCAGCCGAAGTCGGCGGCCACGGTGTAGCGGCTGCGCGAGCGCTCCATGACGCCATAGTCGATCGAGATGTTCTCACAACGCTCAAACTGGCGGTCGATGAAGGCCTGCTCGTCGGGGGTGCCGAAGGCGGAGCGTCCCTCGTCGAAGAGGGCGGCCATGTCGGGCAGGTACTGCCGGAAGGCGGCCATGATGGCGTCGGTGCTCCAGAGGAAGATGCCGGAATTCCAGTAGTAGTTGCCGGCCGCCACAAATTGCTTGGCGGTCTCGAGGTCGGGTTTCTCCTTGAAGGTGGCCACCGGGACGATGTCGCCGGGCGTGGCAGCATGGGCGCTGTCCACCTCGATGTAGCCATAGCCTGTCTCGGGCCGCGAGGGGCGGATGCCGATGGTCATGAGGGCCTCGCGGTGCTGCTCCACGAAGTCGAGTCCCTGTCCGACGACGCGCTGGAACTCGCGCTCGTTGGTGACGAGGTGGTCGGCCGGCGTAACGGCCACGGAGGCCTCGAGGCACTGCGAAAGGATATGCCAGGTGGCGTAGGCGATGCAGGGGGCGGTGTTGCGGCGCATGGGCTCGCAGAGCACCTGGTCGGGCTTCAGCTCGGGCAGCTGCTCGAGGACGAGGTGCTTGTAGGCCGCGTTGGTGACCACCAGGAAGTGCTCGGCCGGCACCAGCGGCAGGAAGCGTTCGAAGGTGGAGCGGATGAAGCTCTTGCCCGTGCCCAGCACGTCGAGGAACTGCTTGGGGTAGTTATTCTTGCTCAACGGCCAGAAACGGCTGCCGATGCCGCCGGCCATGATAACACAGTATCTCTCCATATATTCGGGTTTTAGGGTTTATATTCTTGTCGTTGTACAATCCATGAGTTTTTGACGATGCTATATCTCCACGGTCCGAGCGCGGCGCAGCTCGAAGTCGCGGCCGAGGTACTTCTCGCGCACGTCGGGGTCGGCGGCCATCTGCTCGGGGGTACCGTGGTGGAGCACAGTACCCTCGTAGAGGAGGTAGGCCCGGTCGGTGATGGCGAGGGTCTCGCGCACGTTGTGGTCGGTGATGAGGATGCCGATGTTGCGCTCCTTGAGGTGGGCCACGATGTCCTGGATGTCCTGCACCGCGATGGGGTCGACGCCGGCAAAGGGCTCGTCGAGGAGGAGGAACATGGGGTCGTTGGCCAAGGCGCGAGCGATCTCGGTGCGGCGGCGTTCGCCACCGCTGAGCTGGATGCCTTTGCTCTTGCGGATGTGCTGCAGGCGGAACTCGTCGAGGAGCGACTCCAGCTTCTCGCGCTGCTGCTCCTTGTTGAGGTCCTTGCGGAACTCGAGGATCGAGGCGATGTTGTCTTCCACACTCATCTGGCGGAAGACCGAGGCCTCCTGGGCCAGGTAGCCGACGCCCAACTGGGCGCGCCGGTACTGCGGCAGGCCGGTGATGCGGAGGCGCCAGGGGCCTTCGGCCGGACACTCGGCCTTGCTCTCGCGGAAGACGGGGTGCTCGCGGTCGGCCTCGCAGGTGCTCTCCATGTAGACACTGCCAGAGTTGGGCCTGATGATGCCCACCACCATGTAGAACGTGGTCGTCTTGCCGGCGCCATTGGGACCCAGCAGGCCCACAATCTCGCCTTGGCTCACCTCGACGGAGACCTGCTTCACCACCGTGCGCGAACGGTAGACCTTGACGACCTGGTCGGTATATAGTTTCATATGATTCCTTCTCTAAGAATGTCGTGTATGTGTACGATACCAAGGTAGCGGCCATCGGCGTCGACAACGATCAGCTGTGTGATGGAGTTGGCACGCATCATCTGGAGGGCGGTGACGGCATACTCGCTGTCTAGGATGCAGCGTGGGTGGCTGTGCATGATGTCGGCGGCACACTTGGGCTCATGGAATGTCTGCATCATGCGCCTCAGGTCGCCGTCGGTAATGATGCCGCGTATCTCGCCACCCTCTTCGACCACCGTGCATCCCAGGCGTTTGGACGTCATCTCCAGGATGGTGTCAGGGATCGACGTGTTGGGATTCACGCTGGGACGTTCGTTCTGCACGTAGAGGTCGGCCACCCGGAGGTAAAGCTTCTTGCCGAGAGCCCCGCCGGGATGGAAGCGGGCGAAGTCGCGTGCCGAGAAGTTGCGGCACTCGATGAGGGCCACCGCCAGGGCATCGCCCATCACCAGCTGGGCCGTAGTGCTGCTGGTAGGGGCCAGGTTGTTGGGACAAGCCTCGTGCTCAACGGTGGTGTTGAGTACCAAGTCGGCCTCGCGCGCCAGGAAGGAGTCGGTGTTACCCACGATGGCAATGATCTTGTTGCCGAAGTTCTTGATCAGCGGTACCAGCACCTTGATCTCGGGGGTGTCGCCGCTCTTGGACACGCATATCACCACATCGCCGGGGCGCACCATGCCCAGGTCGCCATGGATGGCGTCGGCGGCATGGAGAAACAAGGCCGGAGTGCCGGTCGAGTTGAATGTGGAAACGATCTTAGTGGCGATGTTGGCGCTCTTGCCGATACCCGTCACCACCACACGTCCGGTGGCAGAAAACAGTATCTCGACAGCCTCTGCAAAGCTGTCATCTATATATTCCTTCAGGTTCTCGATGGCTTTTTTTTCATCCATAATCACCTGATTGGCAATCTGTTTTATCTCTTCCCGACTTTTCACGTAGATTTTTTTTTGTCAGTTCGAAGTTTTTTAGTACCTTTGTAAAACTGAATTAGGTAACGTACCTTTACTCAAATTATTGCCTAACCGATGAAAGATTTACATACCTACCTGAAAGAAATATTCGGATTCGACAAGTTCAAAGGCGACCAAGAGGCCATCATACAAAGTCTGCTCGACGGCCGCGATACCTTTGTCATCATGCCTACCGGCGGAGGCAAGAGCCTCTGCTACCAGTTACCCGCCATGATTCTCGACGGCACCGCCATCGTCGTTTCCCCCCTGATAGCACTGATGAAGAACCAAGTCGATGCCGTGCGCTACACCTCGGGCACCACCGACGTGGCTCACTTCCTCAACTCCTCCCTCTCGCGCGTGCAGCAGAACGAGGTCAAAGACGACCTCATGCGCGGCGGCACCAAGCTCCTCTATGTGGCACCCGAAACCCTCTCGAAAGAAGAAACCATCGAAGTGCTGCGTCAAATTCCCATTTCCTTCTTTGCCATCGACGAGGCCCACTGCATCTCGGAGTGGGGCCACGACTTCCGTCCCGAATACCGCCGCCTGCGTGAGGCCATCAAAGCCATCGAGCCCAAAGTGCCCATCCTCACCCTCACCGCCTCGGCCACCCCGAAGGTGCAGCAGGACATCATCAAGAACCTCGGCATGGAGCAGGCCAACACCTTCATCTCCAGCTTCAACCGTCCCAACCTCTACTACGAGGTGCGCCCCAAACCCGCCGACACCATGCAGCTCCACAAGGAGATCATCCGCTTCATCAAGGAGAACCCCAACAAGAGCGGCATCATCTACTGCCTCACCCGCAAGAAGGTGGAAGACCTGGCCGAACTGCTGGTCATCAACGGCATCAAAGCCCTACCCTACCATGCCGGCCTCGACAACAAGGTGCGCGCCGAGAACCAGGACAAGTTCCTCACCGAGGAGGTCGACGTCATCGTGGCCACCATCGCCTTCGGCATGGGCATCGACAAGCCCGACGTGCGCTTCGTCATCCACTACGACATTCCCAAAAGCATCGAGGGCTACTATCAGGAAACCGGCCGTGCCGGCCGCGACGGCGGCGAGGGCCGCTGCATCGCCTTCTATAGCGAGCAGGACGTCGAGAAACTCTACAAGTTCTTCTCCGACAAGAACGCCTCCGAGCAGGAGATGGCCCGACAGCTGGTGCAGGAGATGGTCTCCTACGCCGAAAGCTCGGCCTGCCGACGGCTGAACATACTCCGCTACTTCGGCGAAGACTACAACGAGCCCTACTGCGGCAACTGCGACAACTGCCTCCACCCGCGTCCCAAGGTGGAAGCCAAGGAAGAGATGGTCATGGCCCTCGAGACCATCCTTGCCATGAAGCAAGCCTTCAAACCCAAAGACATCGTCGACGTCCTCATGGGCCGCAAGAACACCAACACGCGCAGCTACCACCTCGACCGCCTCGAGCAGTTCGGCAGCGGTGCCGACCACAACGACCTCTTCTGGAAAGCCGTCCTCCGGCAGGCCCTCTTCGAGAACCTGGTGCAGAAGGAGGTGGAGCAGTACGGTGTCCTCAAGCTGACCCCGGCGGGCCACAAGTTCATCAAGACGCCCTACACCCTCTACGTCACCCCGGACCACGACTACAACGCCTCCGACGAAGACGAGGAAGAGGAGATGATCGCCAACGCCGGCGGAGCCTCGGCCGCTGGCGACGAAGCCCTCTACGTGCAGCTCAAGAGCCTGCGCCGCAGCATCGCCACCCGCGAAAAGATACCCGCCTATGCCATCTTTGAGGACACCTCCCTCAAAGACATGACCCTACAGTACCCCTGCACCGTCGAAGAACTCTCCCACTGCTCCGGCGTCGGCATCGCCAAAGCCCAGAAGCACGGTGGCCCATTCATCGAACTCATCAAACAGTATGTCGAAGACAACGACATCGAACGCCCGCAGGACATCGTCATCCGTTCCGCTGCCAACAAGTCAGCCAACAAGGTCTACATCATCCAGAGCATCGACCGCCGCAAGAGTCTCGAAGACATTGCCGCCGGCAAAGGCCTCACCATGGACGAACTCCTGACCGAGATGGAGCACATCATCAGCAGCGGCACCAAGCTCAACATCGACTACCACATCGAGGAGCAGATCGAACCCGAGCACCAAGAGGTGCTGATGGACTACTGGCGCGAGTCGGAGAGCGGCTCGCTGCAGGAGGCCTACGAGGAGTTCGCCGACGACCCCGACTACACCGAGGAGGAGATCCGCCTGATGCGCATCAAGTTCCTCGCCGATGTGGGACACTAACCACCCATGAGATCCCTGGCACATATGACCCTTCTGTTGTTGCTGCTGACAGCAACAGGAGGGTCTTTCTGTCATGCCCAGGAGGTGATTGACCTCGTCAACCACGACACCGTCTACGTCAGCAACTGCCGCACCACCAGCAGCACTCTCCGATTCTCTGGCCATGTCCTTGACAGCATCGACTTTTGGGTGTTCTTCGACGGAGACGGACAGGCCATCACCATCACGCCCAACATACAATCCCAATCTCTGGATGCCTCCCTATCCGTCAACTACCACATCACCCTCTGGGACGGTTCCCCGTCGACCGGCACCGTGCTGCACAATAGTACATACTCCCAGCAGGTTTATTTCCCCACCTCTTCATTCACCGCCAACAGCGGCACCGCTGCCCTCCACATTCAAGCCGACTCCAGCCTCCACAGTTGCTACAACATCATCAACTGGCACACACCCTCGACAGCCTCCTACTGCACCAGCGCGCCCGACGCCTTCCATATCGAGAATATTACCGACCACTCGGTCGACATCGTCTGGGCCCACGACGGCCACCAGGCCTGCGCCACCATCGGCAACACCGTCGTCTACGGCTACGGCGACACCCTCCACATCGACGGCCTCGAGACCAACCAGTCCTACACGGCCGACGTCTGTCTGATCAACGAGAAGGACCACCCCTGCTGTCACGCCCTGATCCCCTTCCTCACCAACCCTGTACCCCACATCGGATGCCCCAACCTGGCCAACCTCAACGGCGACTATGTCCGTGCCTACTACGGCAACACCAACAACCCCTACAAAAACATCGGCCTGGCCGATGGCCGGCATCTCGTCTGCACCGACACCAGCGAACGCGACCCCAGGACTGACAACCAGCTACGCACCGTCTACCCCGGCATGTCATCATCCGTGCGGCTCGGCGACAACATCGTCGGCTCCGGAGCCGAAGCCCTCTCCTACTCCCTCCACATCGACACCACCTATTACGCCCTCTTCCTGATGCACTACGCCGTTGTGCTGCAGAATCCCGACCACAGCTACGAAGCCCAACCCCGCTTCAAGTTCGAGATCCTCGACTCCGCCAACCAAATTATCGACCCCGCCTGCGGGGCGGCCGACTACCATGCCAGCTCCTCGCTCGGATGGAATACGTCTTCTTATGGCCTGTGGAAAGACTGGACCACCGTCGGCTACGACCTCACCCCCTACCACGGCCAGGACGTCACCCTGCGCTTCACCACCTACGACTGCACCGAAGGCGGACACTTCGGCTACGCCTACTTCAGCAGCGAGTGCCGCCTCAAGGTGGCCGAGGCCCAGTACTGCGCCTCGGCCGACAGCAACGTCATGACCGCACCGGACGGCTTCTACTACCTCTGGTACTACGACGACCCCACCGACACCGTCTCCACCAATCAGACCGTCCACTTCACCAACAACGACGCCCTGCTCAACTGCCGCCTCATCTCGACCGAGAATCCCAACTGCTACGTCACCCTCAACACCTATGCCGGCCACCGCTACGCCCAGGCCGTCATCGACACCCTCGCCACCGAGTCGCTCGGCTGCGACGGCCACCGCGTCTACTTCACCAACCGCAGCACCGTCATCAACGACGCCGGCATCTCCACCGGCGAACCCTGCGAGTCGGCCATCTGGTACTTCGGCGACGGCCACATCTCGTTCGAATACTCGCCCGTCTACACCTACCGCGACAGCGGCGACTACACCGTCCGCATGATCGCCAGCATCGCCGGCGGACAGTGCAGCGACACCACCGAGTACATCGTCCACATCCCCGACTTCTACATCCCCATCACCAAGGACACCTTCGCCTGCGACTCGATCGTGTTCGGCGGCGCGGTCTACACCCACGACACCCTCGGCCCCTCCTACCGCATCCACCACACCAACGACTGCGACACCCTCGTCACCCTCGACCTCCACGTCATACCCTACATCAGCACCCTGCTGGAGCCCGACACCTTCTGCTACCGCGACCCCTACCACTGGCGCGGACAGACCGCCGGCGAGGGCCACGACACCATCACCCGCCCCGCCCACTCCACCCTCGTCGACACGCTCACCTCCGCCAGCGGCTGCGACTCGCTCGTCGTCCTGCCCCTCGTGCAGATGCCACCGCCCCCGCTCACCTTCCACTACGAGCCCGACTGCCAGAGCAACACCTACACCCTCCACGCCGTCACCGACCTCCCCTTCCTGCAGTGGAGCTCCGAGCCCGCCGACCCCCTCGTCGAAGGCCACGAGGCGGACAACCCCATCGCCGTCAAACCCTACGACACCATCCTCTACACCCTCCTGGCCGACACCACCGCCGCCTTCGACTGCCCCGCCGTCGGCCGCATCCGCCTCACCCCCGTCGTCTTCCCCGAAGCCCGACTCACCGTGCAGCCCGAGGCCCTGACCTACGACCACCCCCTCCTCACCGCCCACGACAACAGCCGCCGCACCACCCGCCGGCAGTGGATCCTCGTCCCCTACCCCGCGGCCGACAGCCTGCGCCCCGCCGAGAGCGGCCCCACCCTCAGCTGGCAGGCCCCCCTCGTCGGGCTCGACAGCCTCACCGTCGTCCTGGCCATCGGCGACAACTACTGCGCCGACACCGCCAGCCGCACCGTCCCCTTCGTGCGGCACCTCCTTTGGGCCCCCAACATCTTCGTCGCCACCGACCCCGACAGCCGCTTCGCCCCCGTGGCCACCGGCCTCACCGCCGCCGTCCTCAGCATCTACAACCGCCAGGGCCTCCTCGTGCACCGCACCGACGACCTCACCACCGGCTGGGACGGCACCCGCGACGGCACCCCCTGCCCCCAGGGGGCCTACGTGTGGCACCTCCGCTACCAGTCGGACCTCCACCCCGGCATCTGGCGCACAGCCACCGGCACCGTCACCCTCGTCCGCTGACCCGGCCCCCCTCCCATCCCCCCCTTCGCACCCCCGTCGTGCCCCCTCATGTCCGCCCTTCCTCCGCGTTAGGTCCGCGGATAGTCCGCGGATAGTCCGCCCGCGGGCGGACAAACAGCGGTCCACGGGCGGAGCAGATGCATCGGTGATGCCCCGTCAACCCCGAGCGGACACCCCGGCGGACACTCACGGACCAACAGCGGACACAGCCGGACCTGGAGCGGACATCGGGCCGCCGATGAATTATTTGTTCCGATATGAGAAAAAATTACTATCTTTGCAAAAGATATATATAATATATGAAATACATTAAATTATTATCAATCATGGCGCTGGCTCTGCTTTCGGCGCCCGCCGGGGCCCAGGTGGCCGACTCGGTCGACGTGCTGGACTACGATGTGCGCCTCGACCTCAGCGCGGGGTGCCCCTTTGCGGGCGACGCCACGCTGCAGCTGCGCCTGCTGCAGCCCTGCCCCTCGATCGGGCTCAGCCTGCGGGGGACGGTGGACTCGATGTGGGTCGACGGCACGGCCGTCGGCACGCGGCTCGACAGCATCGGCACCGGCGCCTACGGCGCGGGCGACACGCTGACCGTGCGCGTGTGCTACCACGGCCAGGGCTTCGTGGAGAGCCGCGGCTGGGGCGGGTTCCACTTCGACAGCGACATGAGCTACAACCTGGGCGTGGGCTTCAACGTCGACCCGCACGTGCTGGGGGCCGCCATGATGCCCTGCCGCGACAACTTCCACGACAAGGCCACCTACACCCTGCGGGTGCGCACCCGCGCGGGCTGGACGGCCGAGTGCGGCGGCCTGCTGCAGGCGCGCAGCGTCGGGGCCGACGGCTGCGAGGAGTCGGTGTGGCGCCTCGACCACCCGACGCCGACCTACCTGGTCAGCGTCAGCCAGGCCGCCTGGCGCCGCATCGAGAGCAGCGTCAGCTCGCTCTACGGCACCTACCCGCTGACCCTGGGCTTCACCACGCAGGACAGCGGCGCCGTGAGCCGCGCCTTCGCCGAGCTGGACTCGGTGGTGCCCATGTACGAGCGCTGCCTGGGCCCCTACCGCTGGGACCGCATCGGATACATCGCCACGCGCAAGGGCTCGATGGAGCACGTGAACAACATCGCCCTGGCGCGCGATTTCATGACCGGCACCACGGAGCGGGGCCAGATGACCATCGCCCACGAGCTGGGGCACGCCTGGTTCGGCAACCTCCTGACCTGCGCCGGCGAGGAGGACATGTGGTTCAACGAAGGGGGCGCCTCGTTCTGCAGCGAGCTGGCCATGGAGGCCAACAAGGGGCGCGCGGCGGCCAGCAAGTACTACCAGACCAACCTGGAGGCCGTGCTGCGCGAGGCGCACGTCACCGACGACGGCTACCGCCCGCTGAGCCCCATGCCGCACCAGTACACCTACGGCTCGACCACCTACGACAAGGGCGCCCTCGTGTGGCACTCGCTGCGCGGCTACCTGGGCGACTCGCTCTTCTACAGCTCGATGCAGCGCCTGATGGAGCGGATGGCCTTCGGCAACGTCGACGCTGCCACGGTGCGCGACTCGCTGAGCGCCTACAGCGGGGTCGACCTGGGGGGCTTCTTCGACTTCCACGTCTTCAGCCCGGGCTTTGTGGACTACCACGTCGACCTGCAGACGGCCAACTGCGTCAGCGAGGTCGTCGGCCTGAGCATCCGCCAGCAGACCGTCGGCGGCAGCGACAGCGTGCGCTCGAGCCGCCTGCCGATCACCTTCTTCGACGGGAACGGCCGCCAGAGCAAGTGCTGGCTCCAGTTCGAGGATGCCTATGCCACGCAGACCGTGCGCCTGCCGTTTGTGCCGGCCTACTTCGTGATCGACTACGACATGGAGCTCTCCGACGCCGCCACGGTGGCCACCTTCCGGCGGGGCACGTCGAGCTCCAACCTGCTGACCCACTTCCGCTTCAACGGTCCGCTGCCGGACAGCCTGCCCTTCGTCGTGGAGCACCACTGGGGCCGCCCGTGGGACCTAGCGGGCGTCGAGGGCGTGGTGCGGCCGGCGGGGCGCTACTGGATTGTGCGCGGTCCGCACAGCCAGTACGACGGCCTGCAGGGCCAGTTCCAATTTGTGCGTGAGGGCTATGTGGGCGGCAACTACAGCCACCTCGACCGGGGCTTCATCGACGGCGTCCATGTGCTCGACTCGCTGGCCATGTTCTACCGCGCCAACCGCCACGACGTGTGGCGCGCCGTGTCGCATCGGCGCTCGGGCGACGACAACGAAGGCTACTTCCTGGTCGACAACCTGCGGCCGGGCGAGTACGCGCTGGCGGTGGTGGACACCGCCCTGCTCGGCATCGCTCCCGCGGCCGAGGCTCCCGATGGCGGCCTTGGGCTCTTCCCAAACCCGGTGAAGCAGGGCGAGGCGATCGGCCTGCAGGTGCCCGTCGAGGGCAGCTTCACGGTGCGCGTACTCGACGCCTTGGGTCGGCGCGTGTGGCAACGACGCGGCTGCCGCAACGGCCTCAGCATCAATCCCCAGCTGGCTCCGGGCACATATTTGGTGCAGATTGAAAATAAATTCGTATCTTTGCAGTCGAAATTGATAGTGCTATGACAATAAGAAAACTCTTCATGGCCGCCGTGCTGACGGCCCTCGCGGTGAACGCCACCGCGCAGTATTCGCAACTGGAGAAAGACTACCAGTTCATGCTCAAGCTCGAGTTGGGCTACGCCCCCTTCATGGGCAACGTCGGCGTGGCCGGCGAGGCAGGCTACAACCTGGACAAGTTCCACAACGCCGCGGGCTTCAACGCCATGGCAGGCGTCAACCTGAGCCAGGACTGGTTTGTGGGCGGCGGCGCCGGCTTCAACTACTACCACAACCTGCAGCAGGGCGTGGTGACGCCGATGATGGGCGTCAACGTCTTCGCCGACGTCGACTTCCGACCCATCTGGCAGGGTCTGATGGGCCTGGACTACCAGCCGGCCACCATCAAGTGGGCCCCGGTGATCGGATTGCGCGGCGGTGTGAGCCTGCTGCTCGACCACCCCGCCTACGGCTCGCCGATCACACCCCTGGCCGAACTCTACGGCGGTGTCAACTGGTACTACATGCACGGCCTTCGCAACATGGGGCACAACTGGCACTCCTTCTACGCCACCGTGGGCGTGGCCTACCTGCAACAGACCGTCATCCTGCCCGTCCGCGTGGGCTGGCGCTGGTAGTGTAACGAGAAAACGAAAGGAAAATGCAGAGTACACGTCAAAACAAGATATGCCGACTGATCCAGCAGGACATGAGCGACATCTTCCTGAAGGAGATGAAGCCCGTGCTGGGCCCGTCGTTGATCACCGTCACCCACGTCACCATCACCCCCGACCTGTCGATTGCACGCATCTACGTCAGCATCATGGTGATTGGCCAGGGCACGCCTGACGGCGTCCTGGCCCTGATCCGGGAGAACACCTCCGACCTGCGTCGACGTCTAGGCATGCGCGAAGGGAAGCAGCTGCGCATCATCCCCCACCTGGAGTTCTTCCTCGACGACACGCTGGACTACATGGATAACATCAACCGCCTGCTTCAACAGTGAGGCTGGAACATCTCATCGCCGTGCGTTACCTCTTCGGCCGCCGTCAGCGGTCGGTGGTGACAGTGATCTCGTGGGTGTCGCTCATCGGGCTGATGGTCAGCACGGCGGCACTCATCATCGTGCTGTCGGTCTACAACGGCATCGGCGACCTGACCAAGAGCCTCTTCGGAGTCTTCGACCCCGAGTTGGTCGTCGAGCCGGCCGAAGGCAAGACCTTCCATACGCGCGACCTTGACATGGATGGCCTTGCCGGCAGCGAGGGGGTGGCGACAGTGTCGCAGATGGTGAACGAGACCGCCTGGATCACCTACGGAAGCAACCAGGCGATCGTACGCCTGCGGGGCGTCGACGCCGACTACCGCCTCGTCAGCGGGCTCGACACCCTGCTCACCGAGGGCACCTACCGCCTCGGCGAGGGGGCCGACGGGCTCACCTATCTGCTCG
This sequence comes from uncultured Bacteroidales bacterium, assembly GCA_946183915.1. GTDB lineage: Bacteria > Bacteroidota > Bacteroidia > Bacteroidales > P3 > Colimorpha. The sequence goes on along the minus strand of CAMHDJ010000002.1, from coordinate 7,623 downwards.
TCGGGGGCGAGGTCTACTACACTCTCGCCATGCGGCTGCACTCCAACCACGCGGCCGCCATCCACATCCCCAAGCGCGGCAGCACCGCCATGGGGTTCACCATGGACCAAGCGTTCAACAGCGGCTACGCCTATCCGGCGGCCTACTTCTTCATCCAGCAGGACATCGACCGCCAGTACGTGGTCACCGATATCGACTTCGTGCGTCGCCTGATGGACTATGCCCCCGACGAGGTGAGCGCCCTGGCCATCAAGCTCAATCCCGGAGCCAATCCGCGTAAGGTCAAGCGCCTCGTGGCCGCACACCTCGACCGCACAGCCGCCCAACCGCTCGTTGTCAAGGACCGCTACGACCAGCAGCCGCTCTACTACAAGATATTCCGTTCGGAGCGCCTGGGCATATACCTGATCCTTTCGCTCATCGTGCTCATCTCCACCCTCTCGCTGGTGGCCTCGCTCTCGCTGCTGGTGATCAACAAGCGACGCGACATCTTCATCCTGCAGAGCATGGGTCTCACGCGGCAACGCCTGCGCCGCACCTTCCGGGCCGAGGGCATCCTGATCTGTACCGTGGCCGTGGCGGCCGGACTGGTCATCGGCTTCGTGGTCTGCTGGCTGCAACAGCAGTTCGGCATCATCCGCATGGGCGACGGCAACTTCGTCGTCAGCACCTTCCCCATAGCCATGCGCGGCATCGACTTCGCGGCCACCTTCCTGCTGGTGATGGCCATCAGCACCGCCTCCGTAACCCTCACCGTTCAACGCGCCAAGATATGAAGAAAAAGCTCCTCCTCGTCGCCCTCCTGCTGGTGGCCGCACTGCTCGGCACGGCCTGCAGCTCGAACGACCACATGTACCGACACAACCGCAGCCACTGCGACTGCCCCACGTTTTGACCACCCAAGAACAATACCGCCGCATCCTGTCGAACCACCTGCCCCCGCAAGCGGTCGACTGGGTCTACAGCTACCTCGACCGCCACCGGGTGCACTTCCACATCACGCGCCAGCGCACCAGCAAGCTGGGCGACTACCGCTGGCCGCAAGCCGCCGGCGGACACGACTACCACGAGATCAGCGTCAACGGCGACCTCAACCGCTACCTCTTCCTCTGGGTCTTCCTGCACGAGGCGGCCCACCTCGAGACCCACCTCAAGCACCCCGGCGCCGCCCCCCACGGCCACGAGTGGCAGGGCGAGTACGCCCGCCTCATCGCCGACCACGCCCACTGCTTCCCGCCCGAGGTGCAGGGTCTGCTGGCACGCTACGTGCGGCGCATCCCCCTGAGCCGCCCCCTGCTCAGGCAGATCGAGGAGACGCTGCACCACCACGACGACGGCTACCGCCCCGAGGAGCACCAGACGCTCGACCGCCTGCTCGCCGGACGCCCCAATCCCACAGACATACGCTTCCGGCTGAAGAGCCGGCCCGACATGGAGCTGCTGCCCCTCGAGCGCCGCCGCACCCGCTGGCTCTGCCTCGAGCCCGCCACCGGCCGCCGCTACACCGTCAGCGCCAACGCCGAGATAACTCTCAACCAAGACAACTAATCAACAAGCAAAATGCACTGGATCATACTCATCATTGCGGGCTTCTGCGAGGTAGGATTCGCCTTCTGCCTGGGCAAAGCCAAAGGTCTCGTCGGACTGCCCTACTGGGAATGGATGGGCGGTTTCGTAGTCTTCTACATCCTCAGCGCCGTGCTGCTGGCCAAGGCCACCGAGGCGCTCCCCATAGGCACCGCCTATCCCGTCTGGACCGGCATCGGAGCCCTCGGCTCGGTGCTGCTGGGCATCTTCGTCTTCCACGAGCCTGCCACCTTCTGGCGCCTCTTCTTCATCACGACGCTGGTCATCTCCATCGTCGGGCTGAAGATGCTCTCGCCCGAATAGCGCTACGCTTGCACGAAGCGCACCCCGTTGAGGGCCACCGTCAGGGTGCGGAGCTCCTCGTCGAGGCCGTTGGCCACGTTGTACATGTTGAGCATCGTGGCCTGCAGCGTCATACTCACCGTGCAGGCGTTGAGGTCGAGGGCGCTGACGGAGCCCGTGCAGTAGAGCTGCCCGTCGCGGTTCAGCGCGATCCAGCGCGGGTAGGACTCGCCGCCGTAGCTGACCATGTCCGCCTCGCCGTGCTCCAGGTAGAAGCACGAGTAGACCGTGTCGCCGTGCGAGCCGTAGCTGCCCGTCTGCGGCGGCAGGTTGAAGCCCGCGATGGGCTGCGTCAGGTCCTCGTCGGAGCGCAGCACCTGCAGCTGCACCATCGGGTAGCCCACCTCCATGTCGAACATCAACACCCCGCAGCCGTACCACGTCGTGCCGTCGAAGGTGACCGCCATGTTGCGGTTGGGTTCGCCGCCCGGCTCGGGGCCCGGCCCGGGCGCCGACTGCTCGGCGAAATACGCCGTGAGCGACATATTGCCCGAGAGCACCAGCACACGCGGATTCTGCGTGTTGTTGTCGCTCCACTTCACGAAGCGGTAGCCCTCGTCGGGCAACGCGCGGATGGTCACCTCCGTGCCGATGCGGTACTCGCCGCCACCCTCCACCATGCCGTAAGCCATCGGGCTGGCAATCAGGAGCAACTTACACCTGTCGCGGTTGCATCCCGCCGTCAGCAACACACACACCGCCAGCGGCAGGAGCCATATTTTGAGTCTATTTCTCATATCCAACGCCTTTCTAAAACAGTTTATTGCCATGACGCCCAGCGCTTTGCGCGCTGATGCCCCGTGGCCTTCCAACTGCAAATATAGACATTTTCCCCCATTCGGCCAAACACTTTTTCGCCCACCCGCCGCATACGCAACGCCATAGCTATCAACACGATAGGCTATCAACAAAACCACATGCCGCTGACACACAGCCACTTGTACGGAACATCTCCATGCCTGCACCGAGACAACTCCGCAGTTTGTCGGACCAACCGCGGACCTACTGCGGACCTACCGCGGACCAACTACGGTGGCTGGAGGGAAAAAACGCAGCGATGAGGAATATTTTTGTCGGCCGATCGCTTTTTTTTCGTATCTTTGACCGTCCCAACACAAGGGCGATGTAAAGATAAGACGATAAAAATCAAACATATAAAAGAATATGAAGATATTAGTTTTGAACTGCGGAAGTTCGTCGATCAAGTATCAGCTGGTCGACATGGCCAACAACGCACAGGTGATGGCCAAGGGTCTGTTGGAGCGTATCGGCCTCGAAATGGGTGAGTTCACCCACAAGTGGAACGGCCAGAAGCACTACGAGCAGCTGCCCATCCCCGACCACACGGCGGGCATCAAGATCGTGCTTAATGCGCTGATCGACCCGAAGATGGGAGTCATCAAGGACTTCAAGGAGATCGGTGCCGTCGGCAACCGCGTGGCCCATGGCGGCGAGACGTTCGACCGGAGCGTCGTCGTCACCGACGAGGTGATCGAGAAGATCAAGGCCCTGACGCCGCTGGCTCCGCTGCACACCCCCGGCAACCTGGCCGGCATCTACGCCATGCGCGAGGTGCTGCCCGGCGTGCCCCAGGTGGCTGTGTTCGACACCGCCTTCCACAGCACCCTGCCCCCGAAGAGCTACCTCTACGGCGTGCCCTACGAGTACTACGAGAAGTACGGCGTGCGCCGCTACGGCTTCCACGGCACCAGCCATAAGTTCGTCGCCGAGAAGGCCGCCAAGATGATCGGCCGCGACTGGCACGACCTGAAGATCATCTCCTGCCACCTCGGCAGCGGCGCCTCGATCTGCGCCATCGACCACGGCAAGAGCTTCGACACCACCATGGGCATGACCCCGCTGGAGGGCCTCATCATGGGCTCGCGCCCCGGCGATGTGGATCCCGGCGTCATCGAGTTCATCATCAAGAAGGAGATCGTCGAGAACGGCAAGGACTGGAAGGACATCACCAAGATCCTCAACAAGCAGAGCGGTCTGGTGGGCATCAGCGGCGGCAAGCAGGACATGCGCGACATCCGCGCAGGCCGCGACGCCGGCGACGTGCGCGCCACCTACGCCTTCGACATGTTTGCCCAGCGCGTGAAGCGCTACATCGGCGGCTACATGGCCGAGATGGGCGGCTGCGACCTGCTGCTCTTCACCGGCGGCATCGGCGAGAACGCCTGGTTCATGCGCCGCCCCATCCTGGAGAACATGGAGTGCCTCGGCATCCAGGTGGACTTCAGCAAAAACGACAACGTGATGGGCGAGGACATCATCCTCTCGACCCCCGAGTCGAAGATGGCCGTCGTGGTGGTCACCACCGACGAGGAGTACGTCATCGCCAGCGACACCTACAGCCTGGTGAAGTAAGGCTTCCCGGCAACAGTATAACTGAACGAGTCCCGCCGCACAATAAAGTGCGGCGGGACTGCGTTATTAGGGCACTATGAAGAAAAGCGTCATATTCTTGTTTCTGCTGGTGGCAGCGGTGGCGGCCACGGCGCAGTATCAGTTGCCCAATGCGGGCTTCGAGCAGTGGGACGGCGGCAACACCTCCGAGCCTACCCATTGGAACACCTTCAGCTCGTCGGACGGCAGCTACGCCACCTTGGCCTCGTCGAACCACCACTACCGCCGCAACGGCGGTCGGCCGGGCACCGCGGGCAGCCACTTCCTGACCCTCTACACGCAGTCCATCCTCGGCATCAAGGCCAACGGCAACATGACCACCGGCCGCATCCACGCCGGCTCAATGACGGCCACGAGCAGCGAAAACTACAACTACACCCAGCGCTCGAACGCCGACCACAGCCTGCCCTTCACGGGCACGCCGGACTCGATGTATGTGTGGGTGAGCTACTATGCCGCCGATGCCGGCTCGCAGGCCCAGGTGTCGGCCATCCTGCACGGCGACAACGACTTCCGCGCCCCCAACCAGGAGGGCGACGCCAGCCTCTACTGCGCCAAGGCGGTGGCCCGCTTCGGCCGCACCACCTCGTCGGCCCACAGCTACCAGTGGCAGCAGATGAAGGTGCCGTTCGTCTACGACGGCAACGCCGCACCCCGCTACATGTTGGTCAACCTCACCACCAACGCCACCCCCGGCGGCGGCGACGGCAACGACTCGCTCTCGATCGACGACATCGAGTTCGTCTACAGCGCCTGGCTCACCGGCATCAGCGTTGGCGGACAGCCGATAGAAGGGTTCCAGAAGGGGCGCTTCGACTACACCCTGCATGTCGACGACGCGAGCCTGCTGGCTGACGGCAGCGTGACGGTGACCACCGAGGCCTCCGACGCCACCGTCGGCATCGAGCGCATGGCGGTGGACACCATCCCCGAGTCGGCCCTCTTCGTCATCACCGTCACCGCCGAAGACGGCGTCACCGTCCGCACCTACACCGTGCGTCTCATCCACGGCGAACCCGGTCCCGTGGGCATCGACAGCCCCGTCGCCCCGGCATCCCTCCGCGTCTACCCCAACCCCACGACCGACCACGTCACCGTCCAAGCCGAGGGACTCGTGCTGCTCACCGACCTGCAGGGCCGCGAACTGCTGCGCCGCACCGTCCACGGCAGCGCCCGCCTCGACCTCCATACCCTGCCCGCCGGCACCTACCTCCTGCGCTGCGGCCAAGCCACCCGCCGACTGGTTAAAAAATAAAACCCGACCTTGCCCAACCTGTATATTATGAAGCGATACATCATACTGCTGCTTCTGCTGCCGCTGGCGGCGCTGGGGCAGAACAAGAAGAGCGAGCCGCTGTTTGAGCAGGCCGTGGAGAAGAGCATCGTGGGCCAGTACGAGGAGACCATCAAGCTGTTGCACAAGGCCATCAAGGTGGACCCCACCTACGCCGAAGCGTATCTGCTGCTAGGCAACCAGCACCTGCTACTGGAGCAGTTCGCGACGGCCATCGACTGCTACCGGCAGTGCCTAGACCTGAATCCCACTAGCAGCCGCTGGGTACAGGAGGCCCGCGACGGCATCCGGACGGCCGAGTGGCGCCAGCATGCCGTGGAGCACCCTGTGCCCTTCCGGCCCGTCAACTTGGGGCCCAACGTCAACAGCGAGGCCGACGAGTACATGCCAGCCCTGACGGCCGACTACCGGATGCTGGTCTTCACGCGGCGCGTGCCGCGCCGCGCCACCACCCGCCGCGACCTGCCGCAGGAGGAGGACTTCTACATCTCGCTCTACGACACCATGGAACTCAACTGGGGCCCTGCCGAGCGCATGCCCGAGCCCCTCAACAGCAACGCCAACGAGGGGGCCCAGACCCTCTCGCACGACGGGCGCGTGGTCATCTTCACCGCCTGCGGCCGCAACAACGAACCCACCGGCTGCGACCTCTACCTCAGCGTGAGGCAGGGCAAGCGCTGGGGCAAGCCCCGCAACCTGGGGGCGCCGGTGAACAGCACCTACTGGGAGTCGTTCCCCTCGCTCTCCATCGACGGCTACACGCTCTACTTCGCCTCCAACCGGCGGGGCGGCTACGGCGGCACCGACATCTGGTGCAGCACCCTTGAGGAGGGCCGCTGGAGCGAGCCCCGCAACCTGGGCCCCGCCATCAACACCCCCGGCGACGAGACCTCGCCCTACATACACTTCGACGACCGGACGCTCTACTTCTCGTCCAACGGTCATCTTGGCATGGGCGGCGCCGACCTCTACGTGGCCAAGCGCATCGACGACACCACCTGGGGCGAGGTGAAGAACCTCGGCTACCCCATCAACACCTCTGGCGACGAGGCCAGCCTCATCGTGGCCCCCGACGGCCGCACGGCCCTCTTCGCCAGCGACCGCAGCGACGGCTACGGCCAGCAGGACCTCTACAGCTTCGTCCTGCCCGCCCCGGCGCGGCCGGAGGCCATCACCTTCATCGACCCCGTGCGGCAGGCCGAGAACCTGCTCACCCTGGGCGACACCGTCACGCTGAAAAACATCTTCTTCCACACCGCCAGCGCCGAGCTCTACGAGACCTCGCTGGCCGAGCTGGACCGTCTGGCCGAAGCCCTGCAGCGACACCCGACGCTGCGCCTCGAGGTGGGTGGCCACACCGACGCCGTGGGTTCTGATGCCGACAACCTGGTCCTCAGCGAGCGGCGCGCCAAGGCCGTCTACGACTACCTGATCCTCAGCGGCGTCAGCGCCGACCGCCTCACCTATCGCGGCTACGGCGAAAGCCGCCCCGTGGCCAACAACGACACCCCCGAAGGCCGCGCCGCCAACCGCCGCACCACCCTCACGCCGCTGCGGTAATGGCAACATCATAAAACATAGGGATTAACAAGTCTATAGGTTTTACTCCCCTTTTACTCAAACTTTGCTCACCTTTTACGTCGGTATAAGGTACGTATAGGGTGAGTATAGTGCGATTATAGAGAGGGGATACCTGCTGGTCGGCGGACGACGGCAAGGTGTGGGCGGAGGGTACCGCAGGGCTACTGCGGACGCGGCACGCCGCGTCCCTACAACAGCGTGGACAAACGGGGGGATGGTCTACTGCGGACGCGGCACGCCGCGTCCCTACAGGGGGCGGGCGACGGCAAGGTGTGGGCGGAGGGTACCGCAGGGCTACTGCGGACGCGGCACGCCGCGTCCCTACAACAGCGTGGACAAACGGGGGGATGGTCTACTGCGGACGCGGCACGCCGCGTCCCTACAGGGGGCGGGCGACGGCAAGGTGT
>CAMHDJ010000001.1 GCA_946183915.1 uncultured Bacteroidales bacterium | reverse complement strand
TCGCCGTTATAAAAGCCTGCGTAGCTTCGAGTAATTCGAGTAATTCGCCGTTAAAATCTTTGTTTAGGGTGGGTCGTTCTCCGCTTCGCTATCGGAAGCCTCCACTGGAGGCTCCCTTCACGTGCACGATCTATTTTTTTGACTTAAACTAACTTAAAATAAAGATAACGGCGAATTACTCGAGAGTCTTTCGAGTAATTCGCCGTTAAAAAGCACCGCGTGTACCCGGCCGGGGACTACGGATAGTGGCAGTGGGCGCCAGCCCGTTTTCGCTAGTCGCCGAACTCGATGCCGACGCCCTTGGCGGTGTGGACGAGGCGGCTGTCGGGGGCCACGAGGTTCTGCTCGCGGACGGCCTCCTCGAGGGGGATGCCCACGACGTCGGGGTGGTGGTAGGCCACCATCTGGCCGAAACGGCCCTCCATGACGAACTCCATGGCGCGGACGCCGAACTCGGTGGCCAGCACACGGTCGAAGGCGATGGGGGTACCGCCGCGCTGCAGGTGGCCGAGGATGGTGTAGCGGATGTCGTGCTCGACGCCGGCAGCCTTCAGGTCGGCGGCCAGCTGCTCGCCCACGCCGCCCAGCTTCACGTGCTGGTAGCCCACCTCGCCGGTCTCGGTGCCGGTCACAGTGCCGCCCTTGGGCATGGCGCCTTCGGCAACGACGATGATGCAGTAGCCGTGGCGCTTGTTGTAGCGCTGTTCGATCTTGGCTTTGACCTTCTCGATGTCGTAGGGGATTTCGGGGATCAGACAGACGTCGGCGCCGCCGGCAATGGCGCTGTGAAGGGCGATCCAGCCGGCGTCGCGACCCATCACCTCGAGGATGAAGACGCGGTTGTGCGAGGCCGCCGTGGTGACGAGCTTGTCGATGGCGTCGGTGCAGATCTGCACAGCGGTCTGGAAGCCGAAGGTATAGTCGGTGAGCGAGAGGTCGTTGTCGATGGTCTTGGGCACACCGACAATGTTGAGCCCCTTCTTGGAGAGGCCCAGCGAGATGCGCTGGCTGCCGTCGCCTCCGATGTTGATCACCGCGTCGACCCCCATGTACTGCAGCTTGCGAAGCATCTCGTCGCTGCGGTCGACGGTGGTCCAGGTGCCGTCGGCCTGCTTCACCGGCCAGGCGAAGGGGCCGCCCTTGTTGGTGGTACCCAGTATGGTACCGCCCTGAATCTGAAGTCCCTCGACGGTCTTCTCGTCGAGCATCACAATCTCGGTGGGTTCGCGAAGCACGCCGTTGAACGACTCGACGCAGCCGATGACCTCCCAGTCGGTGGTCTGTGCGGCACGCTTCACGATGCCGCGGATCACCGCATTAAGCCCCGGGCAGTCGCCGCCACCCGTCAAAACCATCACTCTTTTCAATGCCATTACTATTATGTTAAATATTTATAATCAACAGTCTGCAATCATCTCGCAAGACATTTGTACATCGCAAAGATACGAAAAAAAGCTTATCGGACGGCGTTTTTATACATTTTCGGGCCACCGATCGCGGCAAAGCCGCGTCGCGACACCGGAGCTCCTCCCACCGCTCCCAGAAGCAACAATTTGCACTTTTTTGAAGAAAAATTACAAATGTAAGTAAATTAGTTGTATATTTGCAGCAGCAATCCAATCGAGTCGGATGGGCAAAAAGATTGTAAATTAATCAATTTAATTGCTATGAAGAACAAGTACTATGATCTGATCGACCAGACTTTCGACTTCCCGCAGGACGAATTCCGGACTGAAGAGGGCGAACTCTACTTCCACGACATCCCTTTGATGGAGATCATCAAACAGTATGGCACCCCGTTGAAGATCACCTACCTGCCGAAAATCAGCTCACAGATCCAGCGAGCCAAGCGCTTGTTCAACGTGGCTATTGCCAAGACCGACTACCGCGGCACGTACAACTACTGCTACTGCACCAAGAGCAGCCACTTTGCATTCGTGCTGGAAGAGGCACTCAAGAACGACATCAACCTGGAGACTTCGTCGGCGTTCGACATCAATCTGATACAGGAATTGCACGCACAGGGGCTGATCGACAAGGACAAAGTGATCGTCTGCAACGGCTTCAAGAAGGACCAGTACATCGAGAACATCGTTGGAATCTTCAACGATGGATTCAACCACGTGATACCGGTTTTGGACAACAAGAACGAATACTACACCCTCGACCGGATGCTCGAGAAGACCTCGGAGCCGATGCTACTGGGCATCCGGATCGCCTCGGAGGAGGAACCCAAGTTCGATTTCTACACCTCGCGACTGGGCATCCGCTATCACGACATCGTCAGTTTCTACGAGGAGCAGATCAAGCCAAACCCGAAGTTCCGCTTCAAGATGCTTCACTTCTTCATCAACACCGGCATCCGCGATACGGCCTACTACTGGAACGAGTTGGCCAAGTGCGTCAACGTCTACTGCGACCTCAAGCGGGTGTGTCCGGAACTGGATTCGCTCAACATCGGAGGTGGTTTCCCCAGCAAGGTGAGCCTGGCGGCAAACTACGACTACGAGTACATGGCCGAAGAGATACTGGCCCAGATCAAGAACATCTGCACGCTGCGCGGAGTGGAGGAGCCCAACATATTCACCGAGTTCGGTTCGTTCACCGTGGGCGAAAGCGGCGCCACTCTCTACAGCATCCTGGACCAAAAGCAGCAGAACGACCGCGAGCTGTGGTACATGATCGACTCCAGTTTCATCACCACCCTGCCCGACACCTGGGGCATCAACCAGCGCTTCATCATGCTGCCCATCAACCACTGGGACTGTGAGTACCAGCGGGTGTTCCTGGGTGGCCTGACCTGCGACTCGGAAGACTACTACAATGCCGACAGTCACGCCAACGCCATCTTCCTGCCGAAGCTGCAGAAGGACGACCCGCTGTATATCGGATTCTTCCACACGGGCGCTTATCAGGAGAGCATCGGTGGCTACGGCGGCATCCAGCACTGCCTGATTCCGGCGCCGAAACATGTCATCATCGACAAGGACGAGAACGGAGAGTACACCACCAAGCTCTTCGCCAAGGAGCAGAGCTACAAGTCGATGCTGAAGATATTAGGCTACTAAACCTATAAAAACGCGGCGTGCCGCATCTGCATTCTCCCCATTTCTGAAGATAGCAGATGCGGCACGCCGCATCTCTGCACATTGTTTTATTTCACAATTAGCTTTCTTACACTGGCACCGGTGGCGGACTCGACACGTAGCAGGTAGAGGCCGGCGGAGACACCGTGCAGGTCGAGGGTAAAGCCGTCGGCGTTGCATTCGAGGGTACGTAGGGTCTGCCCCATCACGTTGAGCAGCGCCACCCGACGAAGGCCGGCGGCACTGACGGTGCAACGGTCGGTAGCGGGGTTGGGGGCGATGACGACTGCCGTTTCAGCGGCCTCGTCAATGCCAATCTGCGGTGAGCCGTAGGCATAGATAAAGGGCTTGTAGCCTTGGGCGGTGATGCTGAGGAAAGAGTGGGCAAGGCTGTCAACGGCGAGATCGAAACAGGCCCGACCGTCGGCATCGGCGAACTGGGCCTCCTGCAGACGGTGGCTGCTGTCGGTCACCCAAGCCACATAGGCCCCAGGAACGGTGCTGACACAGAGCTGACCGTCGTCATTGTTGACGGACACGCCCTCGAGGTCGGCAGCACGCCCAAGCCACGGCATGAGGGTAGGATCGCCCATGAGCTCGTAGATCTCCCAATAGTACTCGGCGAAGTCGGCAGCGTACTGGTGGCGGCCAGTGGCGTTCTGTACGGACATGTTGCCGGAGGCCAGCATGCGGCCAGCGGTGACCTGCCAGGCAGAAATCTCCTCACCATGAGTATGGAACAGGTTATCGTACATGCCACGATTGTTGGCATTATAGACGAGCGTCATGGCATTGCTGAGATTGTTGCGGATGCCAACGCTCCAGTAGAAGTCCTCGTCCCAGAAGGTGGAGTTGGTAGCGCCAATATATGCCACCGCGCCAGCGCGGTTTGACTTGCGCAGGAGGGCCTCACCGAAACAGGTAGGATTGTCGAACTGGTTGGTCAGACAGCAGTTGCCAATCATGAACGATGGCTTGTTATTGTTGGACATGCTGTTGACATTAGAGATGTAGAAGGTGGGGCGATACCAGCCGTTCGACTCGCCATGGGCGCTGTAGTTGACCCAGCCGACCCCACCGTTGTAGGCGTTGCGGAGGGCGGTGGTAGCGGTTGCGTCGCGGCTGCTACCACTCACGGTGACACCGCTGGGCACACGGCTGGTGTTATTCTTGTAGTAGAGGACACTATCGAAGCCATTGGCAGCATTGATATAGTTGGAAGCGATATAGTCCATCGAAGGGTCGGCGCAACGCCAAGCGTTATCGTAGTAGTCGCTGTTGTAGCCGTTGTCTACGCCCGCAATAAGGGCGGCGCGGGAGAGATAGCTATCGTCGTCAAAGAGATAGCGCTCATAGTAGATAGTCTTGTCAATGATATTGCGGAGCGTGACAGTGTCACGCGCCGAGAGACGCCCCTGATAGCAGTCGGGCAGACGGTCACCAGTGGTCCACGTGGTGTAGTAAAGATCGGTGATATGGCCGTCAAGGGCATAGTCAGGCGACACAAGCAGGCTGTTCGCGGAGAGGTCACTGCCGAAGGCAGGCATAAGGTTGTTGTCGCCTATGAGGAGCAGGTAGGTGGGCGCAGGGTTCTCGTAGGTGGCAGTGTCATACATCTGATGCAAGGATTCGGCAATAGCTTCAGCAGAAATGCCATTCTCAACATATATAAGGTCTACACGAAGACCCTGAATACGCTTCCAGTCGACGAAATCGTTGATGGCCGAACAAGCCAACCGCTCGGGAGCCAGAACGATCATACGCACCGGCGCTGAGACGCAGACATCTTTCGACGAAGTGAAAAGACGATTGACCGTGGGAGCCAGACTGAAGGCAGGGGTATGGTAGCGTTCGTAGTGTTTGACGGTAGTTCCCTCATCGCTACCCACAAAGTGCACCGTCACTTCGGCGTTACGACATACAATCATCTTGCCGCTGATGGGGTTGACACGTACCGGAGAATAAACCAGCTGGGCATAGCGACGGTCACGGCCGGTGCCCATCGGAACGACACGCGCCAGGGGAAGGCCAAAGTAAGCGTCAGCCTCATACACCTCCTTATCAAAGATGAAGGGCTGCTCAGGACCACTCTTGGCACGCGAAGGCTGTAGTGGCATCAATACCCCGAAGGGGAGGTCTAACGTATCATAACGCGCATTCTCAACTGTCACTTCAATGCTGTCGCAGAAGGGAATGGTTAACAAGACACCCTTGGTAGGGAGTGCCGGGGCACCCAACTGGCCTCCTGGGGCGCAATCATCCGCACTGAGGGTAAGGTAATCACCGCTGTCAATTTGGATCGTCGGGGAGGCAAAGTGCAGCTTGACCTGATCGAAGTTGTCTTCCAACAAGCGCTGGGCCCACACCGAAGTGGTGGCAAACAGCACAATCGACACAAGTATAACTATCTTCTTCATAAGTTGAACATTTTACTAATTTCTGTATTGGGGGCTTGAATGGTCATGTATTTATGGGTAACGGGGTGCTCAAAGCTGACGCTGTAGGCATGGAGCGAGATACTTCCGTCAGGGTTACTACGCTCAGCACCGTATTTCAGGTCGCCCTTGATGGGGCAGCCAATATTGGCAAGTTGGCAACGAATCTGATGATGACGCCCGGTATGGAGATTGATGTCGAGCAGATGGTAGCCTCCGGCGCTGACCGCGATGTCGCGGTACTCGAGGCGAGCCAGCTTGGCATTGGGCCGAGCACTACCAAAGACATAACTTTTGTTGCGCTCCTCGTTCTTGACAAGCCAGTTCTCCAGACAGCCCGCCGGCTGCGGTGGAGCATTTTTCACTACAGCCCAGTAGTGTTTCTCAAACTCACGGGTGCGCACCTTCTCCACCATGCGGCTCAGGGCTTTGCTGGTCTTGGCCAGCAGAACCACACCGCTCACCGGCCGATCCAGGCGGTGAATGACACCGCAATAGACCTGACCGGGCTTGTGATCGCGCTCTTTTATGAAGGCCTTTACGAGGTCTGCCAAGCAAGGATCACCCGTCTTGTCGCCTTGAGTAATCTGACCTGGCAACTTATTGATGGCCAACAAGTGATTGTCCTCGTAGAGTATTTGGTCGGCCAAAGTCATATCTGAACGAAGAGCGTTAAATAGACAAAGACAAAGGGAGTGGCCACCAGGAGGCTATCGAAACGGTCGAGGAAGCCGCCGTGGCCCGGCATGATGCTGCCGCTGTCCTTCATGCCCACGCTGCGCTTGAGCATGCTCTCCACCAGGTCGCCCAGCGTGTCGATCACACTGCAGATGAGACCCAACACTAGCCAGTGGTACCATGCAATGGCGCTGTTGAAGAGAGGTCCGACAAAGACAGCCACCAGCAGAGTGATCACCACACCGGTGATGGTGCCTTCCCATGTCTTTCCGGGAGAATGGCGGGCCCACATCTTATGCTTGCCGTAGAGCGAACCTCCCATGTAGGCACCGTTATCGTTCATCCACACCATGATCAACACCATTACAAGGGCACTGTAGTTAATATGCAACCACGTCATCAATCCGAGCGGAATAGCAGCGTAGAGCATCGGCACCATGGTGTATGCCGCCTCGCGGAAGGGCTGTTCGCTATGATTCCATAGTTGAACGATAGCACAAAGGGCAAATGCGGGCGGAAAAAGTGTGATAGCCAACCACATGAATGCAAATCCGTAACCCGCATTCAACACAGGGACAAGAGCTACCATCACCAGCGCTATCACGGTCAGGGCATAGCCTAACCACCGATTTGGCGTAGCTCCCTGTTTCCCAACGATACGGAAGAACTCGAAAGCGCAACCACAAGCCACAAAGAGCAGGAAGGCGGTAAGGATCAAACCACCTATCATCTTGTTTCCCAGCAGGTCACCACTAAAGATGCACCCTAGGAAAAGAACCACATAGACGATGGCGCTGATTGTACGAGTCCAAAAATTCTTCATACCTCTTCAAAGTCTTGGTTACCGGTATCAGTCGTGGTTGTCGGCTCAGCCTCGTCGGCCTCACCCGTTTCTTCCGAAGACTCCACTTGGGTCGGATTCTCCCAGGGGCGAGGGCCATAGATGCGCTCCAAGTCCTCTCGGAAGAGAACCTCTTTGTCATAGAGCTGGGCGGCCAACTCGTCAAGCTGGGCACGATGGCTCATCAGCAACTCCTTGGCCTTGGCATAGGCCTCTTCCACCATGCGGCGCACCTCGCGATCGATGGTCTCGGCCGTCTTCTCGCTGAAGGGCTTGGTGATACCGAAGTCACTCTGCCCCGTCGAGTCGTAGAAACTGACGTTGCCCACCTCAGGGCTCATGCCGTAATAGGTAACGAGGGCCTGCGCCATCTTGGTGGCACGCTCGATATCGTTCAAAGCACCGGTACTGATCTTACCATAGACAATTTCCTCCGAAGCACGGCCCGCCATGAGGCTGGTCATCTCGTCGAACATCTGTTCATAGGTAGTGATCTGGCGTTCTTCGGGCAGATACCAGGCGGCGCCAAGGGCCTTGCCACGCGGCACGATAGTCACCTTCACCAGCGGATTGGCCCAGCGCAGCAGCCAGCTGACCGAGGCATGACCCGACTCGTGGTAGGCGATGGTGTGCTTCTCCTGATCGGTGAGCACCTTGGTACGTTTCTCCAAACCGCCCACAATACGGTCGACGGCATCGAGGAAATCCTGTTTGTCGATCTCTTTCTTGTTCTTGCGGGCAGCACACAGGGCAGCTTCGTTGCACACGTTGGCAATATCGGCACCGCTGAAGCCCGGGGTCTGCTTGGCCAGGAACGAACGATCAACAAAGCCCTCGCTGTTCTTGTCCTTGTTGAGCTTGAGTTTCCTCATGTGGACAGTAAAGATAGCCTTGCGTTCCTCGAGATCGGGCAGTTCCACATAGATCTGACGATCGAATCGTCCGGCACGCAGCAGGGCCTTATCGAGCACATCGGCGCGGTTGGTGGCCGCCATGACGATGACATTGGTGGTACTCGAGAAACCGTCCATCTCGGTGAGCAACTGGTTGAGCGTGCTCTCGCGCTCGTCATTGCCACCGGTGATTCCGGCCTTGCCACGGGCACGGCCCACAGCATCAATCTCATCAATAAATACGATGCACGGAGACTTCTTCTTGGCTTCATCGAACAGTCCACGCACTCGCGAGGCACCGACACCAACAAACATTTCCACGAAGTCGGAGCCGCTCATGCTGAAGAACGGCACCCCAGCCTCGCCAGCCACAGCCTTGGCCAGCAGGGTCTTACCCGTACCTGGAGGACCCACCAGCAGCACACCCTTCGGGATCTTGCCGCCGAGGTCGGTGTAGCGCTTGGGGTTCTTCAGGAAGTCGACCACCTCCATCACCTCCTCCTTGGCGCCAGCCAGGCCGGCCACATCCTTGAAGGTGATGTTGTTCTGCTTGGTGGCGTCGTACTGTTTGGCAGTGCTACGGCCAAATCCGAACAGGTTGAAGCCGCCACCACCGCTGTCGCCGCCCATCTGACGGCGTCCGATGGCGCCCATGATCCAGAAGAAGAATATGAACATGAGCAGAGGGCCAAACCAGATCAACAGCTCACGCCACGCATTGCTACGCTTCTCGATCTTGTAGCTGATGTGCTTACCCGTGCGCTCCTCGACAACCGAAAGCTCCTTGTCGAAGTGCTCCAGATTACCAATATTATATATATAGTAACCCATCGGGCCCGGAGCGCCGGTGATATTGCGGGTGAGGATGTCTCCATAGGTCACCGTATCCTTGCTGGCCACATCGGGCTTGATACGGATCTGGGCCACCTCTTGGTTGATGACGGTGATGCTCTCGTAGTCGCCATTCTCGAGTATCGGTTCCAGTCGATCCCACGTGATCTCACGTTTGGAAGTAGAACCACCGCTGCCGCCAAACAACGACCATACCAAAGCCAGCATGATGACACCGTAAACGATGTAGAGGAAGCGGCTTCCGCGGGGACGTTTGCCCTGGTTGTTGGGGCGTTGAGGCTGCTGCGGATTGGGGGTGTTATTAGTCTGTTGTGCCATGTCAGTCTCAGTTTTTGAGCGAGATAGCCACCTCCTCACCATCGCTCCACAACTCGTCGAGACGGTAGAAGGCGCGCTTCTCTTTCTGGAAAATATGTACCACCACGTCGAAGTAGTCCATCAGGACCCACTCGGCGTTCATATAACCCTCCACCTTGTGGGGGTTGAGCCCCGTAGCTTTCTTGACGGCCTCGTGCACGGCATCGCTCAACGCGCTGACATGCGACGGCACGTTGCCGCTCGCAATGACGAAGAACTCCGCCGGGGCACCGTGCACCTTGCGCAGGTCGAGGATGCGCACGTCCTCGGCCTTCTTCTCGTCCATGATCTGTGCCGCCAGTCGGGCCAGCACCAGTGATTCTTTCTCGTTTATCATCTATTCTATTATGTTCGCATTCAGTATTCTCATTCCATCCACCTCTTCGATCTCCACCCGCACATAACGCTCCGGCAGCAGTTCCTCGACCTTCTCGGTCCACTCGGTGAAGCAGTAGCATCCGCTGTAGAAGTACTCCTCGTAACCGATATCATAGGCCTCGGCGACCGACTTCATACGGTAGAAGTCGAAGTGGTAGACCGGCTCACCATTGCCCGCCACGTACTCGTTGACGATGGCGAAGGTGGGACTGCACACATTGTCTTTCACCCCCAACTCGGTACACAACTCCTTGATCAACGTGGTCTTCCCTACCCCCATCTTGCCGAAGAAGGCAAAGAAGCGGTCGTCCTCAAATGCAGACAGCAACTTCCGTGCCACTTCGGGCAACTCGGCAACGCTGTGTATTTCAACTTTCATGCCATTACCTCCGGCTTATCTCAACCTGTCGGCGGCCCGCACCTTGGCCTCGTCCTTCTTGATGCCGCGATGGGCCAGCACCAGGAACACCAGCGAAACGATGGGGGCATAGGCGCCGATGTACCACGACACATCCAGGCCATCGACGTGGAAATACTGCGACACCGTCTTGCCGTAGGCGTCCACCGCCCAGAAGAAGAGCAGGAAGACGTAGGCCACATTGAGCAAGAAGGCCACCGCCACCACACGCATCTGCCCCACCCGGTTGCGGTAGAGGAAGATAGCCACCACGGCCATCGCCGCCACCAGCAGTGCCATCACCACCAGCGGCCACGAGGCGAAGCCGCTCTCTTTCTGTCCGAAGGTCACGACCGGCTCGAGGTTCGTCATCTGTTCCAGCAGGTCGGGATTGCTCTGCGGCAGCAGGTCGAGGCGGGCCTCGGCCGTCTGCTGCGTGGTGAGCAACGGCAACTCATACTTGGCCACCGGGGCCATGAAACACAGTGCCATGCAGCACGCCGCCAGCACCAGCCAAAAAGATTGGATTCTCTGTATCATCAGTTTCCTTACTAGTTAGTTCGTTATCATTCAGCCGTCTTCATGCCGTTCTCCATCACCTCGGAGGCGTGGCGACCCTTGTCGACCACCACGGCGTTGCGCACAAACATGAAGCCCGGGTTGCCACGCATCATGGTCTCGATGGCGGTGGCGTCGGCAAAGAGGTAGTCGAGACCCTCGATGTGGTTCTCGTAGAGCCAGTTCTGCACATCCTCCGGCAGCGCGGCGGTGAGCATCACGATACGCACCCCGTTCTCCTCGGCCAGGCGCAGGGCGGCACGCACCTCGCGCAAGCCCTTGTCGTTCATCTTCTCCAGGTGGTGCACCGTGACGATGAACAGTCCGTCCGGATCGGCCAGCATGTCGACCGCATGATCCTCGCCCTCGAGGTCCATCATGGAGAAGCCCGGAGCGGCGATCTCGCGCGGGTCGATCACCCGGCTGCTCTCCCACTCCCACTGTTCGGCCCACTGGCTGTCCTTCATTTTCTCCATCAGCAGGGCCGACTCGAACTCCTCGGTCTCGCCCGTCTGCAGGTTGCGATAGGTGACGTAGCTCTTCGGGCCCTCGGTGCTCTCGGTGTCCATCATGCGGTTGCCGATCTTCCAGGGGCGGAAGTCGATCACCGGCTCGTGGTTGATGTTGTACAAGCCGAAGATCAGCATCGCCGCCACGGCGCCGATCAGGATCAGGCCGTCGCGCTCGAACCGGCGTTTGCGGCGCAGGTCGCGCGTCAGCACGATCCACACGGTCGGCACGTCGAGGACAATATTCTTCCAGAAGGTCTGCCAGTTGGTGAGCTTCACGGCGTCGCCGAAGCAGCCGCAGTCGGTCACCTTGTTGGTCAAAGCGTCGATGAACGTCGTCACCGTGAAGAAGAGCATCATCAGCGCCAGCAGCCATGCCGACAGACGACGGTAAGCATTGGTGATCAGCAGTATACCCACTACAAACTCGGCACATATCAAGCCCATCGAGAGCACTCCCGCCAGCGGCAGGGCCCACTCGAAGGTCAGGCCGCCGATGCTCCAGGCAGTCATGTACTCCTGCACCTTGAACGTGGTGCCCATCGGGTCGACGCCCTTGACGAACGACGAGAAGAGGAACACCAGTCCGACAAACCAGCGTGCCATCACATTGAGCGTGTAATTCAGTTTCGTGTCTTTTATCTTCATTTTTTGAATTACTTTTATCTTTGATTCTTGAATATCAAACCAGAGCATCGAAGCCTCAATCCTTCAGCCTCACCAGGCAGAAGAGCGCATAGTTGATGATGTCCATGTAGCCCCCCTCGACGCCCTCGCTGACGAGGGTCTTGCCTTGGTTGTCCTCGATCTGCTTGATGCGACGCAACTTCATCAGTATCAGGTCCACCATCGAGCTGACGCGCATCTCGCGCCAGGCCTCGCCGTAGTCGTGATTCTTGGCCATCATGAGGTCGATGGTCCGGCCCAGGTGCTTGTCGTAGAGGCGCATAGCCTCCTCCAACGGCAGTTCCATCGGCGCCGAGCCCGGCTCGCCGCTCTCCAGTTCCTGCTGCACAAGGGCCATCACGGCGTAGTTGACCATGGCCACAAACTCTCCCTTCAAGTCGTCGCCCACCCGGTTCTCGCCGCTCTCCTGCACACTCCTGATCCGGTTGGCCTTGATAAATATCTGATCCGTCAGCGACGGCAGGCGCAGCACACGCCACGACGTGCCGTAGTCGCGCGTCTTCTTCTCGAAGAGCGAACGGCACAGCGCGGCCTGTTCCTCCACCTCGCCTCGGGTCTTTTCCAATCCTGTCTTGTTCGTCATAACTTGTCAATAACGCCCCCCGACAACAATTATTGTATATACAAAACAAAAAAACGTCAAAAAAACACCACCTCGGCAGCCACTTCGGCGAACATGGTTTGTACTCAGCCGGTTGCACCCCGCCAGCATAACCGCACACACCTGCCGACACCTCTGCATCCGAAATGTTAAAATGCAGACATGATGCAGAGGGGATGCAGAGAGGATGCAGAGAAGATGCAGGGGAAAAAGAGGCTCACATGCCTACATGATGCCTAGTTGATGCCTAGTTGATGCCTAGTTGATGCCTGGATGATGCCTGGATGATGCCTGGATGATGGGGAGAAAAACGAGCGGCAAAATTTAGGCCGGACCACAATAAAAAGCGGAATGCGGCGTTTTCCGGACGATGAAACCTGTGGACTTCATACCTTTCAGCATCACCGTACACGGACGGCTGGTGGAATTCCGGAGGCCCGTGGTGATGGGCATCCTCAACGTGACGGCCGACTCGTTCTACGACGGCGGACGCCACGCCGACCCCGAAGCCATGCTCGGCCACGCGCGCTGGCTGCTGTCGGAAGGTGCTGATATTATTGATCTTGGAGCCGTCAGCACACGTCCGGGCGCCACCCTGCTGCCACCCGACGAGGAGGCCCGGCGCCTGGCCGCGGCCGTCGCCCTGCTGCGCGCCGAGCTGCCGGACACCATCCTGAGCGTCGACACCTGCTACAGCCTCCCCGCCCGCGCCGCCGTCGAGGCCGGAGCCGACATCGTCAACGACATAAGCGGAGGCCAGTTCGACGACGACATGTATCATACTATCAGCCAGTTGCAAGTCCCCTACATCATGATGCACACCCGCGGCACCCCCGACAACATGCAGCAACAGACTGACTACAAGGACATTATCGACGACCTGACCCACTACTTCTCCGCGCGCATCGACACACTCTATCGTCATGGAATCAAGGACTTATGGATCGACCCGGGCTTTGGATTCGCCAAGACCGTCGAGCAGAACCACGAACTCCTCTACCGCCTCGACGAGCTGACCACCCTCTTCCGCCAGCCGATGCTGGTAGGCATGAGCCGTAAAAGCATGATCTACAAACCACTGGGCACCACCCCAGACGGAGCCCTGAACGGCACCGTCGCCCTCGACGCCCTGGCCCTCGAACGAGGGGCGCGCATACTGCGCGTTCACGATCCGCGGCCCGCCTTGGAAACCATAAAACTCATGTTCCCAACCGTTTAAAACACCAACAAAATCATGATACCACTCACCCTCCTCGGACTTCCGACACTGCGCCTGATCGATATCTTCGATATCCTCATCGTGGCGGTCCTCGTCTACTACATCTACCGCATGGCCCGCGGCACCAACGTGATGCTCATCTTCTGGGCCCTGCTGATCCTGCTGATTGCCTGGCGCGTGGCCGACGCACTGGGAATGAGGCTCTTGGGAGCCATCCTCAGCGCCGTGGCCAGCGTGGGACTCATCGCCCTGGTGGTCATCTTCCAACCCGAAATCCGTAAGTTCCTGCTCTTCCTCGGCACCAAGACCCAACTGGACGAAAGCCTCTGGAAACGGCTGCAGTTCTGGCATCGGCAGCAGCAGATGAACAAGGGGGCCAACTACGAGGCCTACGTCAACGCCTGCATGCACATGTCGCAGACCAAGACCGGCGCCCTGATCGTCTTCAAACGGCAGAACTCGGTGGACGAACTGGTGGACACCGGTGAGCGCATCAACGCCCTGGCTTCCAGCGCCCTGATCGAGGCGCTGTTCTTCAAAAACTCGCCCCTGCACGACGGCGCTGTCATCGCCCACGAGAACCAGCTGATAGCCGCCCGCTGCATCCTGCCCGTCACCTCGCGGCTCGACATCGACCCCAACCTGGGCCTCCGCCACCGCTCCGCCATCGGCGTGACCGAACAGCTGGACGTGCTGAGCGTGATCGTCAGCGAGGAGACCGGCGCCATCAGCTACGCCCTCGGCGGAGTGATCCACCACGACATCACCCCGGTCGAGCTGCGTCAGGCACTCGAAAAATACGAGTGCTAAGGCGCACGCGAGCACGTGGAGCCTCCCATCCACGCACATCAAACGGCTGATTCACGGCCGATTGTAATAAAATTTGTACTAGTTATAAAAAAAGTTGTATCTTTGCCGCCTCAAACGGTAGAGAAACGACATGGCTATAAAGTACAACAAGAAACGGATCGCCATAACGTACTGGTTGTTCATCGGGCTGATGATATTCTGCCTCTCGGTGCTGGTTTTGAAGACGATACTGGTGCATACCGACGCCACCCACAACCGGCTGCACCTGACAACCACGACGAGCGCATGGATCGATGGGCTGCCGACCGGCTCCGACGGCTACAACCGGGCCGTGCCCCTCGAGGGGTGCCGCCCCGGACTGCACGCCGAGGCCCACTTCTCGCAGTTCGACCTGCACCTGCACAGCGGCAACGGCGAGGCTCCGCTCAACAGCGCCCTGCGCTGGAGCATCGTGCTGGACTACCTCAACATCGCCACCGCCATGGTGGGCTACCTGCTGGGAATCCTCTGCGCCTTCTCGTTCTACCGCAGCCTGCGGGTGGACAGAAAGATACAGCCCCAATACATCCGGTACCTTTGGTGGGTGGGCATCACCATCATCCTCTCCGCGCTGATCATGTTGGCGCACAACCTCCTGCAGTCGGTCGGCGTCAAACAGCTGGTGCCCGGCAGCATCTACACTCCCAACGTACAGGTGAACTTCGAGGTGTCGCAGATCGTCTTCGGCCTCGTTGTCCTGTTCCTCTCCCAAGTACTGCGTATCAACCACAACCTTCAAGAGGAACAAGAACTTACGATATGATAGTTGTTAACGTCGACGTAATGATGGCCAAGCGCAAGATGACACTCACCGAACTGTCGGAACGGGTGGGCATCACGATGGCAAACCTGAGCATTCTGAAGACAGGGAAGGCCAAGGCTATACGTTTCTCGACGCTCGAGAGCATCTGTCAGGTGCTTCATTGTCAGCCCGGTGACATCCTGGAGTACCGGCCCGACGAGGAAGAGTCGGACGAAGAACTGAAAAAAATTCACGTCGCAGTGTAAGATTTACACCCCCGAATGCGTCATCATAGAAAAGACAACAACAAAACAACAACAATAAAACTACAAACAAGATGAAAAAAACAACCTGGATTCTGCTGCTGACCTTCGTATTCAGTGGCATCTCCTTCGCCCAGCTACCCAGTGCCAAGGCGGAGAAGAAAAGCGACCTCAACGCCCAGGTGCCCCTCGACAAGAAGGTGCGCTACGGCAAACTGGACAACGGATTCACCTACTACATCCGTGCCAACAAGAAGCCCGAGAACATGATCCAGTACCGTCTGGTGAGCAACGCCGGCTCGATCCTCGAGCGCGACGACCAGCAGGGTCTGGCCCACTTCTGCGAGCACATGGCCTTCAACGGCATCAAGGGTTACCCCCACAACGAGATGATCGACAAACTGCAGAAGCACGGTGTCGAGTTCGGACGCGACATCAATGCCTACACCTCGTTCGACCAGACGGTCTACTACGTCAACATGCCCGCCGACGACCCCGAGATGGTCAAGATGGGTATCGAGATCCTGGACGGCTGGGCCGGCAACATCCTCTTCGACGAGAAGGAGATTGAGGAAGAGCGCGGCGTCATCCATGAGGAGTGGCGCGGTGGCGTCGGCCACGGCGACCGTCTGCGTCAGAAGACCTGGCCCATCATGCTCAAAGGCTCGCTCTACGCCAACCGCCTGCCCATCGGCAAGGAAGAGGTCATCATGAACTTCAAGCGCCAGGCCATCGTTGACTTCTTCAACGACTGGTATCGTCCCGACCTGCAGGCCATCGTCATCGTGGGCGACATCGCCGACGTCGACGCCCTGGAGCAGCAGGTGAAGCAGGTCTTCGGCAGCCACGCCAAGACCCAGAACCCCAAGGAGCGCAAGAGTTTCGAGATTCCCAACAACGTGGAACCCCTCATCTGCATCGCCCAGGACAAAGAGGCCACCAGCGCCACCCTCAACCTGATGTGGAAGCACAAGAAAGCCCACAACGGTACCATCGGCGACTACCGCGCCATGATTGTGCGTAACCTGATCGACATGATGATCAACGAGCGCTTCGCCGAGCTGAGCCAGAAGCCCACCGCCCCGATGATGTATGCCGGTGGCGGCTACGGTGGCTTCCTCGGTCGCGAGATCGACGCCTTCACCCTGGCCGCCGCCCCCAAGGAGGGCCGCATCAACGAGACCGCCGAACTGCTGCTCCGCGTGGCCAAGCAGATCGATGACCACGGCTTCCTGCAGGCCGAACTCGACCGCCAGAAAGAAGACCTCCTCAGCACCTACGCCAAGCTGGCCAAAGAGGCCAACAAGACCCAGAGCAACAGCCTGGCCGACGAGTACACCAACCACTTCCTCGAGAACGAGCCCTGCCCCGGCATCGTGCAGGAGTGGAAGTACGCCAAGGAGTTCATCCCCGAGATCACCGTCGAGGAGTGCAACCAGATCGTGAAGGGCTGGTTCAGCGAAGAGAACATGATCTTCTACCTCACCGCCCCCGAACAGGAAGGCTACAAGGTGCCCACCGAGCAGGAGGCCACCAACATCCTGAAGAACTTTAAGAACATCAGCACCGAACCTTGGGTGGACACCTACAAAGACGAGCCCCTCTTCAGCGAGGAAGTGCCCGCCTGCGACTACACCGTCACCAAGTACAACAGCGCCCTCGGCTACTTCGAGTACACCCTCCCGAACGGCATCCGCTTCATCGTGAAGCAGACCGACTACAAGGCCGACGAGATCCAGATCGCCAGCTTCGGCTTCGGCGGCACCTCGCTCTACGAGGACAAGGACGCCTACGAGGCCCAGAACGCCGCCTCCTTCGTCGACGCCGGCGGTATCGCCAACTTCAGCGCCACCGACCTCAACAAGAAGCTCAAAGGCATGAACCTCAGCATCAGCCCCTACATCAGCAGCGAGACCCAGGGCTTCCAGGGCAACTGCTCGCCCAAGGACCTCGAGACCACCCTGCAGCTGATCAACCTCTACTACACCGCCCCCCGCAAGGACCAGGAAGCCTACGAGCGCAACATCGAGAACACCCTGCAGCAGATCAAGTTCGTCCGCGAGAACCCGCAGGTGGCCTTCATCGAGAAGTTCTACAAGACCGCCTACCCGAACGACAAGCGCACGGTGCTCATCGCCACCGAGGAGCAGGTGCGCAACCTCAACCTCGACCGCATGTTCAACATCTACCGCAACCGCTTCGCCGACGCCTCGAACCAGACCTTCTTCTTCGTGGGTAACGTCAGCGACAAGGACGTCGACCTCATCGCCCGCTACCTGAACCACCTGCCCGTCAACGGCAAGCAGCGCAACGACATGTTCGTCAACCGCAACGCCAAGTTCGCCACCGGCATCCAGCACGCCGAAGCCGTCAAGGGCATCGAGCGTCAGGGCATGCTCATCATCAGCGGCCAGATGGACGTCGAGGCCAGCGAGCTCACCCCGCGCACCCGTATCGCCATCCAGGAGCTCAGCGAGGCCCTCGGCATCACGGTGACCCAGATCATCCGCGAGAAGAACGGCGACGCCTACAGCCCCTCGGCCGGCTTCGACTACGAGATCTCGCCCGTCGGACAGGTCAGCTGGCAGTTCTACATCGGCTGCGATCCCGAGAAGGCCGCCAAGATCGAGGGCGACTGCATCGAGATCCTCCGCAACTACACCAAGAAGGGCTGCGACCAGGAGACCCTCAACAAAGTGCAGGAGCAGATGCTCGTCAACCGTGGCAAGAGCAAACAGAACAACAACTTCTGGATGGGCCAGATCCAGGGCAGCTATCGCTACAACGAGAACCGCGACTACCAGGTGAACGACTACGAGCGCATCGTGCGCAGCGTCACCACCAAGGACATCCGCAACATCGCCAAGCGCTACGTCAACCTGAACAACTACGTCGTCGTCACCCTGCGTCCGGAGAACCCCGACGCCGGCAGCGCCGAGTAAACACCCTCTCCCACCGTGGAGCCACCATGGAAGGCAGGAGCTTCGCTCCTGCCTTCCTTTTTTATGCACCCTCCAGGCATCATCTAGGCATCATCCAGGCATCATCCAGGCATCATCTAGGCATCATCTAGGCATGAGAGCCTCTTTTTTCGCTGCATCATCCCTGCATCCCCTCTGCATCATCTCTGCATCATCTCTGCTTGTTTGCCCTCCGGCTGCACCTCTTCTCCCGCCGCAAGGCGCCCGTTTGCGACCGGCACTGGCGGCTGCCACGCACATTTATCGCTTCCGCCCCTCCGGTCACACAATAAAATCGACGCGCGTGCGTTCCAATAATATTATGCGAAACCCCGACACCACCAAATACGACTACGGCCACGCGCTGCTCATCGCCGGCTCCTACGGCCGCGCGGGCTGCGCCATCCTGGCCGCGCGGGCCGCCCTGCGCTCGGGCTGCGGACTGATCACCGTGCACCTGCCCTCGCGCTGCGTCGACCCCATGCAGGCCGCGTTCCCCGAGGCCATGGTCGACATCGACGCCGACAGCAAGCTCTTCACCACCATCCCCGCCCGCATGGAGCGCTACAACGCCATCGCCGTAGGCCCCGGCATCGGCACCAACGAGATGACGCGCCTGATACTGCTGCACCTGATCGCCGAATGGCCGGCCAACACACCGATGATCCTCGACGCCGACGCGCTGAACTGCATCGCCCTGACGCCCGGCTTCTGGAACGGCGAGCCCTTCGTCGGCCGCCTGCCGGCCATCATCACACCCCACGCCGCCGAGTACAACCGCCTCTTCGGCGATGCCGACCCGGCCGAGATGGCCCGGCGCCACAACCTTATCATCGTCAGGAAAGCCCACCACACAAAGATCTTCAGCCCCGACGGCCGCCTCTACGAGAACCGTACCGGCAACGCCGGCATGGCCACCGCCGGCAGCGGCGACGTGCTGACGGGCATGCTCCTCGGCCTCGCGGCCCAGACCGAACCCACGCTCGAAAACCTCGTCCGACTCACCTGCGGTTGTGTCAAACTGCATGGCCAAATTGGCGATATGGCCATCCAAAAACAGTCGGAATCGTCGCTCATAGCCTCCGATATGGTCGCCACGCTGCGACATGTAACCATATATAAACCAACAACTAACATTGCCGAATAAAAAATATTTCAAAAAAAATTTGGCCAGTATGTAATTTTGTTGTACTTTTGCACCCGATTTCGAGAGAACAAACGGCCCCGAAAAGCCGACAGAAATCAGGAAAAACATTCCTCCTTAGCTCAGTTGGTTAGAGCACCTGACTGTTAATCAGGGGGTCGAAGGTTCAAGTCCTTCAGGGGGAGCCAAGAAAAGAAGAACACAGCGATGTGTTCTTTTTTTTTGTTTATGCCATGTCATTTTTTATACGTATCTTTGCAGTTCGAAAACCGATCGAGAAACGATGAACAAAACAATACTGATTGTGCTGATTGTTGCCGTGGCGACCCTGGCGCTGATGATGGGCGGACTGGGGCTGAAGATGCTGTTGCACAAGGAGAAGGAGTTTCGCCGCCCCTGCGCCAACGCCGACCCCAAGACCGGCCGCTGCGCCCACTGCACGTGTGACCTAAAGAAGAAACCATGAACACACAAACGACCGAAAAGATCTTCTCGCTCGAGGAGGTCGACTACCAGCGCTTCTGGGGCCAGAACGACCGCCTGCTCGACTTCGTGCGGATGCTCTTCCCCAAGCTGAAGCTCGTGGCCCGCGGCGAGATGATGAAAGCCATCGGCAGCGAGGACGACATCGCGTGGTTCGACGGCAAACTGCAGGCCATGATGACCTACTACAACAAGTTCGGCCGCATCAACGAGAACGCCATCATGCAGATCATGGAGAGCGGCGGCGGCAGCCCCGAGGCCGAGGTGAGCGACGAGGTGCTGGTGCACGGCCGCAACGGCCTCCTCATCAAGGCGCGCACTCCCAACCAGCAGCGGCTGGTGCGGTCGGTCTACGAGCACGACATGGTCTTCGCCATCGGCCCCGCCGGCACGGGCAAGACCTACACCGCCGTGGCCATGGCCGTGCGGGCGCTGAAGAACAAGGAGGTGCGCCGCATCATCCTGACGCGGCCCGCCGTCGAAGCCGGCGAGAACCTGGGCTTCCTGCCCGGCGACCTGCGCGACAAGCTGGACCCCTACCTGCAGCCCCTCTACGACGCCCTGCGCGACATGATACCGCAGCAGAAGCTGCTCTCCTACTGGGAGGACAACACCATCGAGATCGCCCCGCTGGCCTTCATGCGCGGCCGCACGCTGGACAACGCCTTCGTGATCCTCGACGAGGCACAGAATGCCACCAGTGCCCAGCTCAAGATGTTCCTCACCCGCATGGGGCGCAACGCCAAATTCGTCATCACCGGCGACCTCACCCAGGTCGACCTGCCGCGCCACCAGCAGAGCGGCCTGCTGCAGGCCACCCAGCTGCTGCGCGACGTGAAGGGCATCGACGTCATCGAACTCGACCACAGCGACGTCATCCGCCACCGACTCGTAACCGACATCATCCGCGCCTATGACAACCTTCCCAAACTGCAAGATTAACCTCGGCCTGCATGTGGTCGGCAAGCGGCCGGACGGTTACCACGACCTCGAGACCCTTTTCCTTCCCGTCACCGACCTTTGCGACGAGCTGGAGATCACCCCCGCCTCGTCGGGTGGCGCGGCACCCGCGCCGCGCATGGTCCAGTCCGGCCTCATCCTCGACAACGCCCCCGACGACAACCTGTGCATGAAGGCCTGGACACTCCTCCACAACGAATTCGACATACCCGCCGTGGACATCCGTCTGCGGAAGATCATCCCCTTCGGGGCCGGCCTCGGTGGTGGCTCGTCGGATGCCGCCTTCACCCTGCGGATGCTGAACGAGATGTTCGCCCTCGGCCTGACCGACGACGACCTGGAGCGCCGTGCCGCCCGTCTGGGGGCCGACTGCGCCTTCTTCGTCCAGAACCAACCCGCCTACGCCACCGGCATCGGCGACCGCCTCTCCCCCATCACCCTCGACCTCAACGCCTACCGCATCGCCATCGAGATCCCCGAAGGGGAGCACGTGAGCACCAAGGAGGCCTACGCCGGCATCGACCGGTCGCGCTTCGGCCAGCCACGCCCCGACCTGCGCGAGGCCGTCCGGCGCCCCATCGAAGAGTGGAGAGACCTTATCGTCAACGACTTCGAGACGTCGGTCTTCCCCGCCCACCCCGCCATCGCGGCCCTCAAGGAGGAGATGTACCGCCGAGGCGCCCTCTATGCCTCGATGACCGGCAGCGGCGCCGCCGTCTTCGGCATCTTCTTGAAATAATATTTGGTCAAGTGAAATACATTTAGTACTTTTGCAAAATCAAATCAACAATAAATTAAAACAACAACAATATGGTAGACTACAAGAAAATAGGACTTGTGAACACCCGCGAGATGTTCAAGAAAGCTGTCAGCGGCGGCTACGCTATCCCCGCCTTCAACTTCAACAATATGGAGCAGATGCAGGCCATCATCCAGGCCGCCGTCGAGACCAAGAGCCCGGTGATCCTGCAGGTGAGCAAGGGCGCGCGCGACTACGCCAACCCCACCCTGCTGCGCTACATGGCCGAGGGTGCCGTCGAGTATGCCAAAGAGCTCGGCTGCCCCAACCCGCAGATCGTGCTGCACCTCGACCACGGCGACAGCTTCGAGACCTGCAAGAGCTGCATCGACATGGGCTTCAGCTCGGTGATGTACGACGGAAGCGCCCTGCCCTACGAGGAGAACATCCGCATCTCGCGCCAGGTGGTGGAGTACGCCCACAAGTACGACGTCACAGTGGAGTGCGAGCTCGGCGTGCTGGCCGGCGTGGAGGACGAGGTAGCCTCCGAGGTGAGCCACTACACCAAACCCGAAGAGGTGATCGACTTCGCCACCCGCACGGGTTGCGACTCGCTGGCCATCTCGATCGGCACCAGCCACGGCGCCTATAAGTTCAAACCCGAGCAGTGCACCGTCGACCCCAAGACGGGCCGCCTGCTGCCCCCGCCGCTGGCCTTCGACGTGCTTGAGGCCGTCGAGAAGAAGCTGCCCGGCTTCCCCATCGTGCTGCACGGCTCGAGCTCGGTGCCGCAGGACGAGGTGGACACCATCAACGCCAACGGTGGCGCCCTGAAGGCCGCCGTGGGTATCCCCGAGGAGCAGCTGCGCAAGGCCGCCAAGAGCGCCGTCTGCAAGATCAACATCGACAGCGACAGCCGTCTGGCCATGACCGCTGCCATCCGCAAGCACCTGGCCGAACACCCCGACCACTTCGACCCGCGCCAGTACCTCAAGCCAGCCCGTGAGAGCATGAAGAAGATGTACATCCACAAGATCGTCAACGTCCTCGGCTCGAACGACAAGCTCTGATCGCCATGGCAAACACACCGACACCCCACATTGGGGCCCGACTGGGCGAGATAGCCGACACGGTCATCATGGCCGGCGACCCGCTGCGCGTGAAGTTCATGGCCGAGAAGTACCTCCAGGACGCCGTCCTCTTCAACCAAGTGCGTGGCATGCTGGGCTACACCGGCACCCACAACGGCCGCCGCATCAGCGTGATGGGACACGGCATGGGAGGTCCCTCGATAGGCATCTACACCTACGAGCTCTATAACTTCTACGACGTGCAGACCATCATCCGCGTGGGCTCGGCCGGTTCCATCCAGGAGAGCCTCCATGTGGGCGACCTGGTGGTGGCCACCGGCGCCTGCACCAACTCCAACTATGCGGCGCAGTACGAGTTGCCCGGCACCTTTGCCCCGATCGCCGACTTCGGTCTGGCCCGCCGGGCCGTGGAGGCCTGCGAACGCCACGGCTACCGCCATCAGGTGGGCAACGTGCTCTCGTCAGACACCTTCTACACCGAGAACGCCCACAACGACCGCTGGCAGCGGATGGGCGTGCTGGCTGTGGAGATGGAGATTGCACAGCTCTACATGAACGCCGCTCGCGCCGGACGGAATGCCCTGGGCATCTGCACCGTGTCGGACCACCTCCTCACCGGCGAGGCCACCACGGCCGAAGAGCGCCAGACCACCTTCACCAAGATGATGGACGTGGCCTTCGACATCGTCGGCTGAGAGGCTTGCCATCCATAAATAGCTGGGGCCGCGACGTACGTCGCGGCCCCAGCTATTTTCATTTATCAGACTCCAATAACCGGAGGGTGGCCTTTAGGTCAGACTCATCATAACGAGGACTAACATAAAAGTTTTCCACAGGGTAATGCATCATGACGTTGTCGCCGCGCGACGCTCGGGGTTCGAGGCTGAGGGTATAATCATAGCTGTAGCTCCGATTGTAGCGCGTAAGGGTGGCGTCGACATGATAGCAAACAATTAACGTACGGTCGGTCTTGTTGTAGAACGAAAACCAGTCCTTCCGGTAGCCCAGGTCACCCAGCGGCCCGCTGTCCGCCACCACCGTACAGTCAATCCGCAGGCTGTCGTTATCAACCACCGTGACGGTGCTCACCACCTGCCTCATATCCGCATTCTGGGCAAGGACTGAACACGTCAGCCCAAGGGCCAACACCATGCACACCAGCTTCTTCATGACACATCAGTTGTTTACGATCACAAAGGGCAAACGAGCCTGCAGGCCTTCGCTCTGAGCCACATAACGCACATCCTGTTCCACACGTGAGAGCATCTGCCATTTCCCATCTTGCAGCCTCCACATGGTGGCCAAGTGCATCTTCTGGAGCAGCTTGAGGTCGTCGTCGGTACTCTCGCCGAACAACTCGGCCAGTTGGGTGAAGGTATCTTTCTCCTCGGGATATTCCTTCACCTTATAGCTTTCAAGCCCAGCCTTCTCGGCGGCGATGCCGAGGGCCACGTCCATGCCGCCCAGCGTATCGACCAAGCCAATGCCGATGGCGTCGGCACCCGTCCACACGCGGCCGCGGGCGATCTGGTGTACCTCGTCGTAGGTCATGTGGCGTCCCTCGGCCACGCGGCCGACGAAGACCTTGTAGAAGTCCTCCACGTTGCGGGTCATCATGGCCATGGCGGCGGGCGACAGGGGACGGAAGCCGCTGAGACCATTCGAGTTGCGATTGGTGCTGACGGTATCGGTGTTCAATCCAAGCTTCTGGCGCATCAGCTTGCCGAGGTTGGGCACCGTGCCGAAGACGCCGATCGAACCCGTGATGGTGGTGGGCTGGGCCACAATGACGTCGGCCATGCAACTCATCTCGTAGCCAGCGCTGGCGGCCAGGTCGCCCATGCTGACGATGACGGGCTTCTTGGCCTTGGCGGCCATCACGGCGTGGGTCATGCTCTCGCTAGCGGTGGCCTGGCCTCCCGGCGAGTTGACGCGCAGCACGATAGCCTTCACATTCTGGTCATCGGCAGCCTGACGCAGCGCCTTGACGATGTCGTCGCCATAGACGCCGGTGCTGAAGCCCTTGGCACTGCCGTCCATCACGTTACCTTCGGCATAGATCACAGCGATGGCATCCTTCGCCTTGTTGGGGGCCTGCTTGACGTTGGAGGCATACTTCTCCAGCGGGAGCAACTGCTTACCGGCATAGTTGTCGCGTAGAAGGGTGCGCACATCTTCCTCGAAGCACAGCTGGTCCACCAGTTGGGAGGTCTTGGCATCCTCAGCAAGGAAACCGCTGAGGTTATCGGCAATGGCGTTGACTTGAGCCACCTCCATTTGGCGGCTGGCGGCGATGGCGACAGTGGCAGTGTGCCAGATGCTGCCGATGTAGGCGCGGATCTGCTCGCGGTTGGCGTCGCTCATGTGGTTGAGGGTGTAGACCTCACCGGCGCTCTTGTAGGCGCAGCTCTCGGGCCGGATGAGCTGCATCTCGACGCCCAGCTTGTCCAGCAGGTCCTTATAGTACATCACCTCGGCGCCCATGCCGCGAAAGTCGACCATACCACTGGGATGCAGACAGATTTGGTCGGCCAGCGAAGCGATATAGTAGCCTCCCTGCGAGTAGCTGGTGGCGTAGGCTACCACTGGCTTGCCGCACTCGCGGAAGTCGGCCAGCGCCTCGCGCAACTCGGTGCCCGAACCCCAGGAGAGTCCTTGTATACCACCGTCCTTGAGGTAGATACCTTCCACATTGTTGTCCGTGGCGGCGGCGCGGATGGCATTCACGGCGTCGATCAGGCCCACCGTCTTGATGTCGCTGAACGAAGCCTGCAGGCCGCTGGCGGTACGGTCGCCACTGATCTTGCCCAGGTCGACGGTCAAGAAGGTGCCAGGCTTCACCACCGTTGGGCTCTCTTTGCTCATGCTACTGAGCGACACCACCATGACGATCATCGAGATGAAGGTCAGCAGTCCGCCGAGGACCGACACAATGATCACGCCCAGCGCCGAAGCCAGCATGGTCATTCCAAAATTCAAAGGTTTCCTTTCCATTTTATTCTATTCCTTTTAATGTTAGACTGATTCTGTGACGCCGCATGTCGACGTCGAGCACCTTGACTTTCAGGTGCTGATGCAGGTGGACCACCTCGCCTGGGTCATTGACGCGGCGGTTTGCCATCTGGCTGACATGGATCAGGCCGTCCTGATGCACGCCGATATCGACGAAGGCGCCAAAGGCCGTGATATTGGTGACGATACCCGGCAGCACCATCCCCTCGCGGACATCCTCGAGGCGGGTGACGTTCTTGTCGAACTCAAACACCTCGAACCGTGCCCGCGGGTCGAGGCCAGGCTTCTCCAATTCTTTCATGATGTCCTGGAGCGTGGGCAGGCCGCAGTCGGGGGTGACGAAGTCGTCGAGGCGTATCTTGGCCCTGAGCTCCTTGTCCTGCATGAGCGACTGCACGTCAGCACCCACGCTCTGGGCCATCCTTTCCACCAGCGCATAGCGCTCGGGATGCACCGCCGAGCGGTCGAGCGGATTGCCACTCTCGCGCACGCGGAGGAAGCCGGCGCACTGTTCGAAAGCCTTGTCGCCGAGCCCCTTGACGTCATGCAACGCCTGGCGCGAGGCGAAGGCCCCGTGCTGGTTGCGGTGGCTGACAATCTTGTCGGCCAGCGAAGGGCCGATGCCGCTGACGTAGCTGAGCAGCTCGCGGCTGGCGGTGTTGAGTTCGACGCCCACCGAGTTTACGCAGCTCTCCACCGTGTCGGCCAGGCTCTCGGCCAGCAGCTTCTGATCCACATCGTGCTGATACTGACCCACGCCGATGCTCTTGGGGTCGATCTTGACCAGTTCGCTGAGGGGGTCCATCAGACGGCGTCCGATCGAGACAGCGCCGCGCACGGTGACGTCGTAGTCGGGGAACTCGCGGCGGGCGACGTCGCTGGCGCTATAGACCGAGGCGCCGGCCTCGCTGACGCTGACCACTATGGGAGACTTCGAGACTTCGAGACTCCGAGACTTCGAGACCTCGGAGCCTGATGTCTCGACGTCTTGATGTCTCGACGTCTTCAAGGGCCGGAAACGGCACTTGCGCACCACCTCCTCGGTCTCGCGGCCGGCGGTGCCGTTGCCGATGGCGATGGCTTCGATCTGGAAAGCCTCGACCAGCGCCTCGAGCTTGTTAACGGCAGCGCGCTCCTCGCGCACCGAGGTGAAGGGATAGATGGTCTCGTTGTGAAGCAGCTGCCCCTGGGCGTCGAGGCAGACCACCTTGCAGCCCGTACGGAAGCCGGGGTCGATGGCCAGGGTGCGTTTCTGCCCCATGGGGGCGGAGAGCAGCAGCTGGCGCAAGTTCTCGGCGAAGACACGTATAGCCTCGCGGTCGGCCTTCTCCTTCAGCTGGTTGCGGAACTCGGTCTCGATCGACGGCTCGATCAGCCGCTTGTAGCTGTCGGCCGCCGCCAGCTGGAGCTGGCGTTGAGTGGGTAGTGGATAGTGGGTAGTGGATAGCGCTTGACCTCGTGTGCTACTCACTACCCACTGCCCACTACCCACTATCGAGGCGACAGCCTCGTCGTCCTTCTCGGGCCGCACGTGCACCTTGAGCACGCCGGCCTCCTCGCCCCGGAAGAGGGCCAGGATGCGGTGCGACGGGGCGCGGCCGATGGGCTCCTTCCAGTCGATCCACGACTCGAACTTGCCCACGCGCTCGTCGTCCTCCTTCACCCCGCGGGCCAGGCCCGACGAGAGCATGGCGCGGCGGCGGAAGATATTGCGCACCCGCTGGCGCGTGGCGGCGTCCTCGCTGAAGCGCTCGGCAATAATATCGCGGGCGTACTGCAGGTCTTCGTCCGTAGCCTCGCGCTCGGCGTCGGCGGACGCGGCACGCCACGTCCCTGCAAACCGTCCACTCATGATGCTGTCGGCCAGGGGCTCGTAGCCCTTCTCGATGGCCACGGTGGCGCGGGTGCGGCGCTTGGGGCGGTAGGGCAGGTAGAGGTCCTCGAGGTCGGTGAGGCTCTCGGCGGCTTCGAAGCGGCGGCGCAGCTCGTCGGTCAGCTTGCCCTGCTCCTCGACCGACGCCAAGATGGCCTCGCGGCGCTTGTCGAGCTCCTTCAGGCGCAGCAGCAGGTCGCGGATGGCGGCAATCTGCACCTCGTTGAGCGAGCCGGTGGCCTCCTTGCGGTAGCGAGCGATGAAGGGCACCGTGGCCCCCGATTCGAGCAATTCGATGGTCTTCTCAACCTGCCGGACATTGAGTTCCAGCCGGTTGGCAATCACAGCAGCATAATTCATGATGCAAAGATACAAAAAAAAGTGGAAAGAGGGTGACTCTTTCCACTTTATGTACGTTCGGAACGGGGATTACTCCTTGACGAACTTCTGCATTCCCACGCCGTTGGCGGTAGCCACGCGGACCACATAGACGCCGGCGGCCAGGCTGCTGACGTTGACGCTGTTCTCAGCGCCGAGGGTCATCACGGTGCGACCGGTCATGTCGATGATGTTGATCTCGCTGACGGCCTCGCTGCTCTCGATGGTGAGACGGTCAGTGGCGGGGTTGGGATAGATGCTGAAGCTGACATTGTCCACATCCTCGATGCCCACAACGTTGCCGTCGCCAGTGGAGGTGACATTCAAGTAGTAGTCATAGTTCGTGAAGGAAGGACCGTTGCTGTAGCCCCACGGATCGGAGATAATCTCACCGCTCTCGTTGCTCAGCCACACACCCGAGGTGGTGTTGTCGTTGGTCCAACCCCAACCGTCGCCGTACTCGTCAGTCATGCGAAGGATGTAGAGACCGGGGGTGGCGGGGTTGAACTGGCGGACATAGTAGCGACCATCATACAGCTGGCTGATACGCTGGGCATTCTGGGGGCCGATATTGGTCCACGAGGCATCATGCCAAGTCCATTCGACCGAGCAGGTGGCCTGATTGATGAACTGCACGCCACATTCCTGACCCCAGCCGTCGATACCGATGCGGAGTCTGAAGGGACCGGCGACCGTGTAGATGTTGAAGCCACCATAGTTGGCGGTCTTGGCGGCGCCACTGACGGCATTGGTCTGGCCTTCGGCGTTGACGTAGCTCACCAGGCTGACGGTCTTGACACCATTGCAGTTCTGAACGGCTGCGCCGGAGACTTCGAAGGAGAAGGAAGGAAGTGCGATTTCCACAACGCTATTCGAGGGCAGGTTGACGGGGAAGGTCATATCGGTGCCGTCGACATTGAGGGTGACGCTGGTGATGTTCTCGAGGGTGTAGTTCTCCACCACGGCGGTGAAGTCGTACCTAAGCGAGCAGTCGCCGGCCTGAGCGGCCAGCACTTTGGTCAGTTTGGGAGCCGTGGCGGGGATGAACACCTTCTGGGCGTTCAGCACGTTGCGATGGCTCTCGGTGACGAAGGCGATGAAATCCAGGTCGGAGATGTCTTCAACAGCCAGACCGTTGATGGCGGCCGGAACGGTGAAGATGATGGTGGTGTCGACGAAGGTGCCCTGGGTGGCAGCGATCTCCATGCCCCACTGGCCGCAGAGCAGGTCGCGCAGCATGTGCATGTGGCGGTACTGGTCGCCCTCGATGTAGTCGGCGTTGTAGTTGCCGTAGTTGGACTGCTGGCCCAGGATGTTGTTCTGCACGACAGCCACGTTGAAGTAGTTGGTGGCCTGGGTGGAGGTGCCGGTGTAGTAGGCCTCGATGTGCATGGTGACGGTGCGGGTGGCAGCGTCCATCGTGCCCTCGGCGGCGATGTTGACGATGGCGTCCTCGTTGCGGATGCTGGCGGCCGTGGCAGCCCATGCGCCACGATCCTGCACCGCGCCGCGGTTCACAACGCCGCAGGGGTAACCCTGGATCTGGCTGTAGAACTCGTTGTGAATGCCGTCTCCGACGGGAGTGGTGTAGCCCGAGCCGGTGGCGTAGCCGCCGGCATGGATGTTGATGGCCCAGGCGTGGCCGGCATACTGCTCGCAGATGGCGTTGGCACGGGCGTGGCCGTCGGGGCAGTAGCCGCATCCGACACCGGTGAACTCCTCGAGGAGGACGTTGCGCTTCTGCACTTCGGTCGAGACGATGGTCTGCGCCATCAGGCTACCGACAAGAAGCAGCGATGCAAAAAGTGTAAAGACTTTCTTCATGTTGTGTTGTTTTTTGGGTTGTTATTAATTTGTTGTTGTCCTTCCGTTTTCCTGTGCGACATTTTGCATCAAACACCTGTCGTTCAACCAACTGCACCCAGTCGTCGCACCAAATGTCAACTGCAAATATACATATTTTTTCCATTCCGCACACCATTGTTGAAAAAATTTTTCCCCTCTGCGGCACACATTCCCTCCCCATGGAGCGATGAAGATTTAACATTATTTATGAATTCCGCACACAATACGCCCCAAAAACGACTTTTCACGCTACCACGCAAGTGGCTCATTCTCTGCACGATCGTTGCTTGCAAGCCTAGATGATGCCTGGGGGATGCTTGGAGGATGCCTGGGGGATGCTTGGAGGGCCGGGCGACAACACTGGAAGACAGCGGGTTGTGCCGGAGGCGAAAAAGTTTTTCGACAGCCGTACAATAAATAGAAACCGATATCGTTATGCGTAAAATTTCTATATATATAGACAGATGAAACGCATACTCACAATCGCCCTGGTGCTGCTGTCGTGCAGCACACTGTCGGCCCAGCAGGTGGCCTCGCGCGCCAAAGCGATGCGCATGATGGCCTTCAGCCGCCCCGAGTACCAGATCAAGGACCTGAAGGTCTACACCGACACGATGACGGTCTACTCGCTGTCGCGCGCGGTGATCTACCCCTTCGGCGAGTGGACCTCGGTGGAGCAGTACATCACCGACAACCAGCTGCACTGGTACCGCGAGCAGAACTACCGCCACTACTACGACTCGATGGAGGTGAGCGTCAACCGGATGCGCCGCGTGGACGACAGCTACATCGACCTCTACTACAGCATCTGGACCAAGAAGGTGGAGATACTGAGCGGCTACGTGGCCGACCCGGAGATCGTGCTCGACAACGGGTTGCACGTGGGCATGACGAAGGACGAGGTGTTCAACATCTTCTTCAAGCGCTACCCGCGCTCCTACACCTCCGACATCGCGGTGCTGAAGGTGGTGAGCGGCGCCGGCGAGGTGGCCGAGATCTACACCTTCAAAGGCCAGAAACTGCGCCACATCAAGATCGAGACGGCGTATAAGTATTATTAAGCCTCCCCCCCCCAACCCCTCTCCTGCGAGGAGAGGGGAGCCGATTGACGATGAATTGGAAAAAGAGCGACACACAGGGTAACCACTCCCCTCTCCTGCGAGGAGAGGGGGCGGGGGTGAGGCCGA
The DNA here is from genome assembly GCA_946183915.1 of uncultured Bacteroidales bacterium. Classification (GTDB taxonomy): domain Bacteria; phylum Bacteroidota; class Bacteroidia; order Bacteroidales; family P3; genus Colimorpha. Next base: position 94,397 of record CAMHDJ010000001.1, on the reverse strand, counting down.
GAACGGCGCTTTTTTTCGGCTCCTTCAACCCCATCCATGTGGGGCACCTGATCATCGCCAACACGATGGTGCAGCAGGAGGGGATGGACGAGTTGTGGCTGGTGGTGAGCCCGCAGAACCCCCTGAAAGAACGCGCCTCGCTGCTGGCCGACCACCATCGGCTCCAGATGGCGCGGCGCGCCGTAGACGACAACTACCGGCTGCGGGTGTGCGACATCGAGATGCACCTGCCCGTGCCCAGCTACACGGTGGTCACCCTGGCCGCCCTGGCCGAGAAGTATCCCGAGCGCGAGTTCTGCCTCGTCATGGGCAGCGACAACCTGCAGACCTTCCCCCGCTGGCGCAACTACGAGTACATACTGAACCACTACCACCTCTACGTCTACCCGCGCCCCGGCTCGGAGCGCTGCCCGCTGGCCGACCACCCGAACGTGACCCTGGTCGACGTGCCGATGATGGACATCTCGTCGAGCTACATACGCCAGCAGATCGGCGCCGGACGCGACGTGCGCTACCTGCTGACCGAGCCCGTCTACCGGTACCTCACCGAGATGCATTTCTACGAAAAGTGAATCAGGACAGATAACAAAACCAACGAGATGAAGAAGGCGTACAAGATATTGCTGTGGATCGTGGGCATCGTTGTGGCGGTGCTGCTGGTAGTGTCGCTCGTGGCCGGGCCGGTGGCCAAGGGCTATGTGAACCGCCACGGTGAGCAGCTCGTCGGCCGCCGGGTCGAAGTGGGCCACGTGGGAGTCAACCTCTTCAGCGGCCGCCTCTCGGTGCGCGACCTGGCCGTCTACGAAGACGACGCCCGGACGCTCTTCGCCGGCTTCGACACCCTCGACCTGCGTCTGCACCTGCTGCAGCTCCCCTTCCGCACCGTCAACCTGCGCCACCTCACCCTCAGCGGCCTCAGCGCCACCGTGCTCCAGGACGGCGACCGGTTCAACTTCCAGTCGATCCTCGATCACTTCGCCTCCGACGATGCCGACAAGGACACCACCCCCAGCCGCTGGACGCTGAAGTTCTACAACGTGCACCTGGCCCATGCCAACCTGCGCTACAACGACCTGCGCAGCCACAAGGAGCTGAGCCTGCCCGACGTCAACCTGCGCGTGCCGGGCTTCGTGCTCGGCGGCGACGAGGCCACCGAGGGAGGCCTCAACATCAATTTCGACCAGGGCGGCCACCTCAGCGCCGACGCCAACTACGACGCCGCCAGCAATCAGTACAGCGCCACCATCGACCTCAGCGGCTTCTCGCTCCGCAACGTGGAGGGCTACGTGAAAGACCTCGTCGCCGTTGACCGCGTCGAGGGCCTGCTGGATCTGCACCTCAGCGCCAGCGGCAGCCACACCGAGCTGCTGAAGAGCCGCATCGGCGCCACGGCCACGCTCAGCGACGTCGACCTACGCCACGAGGAGAGCCCGCTGGCCAGCCTCGACAAGCTGGTGGTCAAGGTGAACAACATCAACCTGGACCAGAACATCTACGACATTGCCGAGGTGAGCCTCGACGGCCTCTCGGCCCAGTATGAGCAGTGGGACGGCTACAGCAACCTCAGCCGCCTGACCCAGCCGGCCGACACGACCCGACAGGCCGACGCAGCGGCCCCGGCCGATACGGTCAAACCCGCCGCCAGCCCTGCCGGCAAGAGCCCCATGCAGCTGCACGTGGGCACCCTGCGGGTGGAGAACTGCGCGCTGACCTACATCGACCACACCCTCCCCGACCCCTTCCGCTTCCCGATCACCAACCTCAAAGTCACCGCCAACGACCTCACCCTCGGGGGCGACAACCAGGCCATGCTGCGGGCCTCGCTGCCCGGCGGCGGCCACCTGGCCGTGCGCTGGCAGGGCAACCTCGACAACTGGAAGCAGCATCAGGACCTCTTCCTCACCATCAAAGGGCTCGACCTCAAGCAGCTGAGTCCCCTGACGGTGGCATACACCGGCCAGCCGGTCGAGGACGGCGTCTTCGGCCTCACCTCGCACAACACCATCCAGAGCAGCCTCCTCGACGGACAGAACACCATCGACATCTACAATCCCGTGGTGGGCAGCCGCCGCAAGGACGTGGCCGACGCCAAGCGCCTCCCCCTCAAGACCGCCCTCTACGTCCTCAAGGACAAGGACAACAAGATACAGCTCGACGTGCCTGTCAAGGGCAACATCGACAGTCCGGAGTTCAACTACATGAAACTTCTCTGGAAGACGCTGGGCAACCTGATTGTCAAGGTGGCCACCTCGCCGGCACGCGCCTTGGGCAACGCCTTGGGCATGAAGGATGCCGACCTGGACTTCATCGCCATCGACCCCGCCCAGCACGGCCTCACCTCGGAGCAGTACCACACCCTAGGCCAGCTGGCCACCATCGCCTCGACCGACAGCCTGCTGCGGCTCCGCCTGGAACTACGCATGCCCGAGGCCACCAACGACACCATGGCCCGCGCCTACGAGCGCCGCAACGAGCTGGTGCGCCACTACCTGCTGGAGCAGGGCCTCGACGAAGCACACCTCGAAGTCACCACCGGCGACCCCGTCTCCGGCAAAGAACGCACCGGCTACGCCGTCAGCTCGGAGATGATACTGGACGAATAACACACAAGCACACACATCACACTATGGCAGACGACCTTTTCATAGACCCCCAACCTAACGCGACCGACTATAACGACGACAGCATCGTACACCTCGAAGACATGGAGCACATCCGGCTGCGCCCGGGTATGTACATCGGCAAGCTCGGCGACGGCTCGTCGCACGACGACGGCATCTACGTCCTCATCAAGGAGGTGATCGACAACTCTATCGACGAATTCACCTCCGGCTACGGCAAGAAAATCGAGGTGAAGATCAACTTCGCCGACCGCCGGGTCAGCATCCGCGACTACGGTCGCGGCATCCCCCTGGGCAAACTGGTCGAGGCTGTCAGCAAGCTCAACACCGGCGCCAAGTACGACAGCAAGGTCTTCCAGAAGTCAGTGGGCCTCAACGGCGTGGGTACCAAGGCCGTCAACGCCCTCTCCTCCTCGTTCAGCGTGCAGTCGTTCCGCGACGGCAAGACGCGCCGGGCCGAGTTTGCCGAGGGCAACCTCGTCAGCGACAGCGGCATCATCCCCGACCACAGCCCCGACAGCGGCACCCTGGTCGAGTTCGTGCCCGACGCCAAGCTCTTCGGCAACTACCACTTCATCAGCGAATATGTCGAGCGCCGCATCTGGAACTACGCCTACCTCAACCGCGGCCTCACCATGTACTACAACGACCGCCGCTACTACTCCAAGAACGGCCTGCTCGACCTGCTGGAGCACAACCTGCAGTCCGAGCCTCTCTACCCCATCATCCATATCAAGGAGGGCGACTTTGAGGCCGCCTTCACCCACATCGCCGGGCAGAACAACGACTACTACTACTCCTTCGTCAACGGCCAGCACACCACCGAAGGCGGCACCCACCAGAGCGCCTTCCGCGAGGCCTACGCCCGTGTGGTCAAGGATTTCATCAAGAAAGACTACCCGCCCGAGGTGATCCGTGGCGGCCTGGTCTGTGCCCTCTGCGTGCGCATCCAGGAGCCGGTCTTCGAGGCCCAGACCAAGACCAAGCTCGGCTCCACCCACCTCGAACCCAACCGCGCCGACGGCACCAACGACTCGCCGCTGCTCAAGACCTACGTCCTCGACATCCTCAAGCGCCATCTGGACAACTACCTCCACATCCACGCCGACACCGCCGAGGCCCTGCTGGCCAAGATCAACCTCAACGAACGCGAGCGCAAAGAGATCGCCGGCATCAAGAAGGTGGCCCGCGAGGCCGGCAAGAAGGCCAGCCTTAACAACCGCAAGCTGCGCGACTGCCACGTACATTACAACACCAACCACGCCCGCCGCCTCGAGAGCACCATCTTCATCACCGAGGGTGACTCGGCCTCCGGCTCCATCACCAAGAGCCGCGACGTCGACACCCAGGCCGTCTTCTCCCTTCGCGGCAAGCCCAAGAATACCTACTCCATCTCCAAGGTCGACGTCTACAAGAACGAAGAGCTCAACCTCCTGCACAACGCCCTCGACATCGACGACTCGCTCGAGAACCTGCGCTACAACAACGTCGTCATCGCCACCGATGCCGATGTCGACGGCATGCACATACGTCTGCTGCTGCTCACCTTCTTCCTCCGTTTCTACCCGGAGCTCATCTCCTCGGGTCACGTCTACATCCTCCAGACCCCTCTCTTCCGCGTGCGCAACAAGCAGAAGACCACCTACTGCTACACCGACGACGAACGCATAGCCGCCATCCACTCCACCCCCGGTGCCGAGATCACCCGCTTCAAGGGCCTCGGCGAAATCAGCCCCGACGAGTTCAAGAACTTCATCGGAAAAGACATGCGTCTCGACCCCGTCCTGCTCCACAAAGACTTTGACACCCAGGGCGTTCTCTCCTTCTACATGGGAGAAAACACCCTCGAGCGCCGCGAGTTCATCATGCGCAACCTCCGCATCGAGGACGACGAGAGCATTGTCGTTGCATAAAAAAATTTGGTCATATTAATATTTATTACTAATATTGCACTCAAATTTTACAACTATGGCAACTACCAGAAAACACAAAAAGAACCTGATTGTCAGCTACAAAAACCTCTCTGACGACCTCAAAGAATTCTTCAAAGAAACCTACCCGGAGGGCTACAACAACTACATCACCAAGTTTGTCAAGCCCAACGGCGAAGCCATTTTTGTAGTCCCCTTCGAGACCGACGACACCGCCTACATGGTTAAATTCGACGTCAAGATCGACACCCTCGGCGAAGATCTCGACAAAGCCCTCTTCGACGACGACGGCGACGACGACAAGGAGGAGACCTTCGCCCCCCTGAGCGAAGCCCTCGAGAAGGAGGAAGCCAACCCCACCCACCGCGAACGCCACCTGCGCCACGGCGATTTTGAGGACGTCCTCACCGACGACCAGAAGAAGAAAGCCACCCTCGGCATCGACAAGGAAGGCCTCAAAGAGGCCCTCGGCGGCGACGACGACGAGGCCAACGAGCTCGACAGCTACGAGCGACTCGACGACGACGAGCCCAACGACGACGACTTCGAGCCCACCGACGAGGACCTGCGCGGCATCGAGGAGGAATACCTCGACGCCGAGATCCCGCCCCTCGACGCCACCATCCCCGAAGAAGAAATGGTCCCCCTGCCCTCCGACAGCAAGAAAACCACCGCCAAACGCGGCCGGAAAAAGAAAGCTTGACCGGAAAAAGAACGCCATTTCAAAGAAAAAACGTAACTTTGCATCGGAAATCATCTGTCGAAAACAAACATAACAAAAACAGTATCAATATGAAACGTACAGTAAAAATGATGTGCCTCGCCGCCCTGATGGTCGGCTTCGGCATGAGCGCACAGGCCCAGTTCCGCCAGTCTATCTTCCTCAACGGCAACCTGCCCACCGGCAAATTCGCCTCGAGCATCAACAGCAACCACATCGTTCCCCTGGGCTACCAGGAGATCGGCAAAGACGCCGCCCTCGGCTTCGGTGCCGGCTACCGCGCCAGCTACCGCTTCGACGTCGGTGTCGGCATGGTCGCTCCCTTCCTGCAGGCCGACTTCCTCTGGAACATGATCGGCAGCACCTGGCGCGAGAAATACATGGACGAGGACTACTCCACCCCCACCTACTTCAACATCCCCATCATGGCCGGTGTGAGCTACCTCTACGACGAGCTCTGGAACGACATCACCCCCTACGGTGAGTTCGGTATCGGCGCCGACATGATGTTCATCACCAGCGAGGGCAAATCCGCCAGCGAAAACAGCGGTCTGCTCTACTACGCCTACAAACCCAGCACCTCCTTCTCGTGGACGCTCGGCCTCGGTGCCTACTTCGGCAACCACTTCAGCGCCGGCATCTACTACTACGGCATGGGCACCCACCCCGTCGACTACACCCAGAAGACCCTCGACGAGAACGCCGCAGCTGCCGCTGAGGTGCTCTACCACGAGACCGTCGACGGCGTGAAGCGCGAGAAACGCACCGTTGGCTCCGTCGCCCTGCGTCTGGGCTTCCACTTCTAAACCAACCATCGCCCAGCGATAAACCATTGAGGGCGCGGCATCTTCGATGCCGCGCCCTCGTCTTTTCAACCCCCACCCTGAGAAAGATTTGTCCAATTCAGGATTTTTTCGTATCTTTGCAACCGCAATTCCCCCTCGGCCCCCCGCCGGTTCCCCCGCAGCGGCCGCCGGAAAATTCCCCACCAAATCCGTACCAACCCTATACCAAGTCTATACCATCTCTATACCAACTCTATGGTGACACCCTGATCACCCCCTCATGCCGACCCCTTGCCGACCTAGTGCCCGCAACGAAAACAACACGATTCCACCTTGCTGCTACGGACTTGCCAGGGACTTGCCACGGACTCACCCCCTCGGCACCCCACCAACACACCTAAAAGACAAAAGAAAAAGGACAGGCCAAACAGCCTGTCTTCTGTAGGTAGGCTCGACCGTTATCTATTCGCACCGATTCCTTGAAGACCTTGAGAAGATATGGGCACTTCGGGAGTACATACCAGACCCAACAAAACCGATACTGCCACCTACAGATAAGAGGGTGCCCTTTTGAGACACCCTCTTGACGTTAGCTATTAAGAAGTGTTACCGTATCACAACCACCTTACGGGCAGGGTAAATGCCGACTTTAACAAGGTAGACACCTTCAGGCAGTATCGACGTATGATTTTCCTGTCTGGCATGATATATCTCATGTCCTACAACATCATACACATAGAAGTCATTGACCGTTTGTCCATCCCTATTCACATAGATACGTCCATTTTCAGTATAGATACGAATATTATTATCCCTGTCCGCGGTTTCAGATATACCCACTGTTACATTGGTAGCAATATTTGAGAGGACTATGGTGCTGCTCTTTGTGGGGTTACAGGGGGTATTGAGCAGGATACCTACCTGATAGTAGACCTCGCCCGTTGGGGCATTCTCATCGGTATAGGTGGTATTGCCTCCAGCTGGCATCACGTCAATCTGCTGAATATTGCTCGCATCGGTACCGCGATAGATAACATAGGTGCTGTAGTCCGCTCCTTCGTATTCCGACCACACCAAGTTCCATTCATTTCCTAGACCTTGGTTGATGGTTAGGTGCATGGTCTTGTGTATCTCACTCGGCTCACTTTCGATGCCAAAGATATCGGTGGCAGTCAGACGGTAGCGGTAACTGCGCGTGCGGGGTCTCGAAGCAGTGTCGACCCACACCGACAGTGAATCATAGGGCACCGAGGCGGCCAACTCATATTCACCAGCCGTCATTCCTTCGCGATAGAGGTTGTATTGTAACACCTCCAGTCCCTTCTCCCACATCACCATATTACGTCCATCTTGCACGGTGACCATGCAGATTTGCGGCACTACGTCGTCGGTGAAGATTGCGGTAATAGCAGTGTCGCCCTCCAAACTGATGACGAGCGGATTCTCGCGGCTGCCATTGCTCCACTCGGCGAAATGATAACCATCATTGGCGGTAGCCTCAATGGTAACATCGGTACCGTAGGGGTAGTTGCCCGCACCAATTACCGAGCCCAACAAGTCATCGTTGACAGCAAGGGTGACGCTGTGGGTATCAATGGCGAAAAAGGCAGTAATGGTGCTGTCGCAAGTCACCGTGACGGCGCGTGTATCGCCTGTCACTCCATCGCTCCACTGCACAAAATGGTGGTGCAGAGCAGTACAGGTGGCCGTTAGTGTCGCCGTATCAAGATAGTTGTAGGTGCCGTCACCAGTTACTATGCCTAATGAAGTATCATTGACAGACAGAGTAACCACGTACTGATTATTGACAAACAATGCCATAAAGGCAGTGTCCTGTGTCAGCGTGAGTATGCGTGGGTTGTTGGTGTCGCCGTCGTTCCACATAGTAAAGTGGTAGCCATAGTTAGGGGTGGCGCTGATGGTACATGCAGACAGGTAGTTGTAGTTACCTGCGCCGCTCACGCTGCCGTGGATGGTGGTGTCGACAGTCAGCGCTATGCCATACTGGTTGTAGTCGAACTGTGCCGTGAAGACGCTGTCGCGGGTCACCTGCACCAGTCGCGGATTGGCGGTATTGCCGTCGCTCCACTGTGTAAAGTGAAAGCCGTAGTTGGCGGTTGCGGTAAGGGTTGCGGTGTCGAGGTATTCCAAGGTGTCAGTGCCACCAGCATAGCCTTTCACCGTGTCAGCAGACAGGGCGGCAATGTTGTAGGTATTCTTTGCAAACAACGCGGTAAAAGCCGTGTCTTGCGTCAGCGTGATGACACGCGGATTGTTGGTGTCGCCGTCGCTCCACTGTGTGAAATGGTAGCCGTAGTTGGGCATGGCGCTGATGGTGCGCTCCGAAAGGTAGTTGTAACTACCCGCTCCGTTCACGCAGCCGTATATGGCGGTGTCGACAGACAGCGCTATGCTGTACAGGTTGTAGTCGAACTGCGCCGTGAAGACGCTGTCGCGGGTCACCTGCACCTGACGGGGATTTGCGGAGTTGCCGTCGCTCCACTGCGTGAAGTGGTAGCCGTAGTTGGCGGTTGCGGTAAGGGTTGCGGTGTCGAGGTATTCCAAGGTGTCAGTGCCACCAGCATAGCCTTTCACCGTGTCAGCAGACAGGGCTACGATGCCGTAGGTGTTCTTGGCAAACTGTGCTGTAAAAGCGGTGTCCTGCATCAGTGTGAGGGTGCGCGGATTGTTGGTGTCGCCGTCGCTCCACTGGGTGAAGTGGTAACCATAGATAGGCGTGGCTTGTATTACGGAAGTGGAATCGCAACGGACATCGTTACCCCTTACTTGAATGATATTTGCCTCACCATAACCAATGGAATTGTCATCTACATTTACATCCACCGTAATGTCAATATATGGGTCTCGGAGAGCATCACGATAATAATACCAATCGTTTGAGTTGTAATAACTATCATAAGAACAACCCTTTAAAATAAAAACTCGTTGGGGGGAATTATTACTAAACGAGGTACTATTATATAATGAAGGTGCAATGATGGGCATCATATATACTGTATCCAAGTTAGAGCAGTATTGGAAATCCTGTGGGCCTATCGAGGTGACACCACGACCGATGGTGACAGAGGTCAAACTTGTGCAGCCATAAAAGTTAGAACCGTTTAGCGAGGTGACATTGTCGGGAATGGTAACGGTGGTTAGGCCAGTGCAGTTTGTGAAAGCAGCACCTATCGAGGTGAGGCCGTGACCAATAGTGACGGAGGTCAGACTAGTGCAGGACGCGAAGGCCTGGATACCTATCGAGGTGACGCTGTCAGGGATGATAACGGAGGTCAGTCCACTGTTCATACATAAATAACTCGGGATTCTCCTAACATTGTTGCCAAAGGTAATGTTTGTAAGATTGCTACAGCCAGAAAAAATAGGATAATATGTACTTCCTGCCGAAATACAACTGTCGGCATTGAATATGACGGAGGTCAAGCCGCTGCAATTATGGAAAGCATTATTGCCTATCGCAGTGATGCTGTCGGGAATGATGACAGAGGTTAGACCACTGCAGTTATCGAAAGCATTATTGTCTATTGAAGTGATAGTATAGGTGGTCCCATTATAGGTGACGCTTGGGGGAATAGTCAAACTACCTGTGGGCTTTGTATACCCAGAATATGGGTAATTGGGATTCGAACCTGGATATGTTACAATCACTGCATTCCCAGAGATATTATAATATAGTGTCTGTCCACTCGGAGCAACTGCTGAGAAATCATAGGCAAATGCACTTTGCCCCATTGCCAAGATGGCGACCAAAACCAATAATACCTTATTCTTCATTATGTCTATTGTTTATAGTTATTATTTCCATCCAATAGGCACATAAAAAAGAAGCGCGGGAATCTGCTACTTTGCTTATCCCGCGAATAGAGGCTCTCGCATTGCCTTTTGGAACAGAATAAGCAATGCCGAAGCCCACGCCTATGGTATAAATAATAATATACCAAGCAATGGACGAGGAACATTGCGTTATTGCGGTTCCAAACGAATTTGCGAGATTCCTATTCGCCGCAGATAAACGCTGTTACACGTCTCTTTTATATGTCTGCCGTTTCACTTGAAACGACGCTGCAAAAATACGAAATATTTTTGAATTGGTGATGAATATTTTTTCTATGGAAGAATTGCGAGCATAAAGCTCGCGATCCGTTGAGGTAATCCAGAGTTTTTTTTCTTTAATCGTATAAAATATTTTTCGTATCTTTGCATTGGAATAATTTGTGGTTATGTCGAAAATAGATAAAACATGAAACAGTTGATAATCAGAAACTTTGGCCCTATAAAGGAAGCCATTTTGGAACTTGACCGCATTGCAATAATCATTGGAATGCAAAGTTCTGGCAAGAGTTCCATTCTAAAGATGGCATGTTATTGCTCATGGGTGGAGAAGAATATACAATTAGCACAATCTGACAAGATGTTTCAAGAATCAAGTGCTTTTAAGGATTTCTTTGTATCTTATTATGGATTGGGGGGATATTTTTATTCCGACACTGTTATAGAATATACTTCTCCATATCTATCATTTTCATATAAAAATAACAAATTTTCTTTTTCTAAAAAAACTAACGTATGGAACTATAAGAGGCCTAAAATACAATATATTCCATCAGAACGTAATATTGCATCCTTTATTCCAAAATGGAATAAAATCCCTGTGCGTGGAGGGTTCCTTGATTTCCTTTCCGAATGGGATGCAGCTAGACAAAACTTACCCATAGAGGAAAATATATTACAATTGGGAATTTCATATTCATATGATAACAGCAGTGATACAGATAACATTATAACGACTGATGGCCACCCTTTGCCATTATCAGATAGCTCCAGTGGACTCCAGTCGTTGGTCCCTTTGTATATACTTATCGATTATTTGCTTTCTAAGCAAGACAATCCTTCTGCTTTAAAAAAGGAACTCACTTTAGAACAACGCGCTGAACGAGATTTCTTAATCTCCACAATATACCATAAGACATCACCTCTAACATTTCGAGTTTACAAAGGTGAATTGCAATTGGTGGAGTCTAATATTGAACTTGTTCTTGATGGAAAGACCTATAAGTTTCATGACAACAAGGAAGCAGATTTATTTAAAAAAAGATATACTAGATTCCTTTATACTGACCACTGTGAATTATTTCTTGAAGAGCCAGAACAAAACCTATACCCTCCTACCCAAAGCCAACTGGTTGACTGGCTTTACGAAAACGTGTTTGATTCTAAACACGAACACACCCTTCTTGTATCAACACATAGCCCATATATTCTCAACGAGATGTGCAAACAGTATCGCAAGGGAATGAATATGTATTTTACATATAGCGAAGATGTTAATTCAACACGGTATACCTTAAAAAAACTAACCAAGAATGATGTAGATGAAATATATATCAATGGGGTTGACTTATTCTTCAATTCTGCCGCATACGTATGAGCCGTATTTTCCTTGATATAATTCCAGAATGCTACATTGATACATATCTTGTTGCATATCTTTTACGAGCCGATCGTGTTAACCATCAGCATAGTTGTAACAATGTAATAAACGCAATGAAGGCAAACAAGTTCTCTGTGGGCATTGTAGACTACGACAAAGCCAAAAGGGATGCTTATAACCATCACTGGACACTCCTCGCCAAAGGAACTGAAAAGAAACTACGCATTCTATTCTTTAAACACCATACTGAGCCTCATTATCTGATTGCAATAGAGCCTGCCATGGAAGCCTTCGTTCTCAAATGTGCAGAAGAACTGAATTTAAATCTGAGCTATTACGGTTTGCCTGCCAATCTTGACGAATTTTGTCACCTAACAAAAAGTGGGAAGTTGACCCCAAAAGATATTCGTTTCAAGAGGCTCTTCAATGACATTCGAACACATCCGAGTATCGAAACACTGCAGAAAGTGCTGCAATACCTAAACGATTGCAGATACCAGTCTTCAGACAATATAATAAAAAAACTTATAGCTGAAGGTCTAGCACTAAATGTATAAAAGGTTACACGTCTTACGATGATTCTATTTGGTTGCTTCGAAAATTTTTTTCTCGCACCAATCTATTGAGAACTTGTAGAAAATATGGCAGTTGCGGTCTTGTCTTCCAAACCCGACGCTTATACAACACAAATACTCATCCTTAATTTAGTTGATTCACCTTAACGCTACTTCTTCCAATCTTACGTTTGGTTGTAAAGATCAGACGATTGCTATTACAATTCCCTGAAAAAGTGGAGTTTGGCGGAAAATCATTTCGAACCAAGAAAATCAATGCTGTATTTGAACTGATTAATAACGAAAACTAGCAGTTAAGGGCAACAAAAAAGGACAACCCTAATGAGTTGTCCTGCTCGGTAGCGGGGGAAGGATTCGAACCAACGACCTCCGGGTTATGAGCCCGACGAGCTACCACTGCTCTACCCCGCACTCTCTTATTTCCCTTTGGAAACCGAGTGCAAAGATACAAACATTTTTCCTTCCCACCAAATTTTTCTTACTATTTATTCTTTATTGTTTGATTATTCGACGGTTGTAGAGTCCCGATTCTGTGCGAATCTGCACGGTGTAGGCACCATTGGGCAGGCCGGAAAGCGAGATTTTGACCACCTGACCGGCAGTTTGCGGATTCGATACGCTTAACACGCTGCGTCCCAGCACGTCAAGGACCATGATCTGCGCCTCGTGCTCGGAGGCTAGGTCGATGGTGAGTTCTCCGGTAGTGGGGTTCGGCCAAAGGGCGATCCGCTCGTCGTCCACCTCGTCCACGGCCACATCGTTGGTGTCGCGCCAGCGGGCAAAGAGCGTGGTATTGCCGTGGAGATGTATTGTGTCGCCGGGTTGATAGACCGGATCGGTGCTGCCATTGCGGCTGCGGCTCCAGCCGGCGAAGTAGTAGCCATTGCGAGTAAAGGTGCACTCGGGCAACACCAGGGGCTGGTAGCTGCAGAACTCTTGCGTGATGCTGCCGCTAATGATGCCGCCAAATCCCTGCGAGAGGGTCAGGATATGGGAATTCCGGACCTGCAGGTGAAGCCGGATGACGGTGTCCAAATGGCGCAGGACGGTGTCGCATGTGACGACCGGGAAGCTGTAGTCTCGGCAATTGTATCTGGTGTAGTTGGTGCAGATGGTGTCGTAGAGGTCGATGGTGTCGAAATGTTCCGGGATGGGCTGTATGCCGAAGATGGCGCCCTGCTCGTGGTTGAAGGTATTGGTGTTGTTGCTTCCCATGCCGCGGGTGCCCGGGGCCAGGTCGTTGATGGCGAAGAAGCCGTCGCCGTAGCCGCTCCATCCCCAGTTGAAGTGGTAGCACGTGTCGAGGTCGGAACCGTCGAGCACAAAGGCGTGTCCGCCGGAGGCGTCGCTGCCCGAATAGTACATCGGGCGACCGTTGGCCAGTTCTTCGTCAATCATGGCCATCCAGACGCTGTCGCTGATGAGGTTGGAGTCGACAATATACCAGTCGGTCTGACCGGTGACGGCGTTGACGCTGTCGCGCCATTGGTTGGTATTCCGCTGGCGGAACTCGAGGTCGGCACTGTACTTGAAGTTGTCGCGGAAGGCACTCTCGGCGCAGGTCGAGGACCAGCTGCCACAGCTGGAGTAGGCTCCGCTACCACCGGTGGCACTGGGTCCGTACATCATGTCGACAGCCACGCCGCAGTGATAGCTGAGCGTGCTGAGGGCCATGGCTCTCTCGTCGGTGGTGGTGTACACAACGTTGGGCATGATTTCCCAGAGGTAGGTGGTGTTCTCAAAGTCGGCTGAGAGCATACCATACGACCAATCGAGGTCCGAGTTGTGGTGAATGTAGCTATGACTGCCGGTGCCACACGAGGGGTGGTTCCAGCGCTTCATGATCTGCGCCATGGCCGTGGCCACACAACCGACAACCGAACGGGAGCTATAGACCGAGTCGTAGGGACAGAGGCGGTTGTAGGGATCGCCTTGGTCCCAACGGGTGTGGCAAATGGCGGCGACGTTCTGTAGCGACACGGGCGCCGGCGGAACGATACCATCGGTCAGCGTACTCCATCGGGGGTCGGCAGCGCCGTCGGAGGGAAGCGAGGCGATCTGCGACTCATAGATACTCAGCCAGAAGCGCAACTCGGGGTGCAGACGGGTGGGGAAAGGCGAATCGAACGAATAGCCTAGCACGGGACGCACCTGGTCGTCGGCGGCCACGATGACGAAGCCGACAGTGTCGAAGGCGAAGACATACTGGTGTTGCAGCTCGGAAAAGGAGAGCTGCTGCATGGACTCGACGGGTTTGACAGTCGACGGATGGTGGGTGTTCCAGAATTCCACCGCCACTCGGTGGGCTTTGACGGCATCGACAGGGGCGGCTTGGACGGTCGCGGCGAGCGTCAATCCTGCTATCAGAAGCAGCAAGGTCTTTTTCATTTCTCAGAGAGGGGATTACTTGTTATTCTTTATACCTTCGTTGAGCCAGTCGACGAACTTCTGTACGTCGCGGTCATACTTGTAGTTCTCGGCCGTCAGCACCTTGCCATCGGCATTGACGATGACGTAGTAGGGTTGTGCGTTCATGTTGAAGGCCGTCTTCTGATAGTTGAGGTTTTTGCGTCCGAGGGTCTTGAGGGTGCGGCCTTTCTCGTCCACCACCCACTCACTCTCGGGCAGTTCAATGGTGTTCTCGTCGGCGAAAAGCGAGCACATAACGAACTCGTCGTTGAGCAGTCGCTTCACCTCGGGGTCGGTCCACACGTAGTGTTCCATCTCGCGGCAGTTGGCGCAGGTCTTGCCGGTGAAGTCAATGAAGACCGGCTTGCCCTGCTGACGGGCGTAAGCCTTGGCCTCGTCGAGGTCGAAGAAGGCTTCGAAGCCCAGCGGTACATGCAGTTTGTCGGCATATTTGCGATCGGCAGGCAGCTTGCCCACCTGCACCGTACCGGCGGCAACGGTGGTGGTGCGTTCCGAAATCATGCGTTCGATGTCGAACTCCTGGCTCGACTGCGGAGGCAGGAAGCCGCTGAGACTCTTCAACGGAGCCCCCCAGAGGCCCGGGATCATCCACACCACGAAGGCCAGGTCGGCGATGGCCAGGAAGAGACGCAGGGTACCGATCTCCTTCACCTCGTCGTCGCCCTTGAAGCGCAGCTTGCCCAACAGGTAGAAGCCCAGCATGCCGAAGATAACGATCCACAGGGCCAGGTAGATGTCGCGCGGCAGCAGACCCCAGTTGCAATAGAGGTCAGCCATCTGGAGGAACTTGAGACCGAAGGCCAGTTCAAGGAAAGCGAACGACACCTTGACGGTGTTGAGCCAAGAGCCACTCTTCATGTTCTTCAGCGCCTGCGGGAACATAGCCAGCAGGGTGAACGGCAAGGCGAAGCCAATGCCGAAGCCGAGCATGGTGACCAGCGAGACCCAACGGTCGGTGCTGCTGGTGGTGAGGCCCACCAAAGCAGCGCCCAGGATGGGGCCGGTGCAACTGAAGGAGACCAGCACGGTGGTCAGGGCGATGAAGAAGGGGGCCAGCCAGCCGCCCTTGTCGGCCTGCTCGTCACTGCTGTTGATCCACTTCTCGGGCATCTTGATCTCGAAGAGGCCGAAGAAACTCAGCGCGAAGACGAAGAAGATAACGAAGAACAGGAGGTTGGGAATCCAGTGGGTACCGATGAAGTAGAGCGCCTCCGGACCGAAGATAAGGGCCAGGATGGCACCCAGAACAGCGAAGATGAAGACGATCGAGAAGCCAAAGAACCAGGCCTGACGGCGGCTCTTGCGCTTGTTGTCTCCGTTGTGCATGAAGAAGTTGACCGTCATCGGGATCATGGGGAAGACACAAGGAGTGAACATCGTCAGGATGCCGCCACCGATGGCCAGCAAGAAGATGACAATGAGGCTCTGGCTTTTCTTCTCCTTCTCGGCCGGTTGTTCGGCCACGACGGCTTCCGGCTCGTCCACCACGGCCACGGGTTCCGCCACGGTGTCCACCTCTTCAGCCTCGGCCACGGCAGGTGCCTCCTCGGCCGCCGCCACCTTGGCACCCGGCACCTTGAACGAGAAGTCGCGATCCTCCGGGGCGATGCAGCTGCCATTGTTGCACATCTGGTAGCTGAGAATACCGTTGACGGTAAAGTCTTTGTCGCTTACACGTTTCACTTTCTGCCGGAAGACGACCGTGCCGCTGAACGACTTGACCACGCAGTCAAACAGCGGATCCAGTTCCTCGTGCGGCTTTGGTTCCTGCACTTTGCCGAGCAACTCGTAGTCAGCGCTCCTGGTGAACTCGAAGACGATGGGCAGAGGGCCGGCAGGATCGGTGTACTGTGAGTAGAGGTGCCAACCGTCGTCGATCTTGGCGGTGAAGACCAATTCGGCCTCGCTGTCCGAGATTTCCTTGACGCTGTAGCTCCACTTGGCAGGATCCAGCTGTTGAGCCCACAAGCTTGTACTTAACACAATGCCCAACAGGGCAAGCATGATACGTTTCATACCGTTACACTTATTTCAGGTTGAACTTGATTTTCTTCTCGCCGCGCTGCGTCGTCACACCCACCACATACATCCCCTTGGGCAGCTTGTTGATCGATATCTTCTGGTTGTTGCGGTAGTTGGTGACCGTCTTGACCACCTTGTCGGAACGGTTGGTGAAGGTAACCGTGGCCGAGGGGCTCTCAATGGAGATGGTGATATAGCCCTCGCTCAGGTGAGGGTTGATGCGCACACGCTCCTCCTGCGCCGGCTGCTGGGCCTGAACGTCGCCGTCTTGACCGGCTTCCGCGTCGGCTTCAGCCACCGGAGCCGCACTCGCCGGAGCCGGCATGGCAAAGCCGCTCAGCTTGGCTACGCCACGACTGTCGCTGCCAAACCACACATCGCCCGACCGGCTGACGGCCACTTTGTAGATGTTGCCCGACGGCAGGTCGCTGTTTTTCGACGTGAAGGCTACCCAGCGCGACTCGCCGTCGAACACAGCAACACCGGCACTGGTGGCAATCCACAGCATGCCGTCGCCGTCGAAGACCAGGTCGTTCACCTGGTTGCTTGGCAGGGGACTGTTGGCGGTGTTCCAGATGCGCCACTCCTCGCCGTCGAAGCTGGCCAGGCCGTTCAGCGTTCCGAACCACTTGATATTGTTGGCGTCGATGGCCACCGCCGGCACGATATTGTCGGGCAGACCCGAGTTCTCAATGGTGTAGTTCTGCCAACGGCGATCGTTGAAGACACTGACGCCGGCATTGGTGGTGATCCACTTGCGATTGGCACGATCCACGGCCAGGTCGAGCACGAAGTCGCTCAGCAGACCGCAGTCCTCAGGCGTGTACTTTTCCCACGTATAGCCATCGTAGCTCACCAGGCCGCCCAGCGTCACCCCGATCCAGAAGACACCGTCCTTGTCCTGGGTGATCTCTTTGATGAACTTCATCTTCAGGCGGCGGGTCTCAGTGACATATTCCGTCCAGTGGGTACCGTCAAACTCGATGACACCGTAGTCGTCCGTACCGATCCATACAACACCCCGCCTGTCGACCATCAAACAGTTGACCGACTGGTTCTTGAGCTTCTCGTTGAACATAGAGTAGTCGAGCCACGAGCCGCCGTTCAGCCGGCAAAGGCCCTGATAGGTTCCTACCCACACGCCTTTATTGTCGGCCGCCAGAGCCGAGACGTTGTTGCTTCCGATCTCGGAGTTCTTTGTGTTGTAGACCGTCCAAGTGCCGTTTTGTCCACTTGCTGTTGGGCCGATAAAACCCATAAGCCCTAAAAGCCCGATAAGGCCTATTGTCGCTTTCTTCATCATGTTTTATGTTTCTCTTTCTTTGCTGCTGGGAATAATATATTGTTCAGTATCAGTCGATAGCCAGCCGAGTTGGGATAGAGCGCGAGGTCGGTCGGAGGATCGCCGATGAAGTGGCGGTAGTCTTCCGGGTCGTGCCCGCCAAGGAATGTCCACGTCCCCTTGCCGTACTCGCCGTGCAGGTAGCGCACCTCGCCCAGTTCCTTGTTCTCGGCCAGGATGACGCAACCGCTCTTGACCGTCTCGCGACGGAAGGCCGTGGTCTGTCCCATGAAGCCGTGCACCACCCGTGTGTGGTTCTGCGTCAACATAGTAGGGATCCAATCCCACTTGGCCGAGAAGTCGAACAGCACGAAAAAGTCGTTCTTCTCGTTCACCTGACGCTGCCGTTGCCGGTCGTCGATGTCGATGGTCGATATTTCGTACTCGGTCGGGTTGGTACTGATACGGAAATCTTTGAATGCAAAACACTTGCTGAAATCCAGCGCCTCTTGGGCCGCGGGCTGCATGGGGTCACCGTCGAACATCACATCGCAGATGTCGACCCCCTCGGCCGCCAATGCCACGTCGTAGCTGTCGGGAGCCGAGCACATGGCAAACAGGAAGCCTCCTCCCACCACGAAATCCCTGATCTTGTGGACTACAGCCAACTTCAGCTGGCTCACTTTGCTGAAACCCAACTTGGCAGCCATGGCCTCCTGCAGACGTACATCCTCGATGTACCACTGCTGGCTGCGATAGTTGCCCCAAAACTTGCCGTACTGTCCCGTAAAATCCTCGTGGTGAAGGTGTAACCAATCGTAGGTCGGCAGTATTCCCGACATCACCTCCTCGTCGTAGACCACGTCGTACGGGATGTCGGCATAGGTGAGCACCAGCGTCACCGCGTCGTCCCATGGCAGCTTGTTCTTCGGCGAGTAGACGGCGATCTTGGGGGCCTTGTGCAGTTTGACGGCGTCCATGTTGACGCCCGGATCGGCAATGTGGCTCAAGATGGCGCTCGACTGCCCGTCGGCAACCACCTCACAGGTGACGCCCCGCAGCCGACACTCACGCTCCAGCGCCTCGGCATACTTCGTCATGAAGGTGCCGCCGCGATAGTTGAGCAGCCATGTCACCTCGGCTTCACGCTGCAGTGCCCAGTAGGCAACCCCGTAGGCCTTCAGGTGGTTCTTCTGCACCTCGTCCATCGGGATCAGCAGGTAGTTCGCGTGCGCGTGCGCGAACAAGAAAAGGAAACAGACCAACAGCATCACTCCTTTCGGGTGAGACACTCCCATACCGGTGTTCTTGTTGCCTGTTCTCGACATTGTTTTTCGCTTTGGTGCGGATAGGGGGGCTCGAACCCCCACTCCTCTCGGAACAAGATCCTAAGTCTTGCGCGGCTACCAATTACGCCATATCCGCATTCCTTTTCCACAGTCCCCTGCTACTCAACATCTTGCCGACAAACCCATCCGCAGGCCCTCTGTGCAAAACGGATGCAAAAATACATCTTTTTTTCCAATCCACCCGCATTTTTTAGGCTTTTTAAGAATATTTCAACAAAGCCACTTTGCATTGACACTGAAACACAACAAGTTACAAAAACCGATTCAAAATTGAAACAAAACCAGAAAACAGCCCGAAAAACCACGTTTGTAAACCGCTATAAATCAGATATGATACGGCACCATCTCCTACTCAACTCCTACTCTTCTCCTACCCATCTCCTACTCATGCCTTACTCGAGTAGGCGATGAGTGGGCGATAACAAGTTTTATATTCGGCGAAGAGTCGATGACGATGTGGGAGCAAGGGGGCCAAATGCAGGATTTTTTACATGCCGGCATACTAAAAGCGTCGTTTTCGTGTTATTACGTCCAAATAAAGACGCACAATGAAAACCTCCACCATCAAATACCTGCTCCTGCTGCTTGCCCTCGGCGCCAGCCAGCTCGCGGCGGGACAAGAGCTGAAAGCAACCAAGACAGTAAGCCTCAACAGCAATATTGTCAAGCGAATACACTCCATCGACACCACCATCTACCCGATGCTCAACAAGGGGCACTACACCTTTGCCGCCGTGGTCGATGGCGACACCATACCGCTCTACTACATCAAAGAGATCAAGGTGTATGCCGACGGTATGCTACTGACTCCGAAAGAGATACAGCAAAACAAGAAGCTGATCCGCAACGTCAAGCTGATGCGACCCTACGCCCTGGAAGGCAAACGCCGCCTCGACGCGCTGGAAGTGGAGATTGCCGCCCTGCCGCGCAAGGAGCGCAAGAAAGCCATTAAAGAAGCTGAGGCCGAACTACTTAACCAATACAAAGGCGAGATCTCGAACTACACCTTCTCGCAAGGACTGGTGCTCATCAAACTGATCGACCGCGAAACCAACCGCACGGCCTACAAGATCGTGGGCGAACTGCGCGGATCGCTGCGCGCCGGCCTCTATCAGACACTTGCACGCCTCTTCGGCTACAACTTGAAGGACACCTTCGACCCGGCGAACAACAAGAAGGACGACCTGATCGACCGCATCTGCCGCTCGATCGACCGCGAACAGCTGTAAACATCACACACTCAAAAACCTAAGGACATGAAAGGCTACTGCCACCTGAGAGCCGTCCCCATGCGGGCCGAAGCCAGCGACCGCAGCGAGATGGTCAACCAGCTACTGCTGGGAGATACCGTGGAAATCGTTGAACGTCAAGAAAAATGGAGTCTTGTACAGTGCGACTATGACGGCTACCGCGGATGGGTCGACAACAAGCAGTACGTCGGTTTCGAGAGCGCTGCCGACCTGGCAGTGCGGCTCTACCTCGACACCCCCTACCTCTGGGGCGGACGAAGCACCGGAGGTATCGACTGCTCGGGGCTTACACAGGTGTGTTTCAAAGCGATGGGGATATGGCTTCCGCGCGACGCATCGCAGCAGGCCACCTGCGGCGTCGAGGTCTGCGCCTGTGACCTGCAGCGCGACGACCTGGCCTTCTTCCACAACGCCGAAGGCCGGATTGTCCACGTAGGCATCTGCCTGGGCGACGGACACATCGTCCACTCGTCAGGCTGTGTACGGATCGATGTGATTGATTCCAAAGGTATTTACAACGAAAAAACGCATGAGTACTCTCATGCGTTCCATTCGGTTCGGAGGGTGCGCGGCTAGGCTACCGCACGCTGCCGCACCTCCACATCGGGCATCGGATAGTCGACCGTACGCCCAACCAGCTGACAGACATAGTTTTTTGTGCGCCCATAGAGGGTGCAGAGGGCGTTGTTGCCGGCCGCGGCCTGGCGGCGATGACTCTCGCCAGCCGATTGCTCCATAACATCTTCTATCAGTGAGCGGTGCGTTATGCGGCGGTACATGCCGCCACCGCTGTAGACCAACGTGCAGACATCGTCGGCCGTGATGAGGTTGCGTCGCCGGTCGAGGGCCTTCGGATTGGCATTGATACGCCCTTCGACCAGCAGAGTCTCCAGCGACACAGCGGCCTCGACCGAGTCGATCGAGAGCAGATACTCGAGCGATTCAATCTGTGGCAGAATAAGACGGAAGCGACCATAAAGCTCCTCATCTTCAAGGAACAGCAGACGAACACCAGCCTTGTCAAGACACTCGGTGTACTCTTCGGCACTGAGGCCCTTGCAGAGGGGCAGCAGCACGCCACCAGCCTGCATAACAGCCATGTCGATAACATTCCACTCGGGGCGGTTCTCTGCCACAAGACCCACCGCCTCGCCGCGCTTCAGCCCGCGCAACATCAGCGCATGGCTCAATGCGTCGACCTGTTTGCGATAGGCATCGATACCCAGCTCCAGGTCACCATAGCGGAAACAAGGGCGACGACGGGCATGCGAAGTGCGAATGTCGAGGATATCGAACAAGCGTAAAGGGGATTCCATATTATTCATAGGTCAGTTTTTTTTCGTTTTCGAGTGCAAAATTACAACCTTTTTTCGTCCCACAAACACAAATGTTACAACAATCAGTACGAAGTGACAAAACAAAATGTTTTGGTGCCTAAATTGCCAAATTTAGGGACAGAATATCGACATTTTACATTCACCCCTTTTATCATGACAGAAATATTTTATCACAAAACAGACCAAAACGGGGGCATCACAACCGACAAAAAACACAATATCATATCTGCTTATTGAAGAAAAATGTGTACCTTTGCATTTTGTTTTAACTACATTATTATGGCAGAACTTACTGAGCAAGAACAAATACGCCGCAATTCGCTGGCCGAGTTAAAGAAACTGGGGATCAATCCCTACCCTGCAGCCCTCTACGAGGTGAACTGCAAAAGTGCCGAAATTCTTGAGAAATATCCGCAGGACAACACATTATACCAAGACGTAAGCATCGCCGGCCGTATCATGAGCCGCCGCATCATGGGTGCTGCCTCGTTTGTGGAGCTGCAGGACAGCTACGGCCGCATCCAGCTCTATATCAAGCGCGACGAGATATGCCCCGGCGAGGACAAGACCCTCTACAACACCGTCTTCAAGCGTCTGCTCGACATCGGCGACATCATCGGTGTGACGGGCTATGTGTTTGTCACCCAGATGGGTGAGACCTCCATCCACGTGAAGAGCCTCACGGTGCTCAGCAAGAGCCTGCGCCCGCTGCCCATCGTCAAGGAGAAGGACGGCGTGGTCTACGACGCCTTCAGCGACCCCGAACTGCGCTACCGCCAACGCTATGTGGACCTTATCGTCAATCCGCAGGTGCGCGACGTCTTCGTGCAGCGCACCCAGATAGTGAACACCATGCGCCAGTACTTCAACGAGCAGGGCTACCTGGAGGTGGACACCCCCGTGCTGCAGAGCATCCCCGGCGGTGCCGCCGCACGTCCCTTCGTTACGCACCACAACGCACTCGACATCGACCTCTATCTGCGTATCGCCAATGAGCTCTACCTCAAGCGCCTCATCGTGGGTGGCTTCCCGGGCGTGTATGAGTTCAGCCGCAACTTCCGCAACGAAGGCATGGACCGCACCCACAATCCCGAGTTCACCTGCATGGAAATATATGTAGCCTATAAAGACTACAATTGGATGATGCGCTTTGTCGAGACCATGCTTGAGCGCATTGCCATGACGTTGCACGGCACCACTAAGGTGAATGTGTGGGGCAACGAGATCGACTTCAAGCCGCCCTTCCGCCGCGCACCTATGTGCCAACTCATCAAGGAGGAGACCGGCGTCGACGTGGCTCCGATGACAGAGGACGAGCTGCGCGAGGCCTGCAAGCGCCTCGGCGTGGAGACCGACGCCACCATGGGCAAGGGTAAACTGATCGACGCCATCTTCGGCGAGAAGTGCGAGGGCAAGCTCATACAGCCCACCTTCGTCACCGACTACCCCATCGAGATGTCACCCCTCTGCAAGCGCCACCGCAACAACCCCGAGCTCACCGAACGCTTCGAGCTCTTCGTCTGTGGCAAGGAGTTAGCCAACGCCTACAGCGAGCTCAACGACCCCATCGACCAGCTGGGCCGCTTCCAAGAACAGCTGCGCCTGAGCGAGAAGGGCGACGACGAGGCGATGTTCATCGACATGGACTTCGTCCGCGCGCTGGAGTACGGCATGCCGCCGACCTCCGGCATGGGCATCGGCATCGACCGTCTGGTGATGATGATGACCGGCGCCCAGAGCATCCAGGACGTGCTCCTCTTCCCCCAGATGAAGCCCGAGGTGCAGACCAAGGGCGCCGAGGACGAGGCCTCCGACCTCACCGCCCACGGCGTCGACGAAGCCTGGCTGCCCGTGCTGGCCAAGGCCGGCGTGAAGAACTACGCCCAGCTCTGCGAGGCCAACCCCAACAAACTCTTCAACGACCTCGGCGGCCTCCGCAAGAAGCTCAAGCTCGACATTCCCGCCCTCAAGCGCGAACAGTTCGACGCCTGGCTGAATGGGTGATGCCAAAAATATTTTGCCGAATAAGAAAAGATATGTATCTTTGCAGTCGGATATGAACCAGGAAAAAGTCATAGAACGTATCAGAGAAACTGCAGGCCGTTCGTTACCTGCGGGTGCCTCGCTGTGGCTTTACGGTTCACGTGCAAGAGGTGATGCACATGCAGATAGCGACTACGACTTGCTGATTTTGTTGGACAAAGACGAGTTGACGATAGAGGATTATCTCGTGCAAAAACCACTTCGAGAACTCGGCTGGGATATCGGAGAAGAAATCAATCCACAGGTCTATTCCAAACACGAATGGGCAGAATACAATTATACGCCATTCTATAACAATGTGTCATTGGACAAAAAAGTATTGATATGAGTTTGAGTGAAGAAAACAGACGCATCATCGTTGACAGAGAAATCGAAAAGTCTGTTGCCAACTACCACCAAGCTGAAATAATGCGAGAGCATGAGCAATGGGATGCGGCGGCAAACCGCTTGTACTACGCCGTATTCCATGCCATCAATTCCTTGTTGGTTCACGACAAGCATGAAGTGCGAACACATCATGGTGCTGGCATGATGTTTCGTCAAACTTACATTAAGACGGGCATATTACAGGAGGAGCACTCTGACACATTCACTCTTTTGCAGACAATGCGCGAAAAGAGCGACTACAATTGCTCGTTCGACGCCACGAGAGGTTTGATTGAACCTTTATTTGCGCCCTCAAAGAAAATGATTGACATTATTGCAGGACTTGTAAAGGAATAACCAATCCCGCCGCCATCAAGTCCCTGCTCCGTGGCGCCCTCACCGACCGCATCGCCGACCGCGAAATCTTCATGAAAGGCATCGACTACTCCTACTACTACGAGCAGGAAGACTAGCCACGCGCTTTCGCGTAAAAACAGCCGAGGCCCGCGACGTTCCGTCGCGGGCCTCGGCTTCATGTATTCCCTTTTGTTATTGCAGTCTTCCTTTTTACAGCGTTGCAGCCCTGCAAAACCCTGTTTCCGTTTCAAAACACCCCGTTGCAACCCTGCAAAACCCTGTTTTCAATCCGAAAGGCACTTTCGCAACCTGCGAAACCTTGTTTCATTTTCACCCCCTTTTGCAATCTGCAACAGCCGTTTTCAAAACCATTTGGGGGTATTGCAGCAGTGCATCTATGCCTTTGTTATTTTATTAGTGGTATTTCGTCCTCCTTAATCTCGAATACACTTCCATCTGTGTATTCAATCCGAACACCTATTATTTCCAATTTCTTTGCTGTCCAATTATACCATGCGCATTCCCAAACACCACCGCCGGAGGAATTAGGTTTTACTGGACCCGTATCTCTCCCATGGAAAATAGAATAATCTCGAATTTCACAAGTCACAGGGTCTCCAACGGCATTTATTGGCATTCCTTCCCAAACAAGATACTTTATCGTTTTATCCGAACAATTCTTATAGTAGAAATACGCATCAACTCCACCAGCACTGTTTGGGTGGCTCAAATATGCGCTTTTTATTTTGATTGAATGTTTAACATCTTTTACTCTTCGCTCGTGCAATATACTGTCAATTCTCAACTTCTCAACTCTCTCTAAACTATCGTTGACACGTGCAATACTATCTTCCCTTGCTTTTCTCGCAAGAGCAGCAGGTGAATTGTTTGCTTCGTATTCCTCTCTGGCTTTCTTGGCATTTTTTACCGAGCCAATCACAATCATCAATATGATTGAGAGGATAACAAGCGTCAGTAGAACAACTTTGCGATGAACCCAAGCCCATGCAAGAACATATGTTACCTTATCAGGCTTTTGAACTGAATCTTGTTCTGTAGGTACTGATGTTTCTGATAGTAATTCTTCGATGGGCTGTTCTTCTGCATCAGGCAAATCCTTTTTATGTTCTTTCTTCCATTCTAGAAACTCTTCATATTCTTTTTTCTCTTCTTCCGTCATAAATATATCCAATGTTTAATTATATGAATCTGCTCATACGGAGATTTATCATCATTCTGAGGGAAAGTTCTGTCTCGTCGAGCAATTTAGTAAATCCTCCCGACGATTACTTGTGCAATCCGTGGGGGGAAAATCAGCGAGTTATGAATGCGTCTATTCATACTATGCTCTATCACTTGTCCTTGTAATGTTGTCCGACTTGAACCACCGTAACTGTGATGATTCCCTCCTTCACACGGTAGATAAGGCGGTCTTTTTGGTTGATGCGGCGCGACCAGTAGCCAGCATAGTCGCCCACCAGCGGTTCGGGTTTGCCCGTGCCCTCGTAGGGATGAACGCGCAGTTCTTCAAACAGGCGGTACACCTTTTTGATGCTCGTCTTGTCGCCACTGCGACCCAGCGCACGAAGCTCTTCCTCGGCCTTCGGAGTCAGTTCTATGCGGTACATTACAGGCTGAGCATCTGTTTCACGTCGTCAAGGCTCACCTCGCGGGCAAGTCCTTGTTTCTCCTGTTCCACGCTTTTGCGGAAAGAGCGCAGGGCCTCCTTGTCGGAATAAAAGCTGTCGTCGTCAGTCGCGGGCTGAAGAATTTTCGCCCCGGCCGCCAGCATCGCCTCGATAAGGTGCTTCATCACGTTGCTCCGCCCGTCGTAGGATATTGTCACTGTTGCCATGGTGGGTTGTTTTTTGACATTCTGTCCTTATAACGCCTACATTCTTATTTTATTGTGTGCATGGTAAAACAAATTAGGTGCCACAGATGAATTAAAATTGCGTATCTTTGCAAAAAGGATTATTGTGCACGGTTATGATCAAGCAATTCACATTCAACCATTTCGAGGTCAACTGCTACCTGATCGTCGACCCCACCACGCGCCACTGCGCCATCGTGGACCCCGCGCCGGAGGCGTCGTTCGAGGACGCACAGCTGACACAATACATCGAATCCGAACAGATGACGGTGACCCACATACTGCTCACCCACGCCCACGTGGACCACATCGCGGGCCTGCGCCAGTGCTGCGAGCACTACCACCTGCCGGTCAGCATGCACGCCGAGGGGCGCAAGCTGCTACGCCAGGCCGAGGCCTGGGGCACGATGATGGGCTTCGCGGTGGACAACATGGGCGACTTGGAGGTGGTGGAACTCAATGACGGCGACGTCATTCAGGTCGGAGGTGAGAGGGCGGAGGGCGGAGATATGAGGGCGGAGGTAAGAGGTATGAGGGCGGAGGGCGGAAGCCCAAACAACCAGACACAACAACCTCCAACCTCCGACCTCCAACCTCCGACCTCCAACCTCCGACCTCCAACCTCGATAGAGTGCCGCTACGTGCCGGGTCATTGCCCGGGGAGCCTCTGCTTCGTGGTGCCGAGCGAGAAGGCGGTGCTCACGGGCGACGCGCTGTTCCACTACAGCATCGGCCGCACCGACCTGCCGGGCGGCGACTACCCCACCCTCATCGAGAAGCTCAAGACCCGCATCCTGACCCTGCCGGACGACTACCGCGTGCTCCCCGGCCACGGCATCGAAAGCCTCATCGGCAAGGAACGCAAATACAACTCATTTTTGAATGCGTGAATGTGTCAGTGCGTTAATGCGTTAGTGCTGACGCGTCAAACACTAACGCAATAACGCAATAACACAATAACGCAATAACGCAATCTAATATGGTAAAGATAGATCCCAGTTGGTATGAGGTGCTGAAGCCGCAGTTTGAGGCTCCGTACTTCGCGCAGTTGAAAGAGTTTCTAGTGGCCGAACGGCAGCAGTACACCTGCTACCCGCCGGGCAGCAAGATCTTCGCGGCCTTCGACGCCACGCCGTTCGACCGCGTGAAGGTGGTCATCCTGGGGCAGGACCCCTATCACGAGCCCGGCCAGGCCATGGGCCTCTGCTTCTCGGTGCCGCAGGGGGTTCAGGCACCGCCGTCGCTGCAGAACATCATCAAGGAGATCAACGACGACCTGGGCACGCAGATCCCCACCAACCGCGGCGACCTCACGGGCTGGGCCCGGCAGGGGGTGCTGCTACTCAACGCCACCCTCACCGTGCGCGCCCACCAAGCCGGCAGCCACCAGCACCACGGCTGGGAGCAGTTCACCGACGCCGCCATCCAGGCCCTCGCCGAGCAGCGCCGCGGCCTGGTCTTCCTCCTCTGGGGCAGCTACGCCATAGCCAAGCGCAAGCTCATCGACCCGCAGCGGCACCATGTGCTCACCGCCCCCCACCCCTCGCCGCTGTCGGCCTACCGCGGCTTCTTCGGCTGCCACCACTTCAGCCGCGCCAACGCCCTGCTGGCGCAGCAGGGCCAAGAGCCCATCGACTGGACCCGCATCGGCTAGCGGACCGTGAGGTTTTAACATTTTTTATGTTTTTTTCTTCAGCGACCCTTGTATGCCTTGTTGAAGGCATACACGTAACTCGCTGTTTCCATGCACCTTGCTTGCTTCGATGCCTAGTATATGCCTAGTTGATGCTTGGAGGATGCTTGGGGGATGCATGGAGGGTGGGTAAAAATCAGGCTTTTACGATGGCGACAACTTTAGGCTTGGAGAGCGGTATTGTTAAATATTGTTAAATATCGAGTCAAGGCTTGGCCAGTTTGCAGAATGGTTGTACTTTTGCAGTCGGAATGATATTGTTTTAATATCGTTTTAAGATAGCACAAACAACTAAAAACAAATAACATGGAATCGAAAGAAATTGTCAAGAGGATGGGTGCTTTGAACAATGGTTTCCTGCACCTGCTGTTCAACATTGCGCTGCTGGCGCTGACGGTATGGCTCTGCGTCCACTGGGGCGAGACCACCACCACCGCGCAGGGCATCCTGATCGGTGTGCTGTGGGTGGTGTGGGGTCTGCACATCGCCGGCTTCAAGATGATGGTGATCCAGCCGAACCACGCGCGCGTACTTACTTTCTTCGGCAAATACGTGGGCACGGTGCGCGACAACGGTTTCTTCTGGATCAACCCGCTCTACGTGCGCAAGAAGATGAGCCTGCGCGCCGACAACATGGACGTGGAACCCATCAAGGTGAACGACCGCAACGGCAACCCGATCATGATCGGCCTGGTGCTGGTGTGGAAGGTGGAGGACACCTATCGCGCCTGCTTCGACGTCGAAGCCGACTCGTACCACAGCTTCGTGGCCGTGCAGAGCGACTCGGCCCTGCGCAAGGTGGCCAGCCTCTACGCCTACGACAACCTGGACAACCACGAGGAGCTCACCCTCCGCAACGGGGGCGACGAGATCAACCGCCGCCTGGAGCAGGAGATCCGCAAGCACCTGGAGATTGCCGGCATCGAGGTGGTCGAGGCGCGCATCAACTACCTGGCCTATGCCCAGGAGATTGCCAGCGTGATGCTCAAGCGTCAGCAGGCCGAAGCCATCATCTCTGCCCGCGAGAAGATCGTCGAAGGGGCCGTCTCGATGGTCGACACCGCCCTCAAGAAGCTGGCCGCCGACCACGTGGTGGAGATGGACGAGGAGCGCAAGGCCGCCATGGTGAGCAACCTGATGGTGGTGCTCTGCGGCGACGAGGGCGCCAGCCCCGTGATCAACACCGGAAGCATATATTAAAGGTTTAAGGTTTAAAGTTTAAAGTTTAAGGTTTAAGATGGAAGAGATACTGACAGTGGAGGGTCTGAGCAAGACCTTCACCCTCAGCCGCAAGCAGCAGAAGATCGAGCGCACCGCCGCCCGCCGCAAGACGGCGGTGGACAACCTGAGCTTCAGCGCCTACCGCGGCGAGATATTCGGCCTGCTGGGTCCCAACGGGGCCGGCAAGACCACCACCCTGCGCATGCTGGCCACCCTGATCCGGCCCGACAGCGGCGACGCGCTGCTCGACGGCTGCTCGGTGGTGAACAGTCCCGCCGAGGTGCGCGGCAAGATAGGCTTCCTCACCTCCGAGCTGAAGCTCGAGGACTTCTTCACGCCGAACTACCTGTTCGACTTCTTCAGCCGCCTGCACGGCGTCGACCCCGACACCTGCGCCCAGCGCAAGGCCGCCATGTTCAGCCGCTTCGGCATCGACCGCTTCGCCGAGGTCAAGGTGGCCAACCTCTCCACCGGAATGAAGCAGAAGCTCTCGCTGGTCATCTCGCTGGTCCACAATCCGGAGGTCATCATCTTCGACGAGCCTACCAACGGTCTCGACGTGCTGACGGCCCGCACCGTGACCGACTACCTGCAGGAGCTGCGCGCCGAGGGCAAGACCATCATCCTCTCGACCCACATCTTCTCGCTCGTCGAGCGGCTGTGCGACCGCGTGGGTGTCATCATCGACGGCCGCCTCGTGGCCTGCGGCCCCCTGGCCGAGGTCTGCGACGGCCTCTCGATCGAGGACCGTTTCTTCGAAATGTACAAAGAAGTGAAAGGAGGTGACGAATGAAAAAAGGTAACACCTGGACCATCATCAGCAAAGAGTTCGCGCGCTTCTTCGGCGACCGCCAGCTGTTCTTCACCACGGTCATCATGCCGGGCCTGCTCATCTATTTGATCTACAGCCTGATGGGCAACGGCATACAGAAGATGGTCACCGAGGGACAGGACGAGGTGGTCACCCTCACGGTGGAGAACATGCCGCAGAGCATGGCGCCCATGCTGAACGCCATCGACAGCAGTCTGGTGGTGGTGGAGCAGCCGTTCGGCGACGACGACATCGCCCGTCTGGAGGAAAAGGACATCAACGCCGTGCTGCTGCGCTTCCCCGAGGGCTTCGACCAACTGGCCATTCCCGAACCCGGCCAGCCGGTGCCCAATGTGGAGATCTACTACAACTCGACCAACAACGCCTCGTCGCGCGTCTACTACACCCTCAACGCGATGCTCGGCAACTACAACCGCCCCTTCACCGTCAACGTGCCGCAGAGCGAGGAGCAGCGCTTCGACCAGGCCAGCGAGGAGAGCATCGGCGCCATGATCTGGAGCAAGCTGCTCCCGATGCTGATCATCATGATGCTCTTCAGCGGCGTGATGGCCATCGCGCCCAGCAGCATCGCCGGCGAGAAGGAGCGCGGCACCATTGCCACCCTGCTGGTCACCCCCATGCGGCGCAACGAGCTGGCCCTGGGCAAGATCATCTCCCTCAGCGGTATCGCCCTGCTGAGCGGCATCTCCAGCTTCATCGGCATCGCCCTGTCGCTGCCCAAGATGGTCAGCGGCGAGGGGGTGGACTACGCCGACCTGGGCTTCCACTACACCACGTCCGACTACTTCGCGCTGCTGCTGGTCATCTTCGCCTCGGTGCTCATCATGGCCTCGGCCGTGAGCATCCTCTCGGCGCTGGCCAAGGACGTCAAGAATGCCGGCACCATGGTGACCCCCTTCATGCTGGTGGTCATGCTGGCGGGCCTGCTGCCGATGTTCCAGAACGGTGCGGCCGAGAGCCTGCTGGTCTACCTCATCCCCTTCTACAACTCCATCGAGGTGATGGTGGCCGTCTTCGCCCACGAGATGCAGTGGATGCCCGTCATCGTCACCGTGGCCTCCAACGTAGTCTACACCGGCATCGCCGTCTGGGTGCTCACGCGCATGTTCAACAGCGAGAAAGTGATGTTCAGCCGATGAAGAAGAACTTTGCACTGCGGATTGACTCGGAAGTCTACGACGCCATTGAGAAATGGGCCGCGGACGAGTTCCGCAGTGCCAACGGGCAGATCGAGTGGATCCTGTCTGAAGCACTCAAGAAAGCCAAACGTTATCCCAAACAGATGAAGAAACTAACCATCCTGATACTGATGTGTCTGGGCCTGACGGCCCAGGCACAGTGGTACAACGCGCCGAGCCGCAAGACGGGCCTCATACTCAGCCTCCACGTCACCGACACCGCCGTCAACCTCTACAGTCCCCTGCAGAGCGCCGACCCCATCCCCGCCAGCCAGTGGAGCCTCAGCGGCGACACGCTCCGTGTCGACTGCAAGAGCATCGGCTTCAAGGCCGTCCTCACCCGCCGCGACAGCACCCTCGTGGGCTACTGGAAGCAGGGGATCCTCAAGGAGGACATCACCTTCCTTCCCGCCGACACCCTCTTCAGCCTGCAGCGTCCGCAGACACCGCAGCCGCCCTACGCCTTCGAGGAGCAGACCGTCACAGCCGACTACACCGACAGCCAGGGCAACCCCGTCCACCTGGAGGGCACCCTCACCTACCCCCGCACCGGCAGCCCCTTCCCCACCCTGGTGCTTGTCAGCGGCAGCGGCCAGCAGAACCGCGACGAGGAGCTCTTCCAGCACCGCCCCTTCCTGGTGCTGGCCGACTATCTGGCCCGCCGCGGCATCGCCGTGTTGCGCTACGACGACCGTGGCGTGGGCGCCAGCACCGGTCCCCTCGACAGCGCCGACACGCGCCTCTTCGCCGAGGATGCCGAGGCCATGCTTCGCGCCCTGAAGGGCAACCCGCACGTCGACCCCGCCCGCCTCGGCATAGGCGGCCACAGCGAAGGCGGCGCCATCGCACCCATGGTGGCGGCCAGGAACAAGGATGTGAAGTTTGTGGTGATGCTGGCCGGACAGGGCTGCACGGGCCTCGACGTGATGCTGCAGCAGAACGAAGCACTCTACCGCGCCGCCGGCCTCAGCGACCGCCTGCTCGCCGTCCGCATGGCCGCCATGCGCGAGCTGCTCACCATGCCCGCCGGCAGCAAGCAGAAGGACTACAAGGCCGTCATCGACCGCCACACCGCCGGACTCACCAAGGCCGAGATCGACAGCGTCGGCCTGGGCCGCGGCAGCGCCGCCGCCATGAAGCAACAGCTCGAAAGCCGCTGGATGCAGTCCTTCCTCACCCTCGACCCCGCAGAGTATCTGCCCAAGGTGAAGGTGCCGGTGCTGGCTTTGAACGGCACCAAAGACCGCCAGATAGTCTGCCAGCCCAACCTGCAGCGTGTCAAGGCCCTCTGCCCGCAGGCCGACTGCCGCGAGCTGCCTGGCCTCAACCACCTCTTCCAGCACTGCACCTCCGGCGGCAGCGACGAATACCTCCTCATCGAGGAGACCTTCGCCCCCGAAGCCTTGCAGGCCATCGTCGATTTTATACTGAAACAATGAATGAGCCAGCCCTTGAGCGTCACCGCTCACTCTACACCACCTTCGTCATCGGCGCCGCCATCGTCGTCGGCCTCTGCTTCCTCGCACTGATGCAACTGCCCGGCAGCTCGTTAG
This sequence comes from uncultured Bacteroidales bacterium, assembly GCA_946183915.1. Lineage (GTDB taxonomy): Bacteria > Bacteroidota > Bacteroidia > Bacteroidales > P3 > Colimorpha. The sequence goes on along the minus strand of CAMHDJ010000001.1, from coordinate 61,526 downwards.
GCACACGCCTCGGCCTCGCCGCCGTGGTGGTAGTGGTCAATATCTTATTTGCGCTGATGATGAATGTCTACCCGCGCCTGGGAGGTGAGGAAAAGCCAAGAAAAGCACTCCGAAAGCCACTGGTACCCTACATTCCCGACCCCGACGGTCTCCGCTGGATCACCTCCGGTGCCTGGACGTTGTGCTTCGCCCTGATGTGGCTGGCCATCACCGCCTACTTCCTGCACGGCCACACGGTCTGGACGCTCATCCTCCCACTGGCCTTCCTCCTGCTGGTCATGGCCACCGTCGACCTGGCAGTCAACATCCGCCTCTTCCGTGCCGCCGGCCGTCCGGTGACAGGGTTGGTAGTCCTATACACCCTCGGCGAACTCCTCGACGTGGTGCTGTTCTTCTGCTAGTTGTCCTCCACGGCGCCCTTGATCTGCACCTTGGTGATGCCCTCGTCAATGATCGGCCGCACGAGGGCTTTCATCTCTGCGGGGCTGAACTTCTCCAAGCCCTGCATCGGTGTGGCGCGGTCGATGGTGTAGACCATCCACTCGCGGGGACGCAGCTGCCGCACGATGTCCATCAACCCCTCCACCACTTCGGGGCGCGACGAGTCGAAGCCATTGCCACGCAGCATACAGGTCTGCAGCACAAAGTCGCCCTCAAAGCGTTTCAAGGCCTCGATGACGCGAGCCACGTCGTAGCCCGGCGCCGGCATGTTGATCTTCTCGATCAGCTCGTTGGTAGGGGCGTCGATCTTCATGATGGGGTTGTCCACCCGGCGCAAGGCTTCGAACACCTGCGGCAGGTGTACCCGCGTGGCGTTGCTCAGCACGCTCACCTTGGCCTGGGGGTAGTGCTGGTCGCGTAGACGCAGCGTGTCGTCGATGATCTGCGGGAACTCGGGGTTCAGTGTGGGCTCACCGTCGCCGCTGAAGGTGATGCTATCCACCTGCGTCCCCTCCTTCACCAGCTTGACGAGCATCCGCTCCAGGTCGGTGCGCACCTTCTCGGCCGTGGGCAGCACGGTGTCGTTGCGCCCGTCGCGGTTCCAGCCGCACTCGCAGTAGATGCAGTCAAAATTACAGATCTTGCCCTTCTCGGGCAGGAGGTTGATGCCGAGCGAACTGCCAAGCCGCCGGCTGAATATGGGTCCAAAAACGGTTTCTTCGCGTATCATGATATTGTCTTTTTTATTCATCGTCTTCATCCATCCGGCCGGGAGCCCGGCGGAAGAGGAACATCAGGGCCACCACCACGGTCATCAGCAGCAGCGACACAACCGTGTTCCACGCGGGAGTCCACAACAGACGGAACACCACCGGCAGCAGCACGAAGGCCACCAGTATGGTGCCCAGCGGCCGCACGTCGTCGAGGAACAGGCGCACCGTCACCACGATGCCCATCAGCATCGTAAGCATTTCGAGCACCGAGAAGAGCGCGGTGAAGAAGTCCAGGCCGGCCACACCTTCATCGGTGTAGAGCACCAGGGCCGTCTGCACCAGGTTACACAGCTCGTCGGCCGCCACCACCGCCAGGAAGGCGCCCATCAGGCCCGCATGCCGTTCCTGCCACTGCGCCATGCGGTACATCCCGCCCAGCGCCCACAGCAGCACCACGGTGTACACCACGGTGAACACCATGTAGACCGTCTTGCCGAGCGGCGGCAACAGCTCCAACGTCCCTTCCACAGGCAGCCCCAGGTGCTTGCCGGCCAGCTGTACGGCCGACCACACAGCCAACAGCAGCAACAGCGCCGCCACCACCCACTCCCAAGGTTTCACTTCGCGGAATGTCATCGTATCATCTCTTTTAAAACTGACTGCAAAAATACGAAAAAAAAACATCTTCTGGCCGATTGGTTTCGCCAGTTCGGTTTTATTCCGTATATTTGTTGCCGAAAGGCTTCCGTTATCAAACAAGCAATCAACTAACTATCAACTATATAAAACACAACACACAACGAGCGGAACCCCAGAAAACCAATGGACATGAAGGGACATAGAGGGACATTCGGACACCCCCTGCAGCTGTTGCTACTGGCGCTGCTGCTGCTCGCGGGGTCCCCCTTGCGCGCCCAAATCGCGATCTGCGAGGACTTCGACACGATCACCCTCGGAGGGCCGGGAGAATACGTCATGCCCGCCGGCTGGACAGTCGGCCTCTCGGGAACGACCTACACCAACTCCTCCAACGCCTACGTCACGACCGTCTACTACCCGGACCAAGTACTCCGCCTCAGCAGCGGTTGGTACCTCTTCCTCCCCGACTACGGCACCGACCTCGCCAACGGCGCCTGGCTCTCGTTCGACTTCTTCAACACTGGCTCAACCGAAGGAACACTCATCGTAGGAACTGCGCCATCGCTGTCGTCGGCCACCTTCCACCCGTTGGACACACTAAGCGTATGCAAGGAACCCAGCACCTGCCATATCGACCTCTCGAATGCCCCACCGGGCGACCGATACGTGGTCCTATGGGCCCGATTCATGTTTTCCTACCTCAACAACCTCATCCTCTCGCCCGGCTGCGGCGCGGGCAACCTGACCGCCGACTCGGTGACCGCCGACTCCATCTACCTCTCGTGGCAGGTCCTCGGCACCCCGCAGGTGACCCTGACGCTAGTGGACCTCGACGACACCACCCAGACCGTCTACCCCCAGCCGACAGAAGCACGCCACGTCGCCCTGCCACACACCGCCAACCACCACGAACAGATCGTGATGGACTACGTCTGCGACACCTCCGGAGATACCTGCCTCAACCGGCAGAACACCCTCACACCCCCCGCCTACGACAACAGCACCTGCGTCAACATCGCCTTCCTGCACTCCAACAGGGTGACGCCCTACTACGGCAAATTCCATAACCCTTACAGCCATGTGGGGGCTATCGATCACGGTCCCACCCAGGCCTCCAGCCGCCACACCGTCAACACCGACACCACCCAATACGACCCCATGGTGGGTTCCGCCCTGCGGGTCATCCCCCCGGGCGAGACCATGTCCGTCCGGCTGGGCAACAGCGGCACCAACGCCGACGCCGAAGCCCTCCTCTACAACATCCCCGTCGACACCACGGTGATGGACATGCTCATCCTCAAGTACGCCGCCGTCATGCAGGACCCCAACCACGACTCCACCGACCAGCCCCGCTTCCGCATCGAGATGCTCGATGACACCATGGGCGTCATCGAGCCCGTGGGCTGCAACTCGGCCGACTTCATCGCCAGCCCCTCCCTGGGCTGGAACAGCACGGGCGGCGGCTCCATCCTCTGGAAAGACTGGACCATCGTGGGCATCGACCTCTCGGCCTACCACAACCGCACCGTGCACCTGCGACTGACCACCTACGACTGCAAGCGCGGCGCACACTACGGCTACGCCTACTTCACCCTCTCCTGCGCCCAGAAGACCATCGCCCTCTCCAGCTGCACCGCCGACGACAGCGTCCAGCTCTCGGCCCCCGAAGGCTTCACCTACCGCTGGCACCTGGCCGGCGACGACTCCATCCTCAGCACCCAGCGCCACATCTCGATCCCCATCGACAACAACCTCTACAACTGCCACCTGGGCTTCGTCGGCAACCCCGCCTGCGAGGTGATCCTCAGCGCCCGCTCGCGGGTGGTGCAGCCCGTGGCCGCCTTCGACTACAGCGTCGAGCGCGAGGGCTGCCGCTTCAAGGTCACCTTCCGCAACCTCAGCCACCCCTCCGACGACACCGCCGCCCGCTGCAACCTGGCCCGCTGGTCCTTCCCCGGTGCCACCCCCGACCTCTCCACCGACCTCAACCCCACCGTCTACTGGCCCGACACCGGCACCTTCCACGCCACCCTCGTCAGCGGCATGACCATCATCCCCTGCACCGACTCCGTCACCCACCCCCTCCGCTTCGACTACGGCCGCGACACCCTCGCCCGCGCCATCTGCGCCGACACCGCCTACCTCTTCGTCGACACCCTCCTCGCCACCTCCGGCACCTACTCCCGCATGCCCAACTGCGACAGCATCCTCACCCTCCACCTCACCGTCCACGACACCAACATCATCGACACCGTCGCCGAAGTCTGCGAACGCCTCCTCTACCGCGACAGCCTCTTCAGCACCAGCGGCCACTACCCCTTCGTCTACCCCAACCGCCACGGCTGCGACAGCACCTACTGGCTCCACCTCACCGTCCACCCCGCCCGCGAGAGCACCGACACCCTCGTCATCTGCCCCTGGCGGCCCTACCTCTACCGCGGCGTCGACTACGGCCACCCCGTGCAGTTCGACACCGTCCTCTACACCGTCCACCGCTGCGACAGCCTCGTCCACGTCACCCTCCAGCCGCGCGACAGCCTCTACCGCCTCACCCCCCTCTACCGCGTCGACAGCACCGACTGGCTCGAGCCCGACAGCCTGCTGGCCGTCTGCGCCCCCGCCACCCTCGACCTGCGCGACACCACCCCCCTCGCCACCGCCCACGACTGGCTCCTCTTCACCGCCGACAGCCTCCGCGCCGCCTCCACCGCCGAGGCCACCTGGCACTTCCCCCACGGCCACACCGGCGTCGCCGCCTTCGTCAGCCTCGTCGACACCGACCCCTGGGGCTGCCTCGACACCGTCGGCTGGCCCCTCGTCGTGCTGCCGCGGCCCGTGCCCGAATTCCGGTGGGAGCGCGACGTGCCCGCCATCCACGACCCCGTGCTGCAATTCTACAACCTCACCCGCCCCGACACCGCCACCTACCTCTGGCGCATCCAGTCGGCCGTCGGCGGCCCCTTCGACACCACCTCCCAGCCCGAACCCTTCTACCGCTGGGGCGAGCCCGGCGACAACCCCGAGGGCGACTACACCGTGCGCCTCCTCGCCCACTGGGAGCACACCGTCCCGTCCTTCCGCACCGACACCCTCTTTCCCCCCGCCAACCCCCGCCTCGGCTGCACCCTCCACCCCACCCTCGTCCACACCTGCGTCGACTCGGTCGAGCACCTGATCTACATCACCAACGACTACCTGCAGTTCCCCGACCTCGTCACCCCCAACGGCGACGGCGTCAACGAACGGTGGGAGGTCAAGAACCTGCTCGAGTACGGCAACTACACCATGAACGAGCTCTGGATCTACGACCGCACCGGCGCCCTCGTCTACCACGTGCGCAACATCAGCCAGCCCGAACACTTCTGGGACCCCAACGCCACCCGCAGCCCCGACGGCACCTACTACTACCGCTTCACCGCCCAAGGCGAGTACGGCATCGTCAAGCGCAACGGCCTCATCGAAGTCCTGCGCTGACCGCTCATCTCCAACCCCTTCCGCTTATTTCATCCCCCAACCCCTATCCCTGCCCGGGAAGGGGGCGGTGTTTGTTGCAGCCAGAGTACCCCCCACCCACATTGAAAACCAGAAAAAAACACCACCCAAACCACACCCAACCGCAAAATCCACCTCTCCCACCCCGCTTGTTCTCAGGTTGATACGCCACTATCTCCTACTCATCGCCTACTCTACTCCTTGTCTTCGCCTTGTGAAAATTTACTCGAGTAGGCAATAAGTAGGCGAAGATAACGTTATCACATGTAGAAGAGCCGGTGCTGCCAGGGCGGCATGGCGGCAAACAGATAGCATAAAAACCTAAACATCAACGATATGGCAAAGCAATACGGCAGTTACATGGGGGGCTTCAGCGGACGGCTGGGGCCGGCAGTGGGCTACATGTGGAACGGCATCTGGGTGGTGCGCAGCCGCCCGGGGCAGGTGCGCAACCCGCGCTCGGCGGCGCAGATGGCGCAGCGCACCGCCTTCAAGGCCGAGGTGCAGCTGGCCGCCGCCATGCGCACCGCCGTCATGCAGGGCCTCACACCCGCGGCACGACAGGTGCACATGACGGCCTACAACCTCTTCGTCTCCATCAACCAGCCCTGCTTCGCGCTGAGCGACAGCGGGTTGGAGGTGGACTGGGAGCACCTGCAGCTCAGCGCGGGCCCTGTGGCGCCGGTGCTGCCGATGGCGCCGCAGCTGTCGGCCGACGGCGTGCTGAGCCTCGAGTTCGACCCCAACCACGGCGAGCGCCGCTCGCGCGGGCGCGACCTGGTGCGGCTCTACGTCTACTGTCCCGAGCTGGAGGAGGGCCGCCTGGCGGCGCCGGTCTACCGCCGCGACCGCCGCATAAGCCTCTTGTTGCCAGACGAGTACGTCGGACGCCGGCTGGTGGTGTACACCTTCGCCGTCGACGAGCAGGGCAACTACTCGCCCACCACGGGCGTCGACCTGGCCGACCTCGCCTCCCTGCCCGCCGAGGGCGCGCCCACGGCGCCTGCAAGCCACGGCACCGCCGTGGCCGAAACGCAAGCCATCGGCATAAACACCACGACAACAAGCAGTTTACACCTGCAGCAAAACACAACTAAAGGAAAGGAAGAGGCCCCGGGAGGGCATGAAAAAAGCCCCTCGTGAGGGGCTTGATTGGTGGTCTGTGGGAGATTCGAACTCTCGACCTCTTCCGTGTGAAGGAAGCGCTCTGAACCAACTGAGCTAACAGACCTCCTATGAAAACATTATCTCAAAAGCGAGTGCAAAGATACGAAGTTTTTTAATACCGGCAAAATTTTTTTGGAAATGGGTCAAAAAAAGAAGGGTCCCACCTCGTCGCAACTCCTCGGTATCGTCTGGCTATCAGTTGCATTGGTACTGATAGCGGGAGTGGTATTTTTTTCTTCGCGGAAGGCCGTTCCGGCCGTTCAAGGGACACTTGCGGACACCGTGGGACAGCAGATTTTGGCCTCGCACGAGGACTCCGCCTACCGTCAGCGGCGCCAAAATAGCCGCAACGTGCAGTATACCAGGCGTCAAGAGCCGAAAAAGACCGCCTTGACCGAGTCGATGTACACCACGACGCCGCCGGCGCCGACGAAGCAACCGCTTGTGGTAGAGCTGAATAGTGCCGACACCCTGACGCTGCAGTTGCTGCACGGCATCGGGCCGGCCCTGGCGCGCCGCATCGTGCGCTACCGCGAACGCCTGGGAGGCTTCGCCTCGACCGCCCAGCTGCTGGAGGTCTACGGCTTCACGCCGGCGCTGGTCGACCACATCGCCCCCTACCTGCGGCTGGACACCACGCTCGTCAAACCCATCAGGATCAACAGCATCGGGCTGAAACAGCTGGCGCGTCACCCCTACGTGGAGTACTATCAGGCGCGCGACATCGTGCGGCTGCGGGCCGCAGGGGTGCACTTCGGCGGACTGGACGACCTGCGGGCGGTGCCGTCGATGGCCGACACAACCCTCGCACGGCTGGCGCCATACCTCGATTACGGCGACAGCGCAGCCTCCGAAGGCAATAGTTTTCAACAATCACAATAAAAAGTACCCGCGCGCGTTATAGGCGCAAACCGAAACCCACTATGTTAGACTCCAGACCCACGTGGGTGGCTGTGATGACCCGCCCCAACGCCGAAACTCTGGTTGCCGATCGCTTCCGCGAAGCCGACCCCCCGATAGAACACTACCTGCCCATGATGGTCAGGAAAGACAAGCGCGTCAAGAATCCCGACACCGAGAAGCCCATGTTTCCGTGCTACCTCTTTGCGCGCATCAACAACAAGCAGATCTACCAGACCCGCACCACGCGCGGGGTGGTCATGATCGTCAGCAGCCAGCACAGCATCATCCCGGTGCCCGACAGCGAGATCGAAGCCGTGCGGCGCTTCGAGGCGAGCCAGCGCAAGGTGCACTTCTACGAGACCTCGCAGCTGGTGCGCGGCGCGCAGGCCACAATTATGGAAGGCGAGTTTGCCGGCCTGACGGGCACCCTGGTGAAGAAGTGCAAGGACGGCAACTTCTGCATCAACATCGAGGTGATGAACATCTCGATGGTGGTGCGTGTGCGGCGCGACGAGCTGAAACCGAACGCGACCGCCGAGGAGGAAAGCGCCGAGGCATGAGCAAAAAAACAAGGGCGATGCCGCTGGCACCGCCCTTGGATGTGATCTGCACAAGATTTGAACTTGTGACCTCTTGCCTGTCAAGCAAGCGCTCTAAACCAACTGAGCTAGCAGATCATTCTTTCGCTCGAAAGCGGGTGCAAAATTACGAACTTTTTGTGAACTGACAAAAATTTTTTCCGATCCAAACCAAAAACATCAAACCAACCACTGATTATCAATACCTTCCGGATTAAACTTTTTTAACACACCCCGGCGGACAACGGGGACGAAAGCGGACTCGGGAGGACAAAAACAGCGAAAAATGGCAGACAACTACCTGGAAAAACGATACGAAGAGACATTGGGCTCTAACCGCCCGAAGGTGAAGAAGATAGGCCATACGGTCGACGAACTGCTGCTGAAGAACCGCAGCTATCGCGGCTACAACAAGCAGTACGTGGTGAGCCGGCACGAGCTGGAGCGCATCGTCGGCGTGTGCTCGCGCATCCCCAGCGGCTGCAACCAGCAGGTGCTGAGGTATTTCCTCGTCACGCGCGACAGCGGAGCCGAGCGCGTGCTGGCCTGCATCCGGATGGGTGCGGCGCTGCCGGAGCTGCACCTCCCCTTCCCCGGCACCGAGCCGGAGGCTTTCATCGTGTGCTGCTCGGTGGCCAAGGAGACCAAACTGGTGGACATCGACCTGGGTATCGCCTTGCAAAGCATGGCCCTGAAGGCCGTCGAGATGGGCCTCAACACACTGATGATCGGGGCTTTCAACCGCGAACAGCTGAAGGAGGCCCTGGGGCTGGAGCTGGAACCGCTGATGGTGCTGGCTGTCGGCAAGGGGGCTGAACGCATCGAGCTGGTGCCCACCGACGAGGAGGCTCCGCGCGCCTACTACCGGCGCGACGGCGTGCACTACGTGCCTAAGGTACGCGCCAGCGATCTGATAATGAACAAATAGCATCCGATGCGCAAGACACCCCTGTTGCCGGTGGCGCTGGCCCTGATGGCGGGTATCCTGGTGGCCCGCTGGTGGCTGCCGCTGCCGGACACATGGGTATGGCTGCTGGCCGGCGGCGCCCTGCTGACAGGGGGGGTGCTGCTGGTCGGACGCAAGGTGCACACGGCGGTCCTGCCGGCGGTCGTCGTCCTCAGCGGGGCGGCGGGCGGCCTGCTGATGGCGCTGCAGCTGCAACACGACTGGAGCCGAACATGCCCGGAGAAGGCCTACATGGCGGTGCGCCTGACGGAGACACCCGTGCCACGGGAGAAGAGTTGGCGTGCCAAAGGGCGGGTGGAGAGCGTCGGCGTGCGCGGCCAGGCTTCCGCCGCCACCGGCGACATCACCCTCTACCTGCGGAAGGACAGCACAGCCGCCAGCCTTCGCTACGGCGACCGCCTGCTGCTGCACGGCTACCCGGACCGGCAACGCCGCTCGGCCTACGTCACCTCGGACCATTACATCCTCGTCGGGCGCGACAGCACGTCGCTCCGTGCCCGCTGCGAACAGCTGAGGATGAGCCTGCTGCGGCGGATGCAAAGCGGGCCTTTGGATCGGCGCCGGGCGGGGGTGGCCGAGGCCTTGGCGCTGGGTTGGCGCGGCGATGTGGAGAGTGAGACCCAGGCTTCGTTCCGCGACGCAGGCATAGCACACCTGCTGGCTGTCAGCGGATTGCACGTAGGTCTGCTGGCGGGCATCGTGGGAGCCGCCCTGATATGGCTTGGCAAAGAGCGCCGAGGGCGCACCATACGGGGCGCGGTGCAGCTGACGGCGGTGTGGGTCTTTGCGCTGCTGACCGGCCTGGCACCGTCGACGGTGCGGGCAGCCCTGATGTTCAGTCTTTTCATAGTGGCCCGCATGGCGGGGCGACGCACGCCGGGGCTCAACCTGCTGGCGGCCACCGCCATCGTCACCCTGGGGCTGCAACCGCAGCTGCTGTTCGACCTGGGGTGGCAGCTCTCCTACAGCGCTGTGGCAGGAATCCTGCTGGCGCGGCCCGTCATCACAGCCTTCCGCCACCGGCTGTGGCAACTGGTGGCGGTCAGCACCTTCGCCACCCTGGCCACACTGCCCGTGGTGGCCACGACATTCCACCGTTTTCCCACCTATTTCCTGGTGGCCAACGTGGTGGTGGTGCCGCTGGCGGGGGTGATGCTGGGGCTGTCGCTGGCCTACATGGCCGTACCTTGCGGCGTCACCGCCTGGCCGCTGGATCTGCTGATCCGGCTGGCTGAATGGGTGACAGCCCAGGTAGCCTCCTGGCCCGGGGCGGTGGTGGAGATATAAATATAAGGTAAAGGCCTACAGGAGGTCGAGGCATTTCTCGATAGGGATGCCGAGGCAGAGGTCCTCCTGATCGAGGTTGCGCTCGATGAGGCGGCTGACCACCGTCATGGCGGTGCGGGTGCTCTCGCGGAGGGTCTCGCCGCGCATCAGGTGGCCCACCAGCACGGCCGAGAAGATGTCGCCTGTGCCGTGGAAGGCTTTGGGGATCTCATCGTAGTCGATTCGGAAGTAAGGACCTTCGGAAATCTTCTGTCGGAAGCCGAGCGACTCGTCGCTACGGCGGCCGATGACGCAGCTATGGCCGTCGACACGGGCGCTGGTAATCAGCACCGACTGGGCGCCGATGGCAGCGATGCCGTCGAGCATGCGGCAGGCCTCCGGCCAGTCCATGCCCTCGGGTCGGAAGGGGATGCCGGTGAGGTAGCAGGCTTCGGTGTAGTTGGGGAAGGTGAGGTCGGCCACACTGACCATCTCGCGCATAAGCTCCACCTGACGGTCGCCCATGCCATTATAGAGACGCCCGCCGTCGCCCATGATAGGGTCGACAAAGACGGTGGTGCCCTCGGAGTGCAGCTGGCGGCAGTAGGCCGACACCAGGCGGGCCTGTTCCTCGCTGAACATCAAGCCCGTGCAAACCGCATCGAAGCGGAAACCCAGCTTGCGCCAGACAGGGATGGTGCCGCGCATGTACTCGGTGGTTTCGAGGACATTGAAGTGACCATAGTCAAGGGTGTTGGAGACCAGGGCGGTGGGGAGGTTATAGGCGGAGTGCCCCAGGTAGGTGAGGATGGGAAGCATGGCCACCATGCCCACATGGCTGTGGCCCACGACGTCGTTGACGAGCAGTATCTGTTTCATATCACATAGTATCAGGTGGTTTGCACCATCGCAAACCCGCGTTACAAGTTGCAAAGATACATAAAAAAAACCGAACCGAGGCAATAAAAGCACAGATACATCGGTTATTAGGGCGTGAACAATGTAAGCACATACTTCGCTCGGTTACGAGAACTGGTGGCTCTGGAACTGAAGGAAGAGCAGCAAGCATACCGCCGCACCTTCGAACAGCGGGGGTTGCCACTGACGGGCGCCCTCATCTGCGAGCCGGCCTGCCGCTACCCTATCAGTCTGGGTGACAGCAGCTATAACCCGCTGGGGCAACTCACGGTGCAGCTACGATTCGATGTCGGCGACGAGGAGACCGAACTGGAGTTCGAACCCGGCAAGCCCGTCACCTTCTTCTATCTGCACGCGGATGGTCCCAAGGAGTTGCCGCACCAGTGCTATGTGGAGCTGGTGGGCGACGGAACACTGACCGTCAGCCTCCCCGGCAAGGGGGCGATGCAAAGCCTGCGCGACACCGCCAACCGCCACGAGCTGGGGGTTCAACTGGGCATCGACAACACATCGTTCCGCGTGATGGAGGAAGCACTCCGTGCGGCAGAGCACAACGACAACGAGCGTTTCGTGAGGCTGCGCGACGTGCTCATCGGCAATCGCCACCCCGCCTTCCGCAACCTGCCGCGGATCTCCTTCCCCTGGCTCAACCCCAGCCAGCAGGACGCCATACAGAAGGTCATCGAATGCCAGGAGGTGAGCATCGTCCACGGCCCTCCGGGCACAGGCAAGACCACCACCCTGGTGGAGGCCATCATCGAGACCCTCCAGCGCGAGACACAGGTGCTCGTCTGCGCCCCCTCGAATGCCGCCGTCGACTGGATCAGCGAACAACTCATGCGGCGAGGAATCCACGTGCTGCGCGTGGGCAACCCACTAAGGATGAGCGACGAGATGCTCGACTGCAGCTATGAGCGGCGCTACGCCTCCCACCCCGACTACCACGAGCTGTGGAGCATCCGCAAGACCCTGCGCGACGGCGCCAAAGGGGAGCGCGTCCATCAGTTGCGCAAGCGCGAGATGGAACTGGAGATCAAGATCAACGCCGACCTCTTCGAGCAGGCCCGCGTGGTGAGCTGCACCCTCATCGGCAGCGCCTACCGCCTGATGGAGCGGCGCCGCTTCAGCACCCTCTTCATCGACGAGGCCGCCCAGGCCCTGGAGCCCGCCTGCTGGGCCGCCGTCCTCAGGGCCGACCGCGTGGTGATGGGTGGCGACCACCAACAGCTGTCGCCCACGGTGAAAAGTCTCGAGGCCGCCCGCGGCGGATTAGACGACACCTTGATGCAGAAGGTGGTGGGCTTATGGCCTCAGTGCGTCAGCCTGCTCACCATGCAATACCGCATGAACGAGGACATCATGGGCTTCTCGTCGCGCTGGTTCTACGACGGACGTCTGCAGGCCGCCCCCGAGGTGGCCCAGCGGCAGGTGAGCCCACTGGACACGCCGCTCATGTGGCTCGACACCTCGGCCCTCGACCACTCCGAGCATGAGAGCCGTGACAACAGTCGCAGCAACGCCGACGAGGCACGCCTGGTCATCCATACCCTGCGCGACTACATTGAGATGATCTCGCCACAGAAGGTAGAGAGCGAGCGCATGGACTTCGGCATCATCACCCCCTACCGGGGGCAGGCACGCCTGCTGCGCCGCCTGCTCAAGATGCAGCACTACTTCCGTAGACTCAAACGGCAGATCACCGTGGGCACCGTCGACGGCTTCCAGGGGCAGGAGCGCGATGTGATAGTCATCTCGCTGGTGCGCGCCAACGCCGCCGGTCAGATAGGATTCCTGCGCGACCTGCGCCGCATGAACGTCGCCATCACCCGCGCCCGCATGAAACTCATCATCGTCGGCAACGCCGAGACCCTCGGCCACCACCGCTTCTACCGCGCCCTGGCCGAATACATCCGACGCCACGGCGAGATGGTCACCCTCCCGCCGACAGGAGACCAACCACAAGCATAGCCTCTCCCCCTCTCTCAATAGGGAAAGGCCATCGTCGGAATCACATCCTCGTCAGTTTCAAACTGTAGTGGATATAATAGGTGGTATAATCGATTGTGGCACTGCTTATGCCGTGGAGGTAGCAATGCTTTCTGTTGAGTTTGTCAATGAAGTAGGCCATGGGGCCGTCATCGGCAATGAGGGTGATTTTGTCTTTCTGGATGCTCCAGGTGCCGTTTTTCTCCACCTCGCCCTCGGTGGTGTGGTGCACGGTGGTGTAGGTGCCGTCGGCTCTGAAGGTAATCTCGGCGGTCTCACCCTCCCCGAGAGCGGAGTAGGTCTCGGGACTATCGTTGTCAATGGTATGGGTTACGGTAGACTCGTCCTCATTCCAAGTGCCGATGATGAGTTCCTCAAAGTCCTTCTGGCACCCGGTGAGGCTGAGGGTCAGAGCAGCAACAACCACCGCCACGATGGAATTCAATGTCTTTTTCATTATTTTGATGCTTTTAATGGGCTAATTGATCGGGTTGCATTCTCCCAAGGCAGGTGTGCATCACACCTCTATCTCGCCGCTGATGCGGTCGTCGCCCCAGACGGCGTACATGTTGGAGCGGCCCTCGTGAAGGGTCATCTTGCCGGCCTGCTCGAGGTGGAGGCGGTAGAAGACGCACTGGTGCAGCGAGGCCTGCTGGCAGACCACGTCGGTGGCGAAGGCCTCGCAGGTGGGGGCGCCGCAGACGCCACAGTCGATCTGCGGCAGGTGCTCCTTCATCCGCTCGATCTTCTCCATCTTCTCCAGCGCCTTGCTGATGTCGGGGTCGAGCACGAGCATCGAGCGCGGCTGCACCTCGTCGACGGTGGAGTTCTCGATGAGGTACTCCTGGTACTTCTCCATCTCGCGGTCGCGCGGCATCTCACCGTTGCGCTCGCGCTCGGCGGCCTTGCGGGCGCGGGCGTACATGCGCTCGCCGCAGAGGAAGCGGTTATCGACGCTCAACAGGGCGCCGGCGCACGACTGGTCGCAGGCGCGGAGCTCGAGGAACTCGACGCCCTCCACCTCGTCGTTTTCCAGCCGGTCGAGGAAGTCCATGACGTTCTCGATGCCGTCGATGGCGTAGGAGCGTTTGGCGGTGCAGATGCGGCGCTCGCCGTTGGTGAGGGTGCTGAGGATGGCGTCGGCGCCGAGGCGCTGGCGCGACAGGGGCGGATACTGGTGGTTCTTGCCCATGTCCTTGATATGCTTGTAGACGCGGTTGTAGAGCAGGTTCATATTGATCACGCCGTCGATGAGGCTCTTCTCCTCGCCCACGGGGGCCTTGACGGCCGACACCTTGGCGGCGCAGGGGGTGATGTAGAAGAGGCCTATCTCCTCGCGCGGGATGCCGCGGCTGACGAGTTCCTGGACGGCATACATGGCGCTGAGGTCGAGCGGCACCTTGATGGGCATCACGTTCTCGGCCAGCGAGGGGTACTTGATCTGTATCAGGCGCACGATGGCGGGGCAGAACGACGAGATGAGGGGCCGCACGTCGGGGTGCTCGCGGGCGTAGCGTTCCTTGGCTTCCTTGTAGATCATGGCGGCGCTCTCCACCTCCATCACGTGGGCGAAGCCGAGCTCCTGCAGCGAGGCGTAGACCTTCGAGACGCTGATGTCGTCGGGGAACTGGCCCATGAAAACCGCCGGCAGCAGGGCCACCGAGTGGGGATAGCGGCGGATGGCCTCGAAGTCGTCGTCCTTGATGCGGATGGCCTGGGCGGGGCAGACTTCGTAGCAGCGGCCGCAATCGATGCAGCGGTGCTCCTGGATCATGGCCTTGCCGCCATGGATACGGATGGCCTCGGTGGGGCAGATCTTCATGCAGCGCGAGCATCCGATGCAGCGCGACTCCTCGACATGTAAGGCGTGAAAGAATTCCATAATCTACTTTAACTACTTAACTACTGTCTACTTAACTACTGAAAATTCACTTCCATCTCGACGGTGGTGCCAACGCCGACTTCGGAGGTGACGTTGAGCTTGTCGACGTTCTTCTGCATGTTGGGCAGACCCATACCGGCGCCGAAGCCCATGTCGCGCACCTCGGGGCGGGCGGTGCTGTGGCCCTCCTCCATGGCCCAGGCGATGTCGGGAATGCCGGGACCCTTGTCGGCCACCACCATGCGGATCTTGTCGGCGTCGATGTCGACGAGCACCTTGCCGCCGTAGGCGTGCGCGATGGCGTTCACTTCGGCCTCGTAGAGGGCCACCACCACCCGCTTCACCACCTGCGGATTGACATTCAACTGCTTCAGCGTCTTCTTCACCGAACTGGAAGCCTTGCCGGCATTGACGAAATCGCCTTCGATAACTGTATATTCCTGATGCATTTTTTCAGTTATGAGTTATGAGTTGTGAGTTATGAGTTAAAAGCTGCCACTTGCGGGGGAACTTCTTAATTCTTAACTCTTAACTCCTGATTAAAACAACGGTTTCATGCCCAGTTCCCAGAGCAGGCCACAGGTCTTGAACATCGAGTAGGGGGTGCAGATGAGCACCATGTCGTTCTCGTCGGCCAGCTCGATCATGTCCTCGCTCGGGCGCTTGCCGCGCACGAAGATGACCACATCGAGGTTGGCCATGTCGCAGGTGCGGATGGTCTGCACGTTGCAGAGACCGGTGATGAGCACCGGCGTGTCCTTGAGCGTCAGCACGTCACTCATCAGGTCGGAAGCGAAAGCATGCTCCACCTCGCGGTCCAGCTTGTCGGCGCCCAGCCCCACGGTGGCGCCCAGTTTGTCTACGATTTGCTGTAAAGTCATGATAGTTTGTTAATAAAATATTATCTACATTTTGAAAGTGCAAATGTACGAACAATTTTTGGTTCCACCAAATTTTTTTTCACATCGGCACCCCATGTCGCCCTCCTGCCGTCCCGTCGGGGAGGGGTCGACGAGGGGATGCCGACCCACCGGCCCCGACTCTTCGACTGCTGTTCGGCGACTCATCCCCTACCCTTATCCTACTCGAGTAAGGGATGAGTAGGCGATGGGTAGGAGAAGAGTAAGAGTTGAGTAGGAGATGGTCCCGTATCATACCTGACAAACAAGGGGTTGCAAAGGCGGTTTTTGGCAGGTTTCGGTGTCGGTGATTCATTTTTGTGTGCATTTTTTCAACGGCTTGACAGAAGGAATACATACAGATGATTGTCAATTACTTACACTCGACATACAATAATTTCGGGCTGCCGACGTTACATAAGGGTTATGGAACGATTGAACTACCTGAAGGCGGGCGACCGGGTGGCCCTGGCGGCACCGGCGCGGGCCGTGAGCCCCGAGGAGATGGCCCCGGCCATAGCACAGCTGGAGTCGTGGGGACTGGAGGTCGTGGTGCCGGAGGGACTCTACGAACGCCAGGGGCAGCTGGCGGGCAGCGACGCCCATCGCGCGGCGCTGATGCAGCGCTTGCTGGACGACCCCGAGATCAAGGCTATCTTCTGTTGCCGAGGCGGTTACGGCACGGTGCGCATCGTGGACCGGCTGGACCTCACACGGCTGGCCCGGCACCCCAAATGGGTGGTGGGCTACAGCGACATCACGGTGCTGCACAGCCACTTGCACCGCCAGCTCGGCCTGCCGACACTCCACGCCACGATGCCCATCAACATGCACGGCACCGAGACGCCGGCCACGCGTTCGATGCACGACTTTCTGTTTGGCGTCCAGCGCGATAGCTTCGCCTACGACTGGGAGCCCGCGGCGCTGAACCGCCAAGGGACGGCCCGGGCCGAGGTGGTGGGGGGCAACCTCTCCATCCTCTACAGCCTGCTGGGGTCGCACTCTCAAATAGATACACGCGGGAAAATACTCCTCGTCGAGGATCTGGACGAATACCTCTACCACATCGACCGCATGATGCAGGCCCTGAAGCGGGCCGGCATGCTCGACAGGCTGGCGGGCCTCGTGGTGGGCGGACTGAGCGACATGCACGACAACACGGTCCCCTGGGGCCGCAAAGCCGAGGAAATCGTGGCCGAAACGGTGGAAGAATACACCTATCCCGTAGCCTTCAACGCTCCTTTTGGACACCTGGGCGACAACAACTTAGCCCTTCCGCTGGGCATAAAATGCACCCTAGAAGTCACCGATTCGAAAAAAAGTCGTATCTTTGCACCCTAAGTATGCTACTTGTACACACACCCAAACTGACCAATCGGCTGGGCTACACGCTGAACGTACTGCTGAAACGTGTGCTGCACGCCGACTTCAGCATCACCACCGACGAGGAGTACTTCCTCTCGTACGGCGATGCCAAGTTCTGCTACGGCCCACGGCGACTGGGCGACAGCATACACATCAAGAGTGCCAAACTGTTGTTTGAGACGTCGATCGACGAGCAGGAGCCGCGTCCGTTCCAGCACGAGGGGCAGTGGATGCTCTTCCCGGTCTACGGGCACGACCTCGAGCTGCCGTTCGATCCGCTGGCGGCGACCTTCTACATGGTGAGCCGATACGAGGAGTATCTGCCTCACCGCGAGGACGAACACGGGCGCTATGTGAGCAGCGAACAACTGGCTGTGGCGGCGGGCTTCAACGACGAGCCGGTGGTGGACCAGTGGGCACAGATACTGCAACGGATGATTGCCGCGCGGTATCCCGATTATGCCTGGTCCTCACGCCATTACCGATTTATTCAGACCGTCGACATCGACTCTGCCTGGTGCTACAAACACAAAGGCATTTTCCGCACGGTGGCGGGCACCGTGCGCGATCTGGTGGTGCGGCGCGACGTGGGCGAAGTGAAACGCCGTATGCGGGTGCTGGCCGGCCGCGAGGAGGACCCCTTCGACACGTTCGACTACATCATCGGCAAACACCGGGCCATTCCCGGCGCCAAGCTGATCTTCTTCGCCCTGATAGCCGACTACGACCAGTACGACAAGCCGTCGAGCTACCAAGACAACCACACCCGCGAACTGCTGCAACACCTCGACGACTATGCCAGCATGGGCATCCACCCGGGCTACCACTCAGCCGACCAGCCCCACAACGTCGACCTCGAAACGCGGCGGCTGGAAGACATCCTGCACCGCACCATATCCAAGTCGCGCTACCACTTCTTGCGGCTGAAGCTGCCAGTCAGCTACCGCATACTGCTACGCGCAGGCCTGACCGACGACTACTCCATGGGCTACGCCGACACCACGGGTTTCCGCGCCGGCATCAGCGTCGCCTACCCCTTCTACGACCTGGAGCGCGACAACGAGACCAAGCTCATCATCCATCCGTTCTGCGTGATGGACACCACCTTGCAGAAGTACCTCAAACTGAGCCCCGAGGGGGCCCTGGAACACTACCGGCAGCTGGTGGACCGGCTGCGAAAGGTGGAGGGCACCTTCTGCTGCATCATTCACAACCAGAACCTCAGCGAACGCTACGGATGGGAAGGCTGGCGCCACACCTACGAGCAGATGCTGGAACTGGCCAAACCCTAGAGAAACAAGATGATCAACTACAAAGAGAAACTACTGCCCATCAAGGCCTTCGTGTTCGACTTCGACGGCGTGATGACCAACGGCGACGTGTGGGTCTATGCCGACCGCGAGACGGTGCGCTGCGGCAACATCAAGGACGGTTTCGCCGTGCAGTACGCCGTCAAGAAGGGCTACACGGTGGCAGTGATCAGCGGCGCCACATCGGCCAGCATCGACAACCGGATGGCCATGCTGGGCGTGGAGCAATGCTACACGGGCTGCGGCGACAAAATACTGACCTACGACAAGTTCCTGGCCTCCAACGGGCTGAAGGACGAGGAGGTGCTCTGCATGGGCGACGACCTGCCGGACTACCCGATGCTGCGGCGGGCCGGCGTCAGCGCCTGTCCGGCCGACGCGGCGGTGGAGATCAAGGAGATGGTCGACTACGTGTCGCTCTACAACGGCGGCCACGGATGCGTGCGCGACGTCATCGAGCAGGTGCTCCGCCTGCACGGCAAATGGTTCCACCCGGACGCTGTGGTATGGTAAGCCGACGGATCATAACCGCCATGATGTGGCTGGCGATAGCGCTGCCCCTGCGGGCGCAGAACTACGCCGTCACCGATACCGTCACCGAATATCCCAACAAGGGGACCTTCTATCACGACAAGTTCGAGGGGCGCAAATGCGCCAGCGGCGAGGTGTTCGACCAAAACAAATTCACGGCCGCCCACTGGCGAATCAAGATGGGGACCTACGTCATGGTCACCAACCGCAACAGTGGCAAACAGGTGATTGTCAAGGTCAACGACCGCTGTCCGAAACGAGGGGTGTTCGACATGAGCCATCGCGCCGCCAACGCCATCGGCATCAAAGGGATGCAACCCGTCACGGTGCGCATCCTTCCCCCGGGCTACGAGGAGCGATGGGCCGCGCAGGAGACGATGTTCGACTCGGTACGGTCGAGGTTGCACCCCGACGTGGGCACCGCCACCCCTCCTCCACCCCAGACAGAACCATCCGAAAACCAAGCCATTCCGCAACTAGAGACCGGCAGTACGCCAGGCGTCGATGAGTACAACCTGATGCTGGGAGTGGCAGGGTCGCACAGCGAAGTGTTCAACCAGACGCGACGACTGCCCGCCGCCTATCGCGACCGCGTCAGGGTGGAGTCGCTCGAAGGCAGCGACAGCCTGAAGATCACCCTCGACGTACGCTTCACAAAAAAGCAGGCCGACCAGTTGGCTCGGAGCATCAGAAACACATTTCCCTGGGTCCAAGTGATAGAGGCAAATTAATTTTTTTTAAACTTTTTTTTGCCATTTAAATAAATATTACTATCTTTGCAAAGTTAAATCCAAGTCCCAAACCGAGGGCTGGGTTTGATTAAATGAACGTATAATAGACTAAAAAACAAGCCATTGTGGCGATAATGCATAGACACGGAACCCCACGTTGGACTCGGAAAACGGCGTCATTTTTTGTAATGATGACCCTGTTTTTGTCTGTTGCCACTGCTCAAAACGAGGGTCAGTACTCACATTTTATGTTCAACCAGCTAAGCTACAACCCCGCTTATGCCGGTAGCCAGGGAGCGCTGTCGCTCTCCCTGCTGTACAACAACCAATGGATGGGGCTAAACCTCCAGGCGCCGCTGCCGGACATGGAGGCCGGAACCACCCCCACCAACTACCTCGCCTCGTTCGACATGCCCGTCACCTTCCTGCATGGTGGTATCGGTCTGCTCTTCAACTCGGAAAGCATCGGTTATCACCAGAACACCACCATCAACCTCGACTATGCCTTCCGTATCTACTGGGGTCGCGGCAACCTGGCCGCCGGTGTGGAAGTAAACCTGTACAACTTCTCATTCAACACCGAGAACCTGATTGGTTATAACGGTTTCACCGGCGATCCTACGAACCCCACCTCGGGCGTCAACGACCCCGCCGTCAGCGGGCAGCAGGTGTCGGAGTTCATGTTCGACCTGGCCACCGGCGTCTACTACCAGGTGCCGGGCGAGTACTACCTGAGCCTCTCGGTAAAAAACCTATTGGGCTCGCACAGCGAGACCCTGGCATGGAAGAATGCCCGTACGCTCTACCTGATGGGTGGATACGAGTACGCCTTCCCCTACAACCCCTCGTTCAAACTGAAACCGAGCTTCATGGCCAAAACGTCCGACTTCTCGATATTCCAAGCAGAAGCCTCGCTGCTGCTCGACTACGAGAGCGCCTTCTGGGGAGGTTTGGGCTACCGTCTGGGCGATGCTTTCGTCTTCCTTGCCGGTATCAACTGGAACTTCTCCAACCTCAACTGGCTGCGTATCGGTGTGGCTTACGACATGACCACGTCGAAACTGGGCTACCTAAAGCCCGGCCGCAGCATGGGATCGTTGGAGGTGTTCCTCAACGGCACCTTCCGCATCATCACACCCGAGCGGCCTCCGACGGTGTCGCGCACCACTCGCTTCCTATTATAATAATAGATAAATATTCTTAAAAAGAGAAACATTTTTGAACAAAATACGTTATAGCAAATAAAAATAGATAGAGATATGAAAAAGATTGTTTTCATCCTTGCCGTCTCGGCAGCCCTATTCTACGGTTGCGGATCCTCCAACCAAGGAGAACTGGTCGGCGTCAACGACCGTCCCTACTTTGAAGACATCGACCTGAAGGGCATGGTGTTTATCAATCAAGGCAACTACACGATGGGAGCCGGTGTACAGAACGTCACCTACGGTGAGACCTCACAACCGCGCAAGATGCAGATCGGGTCGTTCTTCATGGACGAGACCGAGATCACGAACAACGAGTATCGCCAGTTTGTCTATGCTGTGCGCGACTCGGTGGCCCGTCGCATTCTGGGCGAAGCCGGCATTGACGGTTTCCTCGTGGAGGAAGATCAGTATGGTGAGCCTCTGGATCCTCCCATCCTGAACTATAAGACCAAGATCGACTATGCTGACGCCGATGTACGTCAGGCTCTGATCGATGGTGGATATTACATCGTTGACATCAACCATCGCCGTGCTATCGATGTGGCTAAATTAAATTATGAATACTATTATATTGACTATGCCGACGTGGCAAAGAAGGAAAACGGTGTAACGGCCAAGAGTGAACATCGTGGCACCTCGTTTGCCGTGCGTCCCAAAGGCTTGAACAACCGCTCCAACCAAATCCAGCGCGAGTTCATCAACATCTATCCTGACACCCTCTGCTGGGTGCATGACTACACCTACTCGATGAACGAAGACTACACCCGCAGCTACTTCTCCTCGCCCGCTTTCGACAACTATCCCGTGGTGGGTGTCAGCTGGCGTCAGGCCAAAGCCTTCTGTGTGTGGCGCAGCAACATGCTGAACCAGTACCTGGAGAGCATTGACTACTCGACCCTCAACGACTTCCGTCTGCCCACCGAAAGCGAATGGGAGTATGCCGCCCGCGGTGGCATTGCCTCGCAGAGCTATCCTTGGGGTGGTCCCTACGTGCGCAATCCTAATGGATGCTTCCTCGCAAACTACGAGCCGCTGCGTGGTGCCTACGACGACGACGGTGGCGTGAAGACCCTGATGGTCGGTCACTATGCCCCCAACGATTTCGGTCTGTACGACATGGCTGGCAACGTCAGCGAATGGTGCCTCGACGCATATAACGAGTCGACCTATATCGTTGCTAACGCGGTCACTCCTTACTACAACTATGACGCCAAGGACGAAGACCCGTTGGCCATGAAACGCAAGGTGATTCGTGGTGGCAGCTGGAAGGATCAGAAGTACTTCATCCAGGTTCAGACCCGCAGCTACGAGTTCATGGATACCGCAAAATGCTACATCGGTTTCCGCTGCGTGCAGCCTTACCTGGGCCGCGTAAAGGGTGACAACCTCCGCACCGCCAGCAACGTTTCGCGATAAAAACAAAGCACAATACACAAAGAAAGCAAGTAACACATTCATAAGCAAACACTAAAATCAGAGAATTATGAGCTTCATAGACAACCTCGTCCGCAGTAAAACCTACAAAACATTCATGGGCTACCTCTATGGTTGGGGTGCAGCCGTCGTTATTATCGGTGCTCTTTTCAAAATCATGCACTGGCCGGGCGCTAACATCATGCTTATCGCCGGTATGGGTACTGAGACTGTTATCTTCTTCCTCTCGGCATTTGAACCGCCTCACAAAGAATGGGACTGGAGCCTCGTCTATCCGGAACTGGCCGGCATGGTTGACGAATCTGCCATAAACACCGCCCTTGACGAAAACGGGCTCCCCATTGAGACCAGCCTTCCTGTTAGCAAAGATCCTATCAGTGCCAAACTGGACAAGATGCTGGAAGATGCCAATATCAGCCCCGAACTTATTGATCGCCTTGGACAAGGTATGCAGAACCTGGCCGATAGTGCAAACTCCATGAATAACATGGCCAATGTTACAGCTGCCACCGACAAGTTTGTCAGCAACATGGACGGCGTAGCTGGTCAGGCGGGAAAACTTCTGGAAAGCATGCAAGGTGCACCTGAGGCCATCTCGACCCTTTCCACCATCTACCGCGAGACCGCCGAATCGCTGGGCGGCGAAGTCAGTTATGTGGAAGAGATGAAGAAGATGTCCGCTAGTTTGAGCAGCATCAATGCCATGTACGAGATGCAAATCAACAATGCCTCGACCCAGATGAACCTCAACAAGGAATTTGAGGAGAAGATGGCCACCATGCTGACCAACTTCACAGATTCGGCCGACGGTATTATGAAATACAAAGAGCAAGTGGACGCCTTGACCCGCAAGGTGGCCGAACTCAACAACGTCTACGGCAACATGCTTGCGGCAATGCAGACCCGTATCTAATCCACACTCAATGTCTAACTAATCTCCATCGTGTAACAAAAAGAAAGGAATAGACAATGGGTGCAACAAACTGTCCGGAAACCCCGAGACAAAAGATGATTACGATGATGTACCTCGTGTACACCGCCATGCTTGCTCTTAACGTATCGGCGCAGGTGGTTGACGGTTTTAAAACCGTTGGCTCCGCCATGACGAAGAGCAATGAGAATCTACAAGTCAAACTTGACGATACATATGCCAACTTTGAGAACGCGCTAAAGAACAGTAAAGACAAAGTTCAAGCAGACTACGACAAGGCCCAAGAGGTGCGTCGCTTGTCTACCGAAATGGGCAATTATATCGACAGTCTCGAATATGTATTAATGGCGAAAGTCAGTTCCACCGCTGAAATACATCCCGATCCTGAGAATCCTAAGGTTAGCTACAAAATGAGCGTCGTCAAC
Source organism: uncultured Bacteroidales bacterium (assembly GCA_946183915.1). GTDB lineage: Bacteria > Bacteroidota > Bacteroidia > Bacteroidales > P3 > Colimorpha. Next base: position 37,743 of record CAMHDJ010000001.1, on the reverse strand, counting down.
GCAGACGGTTCCCCTAACTTTGATAGCATTAAGAAAGCCATCGATCTCGCGGGGTTCCGTTGGTTGAAGATGGATGAACTTCACGAAAGCACCAACCTTTTTGCTGCAGAAAAGGCCGGTAAAGGACCTGAACTGAAAGCTAAAATAATTGAATACAAGCGCAGAATCAAAGAGATTCTTGGCGAAGACTCCTCGAGTGTTAACATTGCATTGAATGTTGAGAACAAGGTGCTTGATCCCGACAACAACCCGCAGGAGTGGGAAGTCGTTAACTTCAATGAGGTAGTGTCCGGTTCGTCGTTGGTGACACTCACCCGACTGAAAGCCGAGACCATGAACGCTGAATTCGATGCTGTCAACACTCTATATAAACACGTAAGTAAAGGAGACTTCTCGTTCGATCAAATTGCCATGATTTCCCGCCCGAAGTCAACCTATATTATTCAGGGTGGAGTGTATGAAACAGACATTAACGTGGCAGCATACGACTCGAAACAGCACTTTACAGCCACAGTTAATGGTCAGCAACTTAACTCTACCGATAGCGGTTCGGTACATTATCGCACGGTCTGTAATACCCTCGGTGTACAACGTGTGATTGGTACGGCCTATGTTACCAATCCCGATGGCGGTGTAAAAGAGTATCCAATCAGTGATAATTACTTCGTTGCCAAACCCGTAGCCGTCGTTTCTCTTGATAACATGCAGGTAATGTATGCGGGTATTGAAAATCCGTTCACGGCCTCTGTCCCTGGCGTAGATGGACGCAATGTGAAAGTCTCTATCATTGAAGGCAACGGCAAACTATCACCCGGTGAAGGAGAAGGTAAATACAACATAACTCCTGCCACTGGCTGCAAGAAGATTGTCCTTGGAGTTGACGCAGTTGTCGACAATAAAACCACACGTATGGGTGCTCCTGTGTACAAAGTGAAACCCATACCTAACCCGAGTATTACGGTTGGCGGATTTACCAATGGAGCCAAAGTATCACGTGCCAATCTTGCATCCGGTGCTACCGTTGTAGCACGCCCGCAGGAAGGCTTTGAGTTCAAGATCCCGAAAGGAAGCATCCGGGTGATGAGCCTTGAGGTATTCGTTGGCAACAAACCATTCTCCATGAACGGCAACACCTTTGATCCTGACTTGATCAGTGCTATCAAGAAAGCCAACCGTGGTGATAAAGTCTACGTTGATGCCAAGGTCATGATGCCCGATGGTGTTCCTCGGACAAGCAGCTGCATTTTGACTATCAACAAGTAATCAATCATAGGATAACTAAAAAAGCAATGATATGAAAAAGGTTTTGTTAAGCATCTTTGCTGTAGCGGCACTTACAATGACTGTCAACGCACAGAGCATTATTGATGCCGAAGACGGTAACAACCCCAACGATTTCTACCAAAAGGGGATTGTCGTTGGCAAGCGAGCCATGCCCTACCCCTTCCTCCGTGAGAGCGACGTGGTATGGAAGATGCTTGTATTCCGCCAGATCGACCTGAATGAGAACTTCAACCAGTTCTTCTACTATCCCATTGAACAGGGTAAAAATGAACAGGGGCGCATCAATCTGGTCAATCTCGTTATGAACGCTGCTGCCAATGGGGAGTTTGACGTCTACGAAGATGATGACATGAAGGTACCTCAGGAATGGAGCAAAGCCTTAGCCAACTTACAGGGTCGTCAGCTCAAAGTAAGCTATGGCGAGGAAGATGAATTTGGCGATCAAGAGGTCTTTAATGACACTATCCCCGAAGATTTCGATCCCGCCACAGCCCGATTGATCAAACTGAAAGAGTATTGGTACATCGACAAACAGGATTCGCGCCAGAAGGTACGTATTACCGGTCTCTCTTTCCGCTTCGCCAAGAACATCCTGCGTTCGGGTGAAAGCGAGGAAGTCAACGAGTGGACCTTCTGGATCCCGATGGATGATATGCGTGTACGTCAAGTATTGGTCAACGCTAACGCCTACGATGAACACAACGATGTAGCCGAGCGTTCCTACGACGACATCTTCATCCAACGCTACTTTGACAGCTATGTCACCCGCGAAAGCAACAAGTACAATCGTGAGATCACCGACTATCTTACCGGCGAAGATGCCATTCTCGAATCCCAATTGATCGAGGACAAAATCTTCGACATCGAAAATGATATGTGGGAGTACTAAATAATTCGATTGATTCAAGTCAAGGAGTTAGAAGTTAGGAGTACACTCCTAATCTCTAACTCCTTTCTTTTTAACACACATGGGAAAAAGATCCGTCATATTTGTGACACTCATTCAACTGATGATTCCTATCATGGCACAGGTTCCTGATAAGCCATCAGCCAATGATTTTCACAGTAGTACATTAGAACGGCAACAGAAACCCATGCCATATCCCTTCCTACGCGAAAGCGATGTCCTTTGGAGTACAATGATATGGAAAACAATCGATCTGAACGAATTGTACAACCAATTCTTCTACTATCCGATTGACAATCCTGATCCTTCCGGCAAAAAGAGCCTCGCCTACATCCTCTGGGATGCCGTGGTTGACAACGAAATCACCATCTACGAGGATGATGACCTCAAGATACCTATCGACAACGACAAATTTGTCCGCAATTATACCAAAGCTGACACCATTCTACTCGAGATTGGTTACGATGACGATGACAACGAACTCTACCAGACCATCATCCGTCCACGCACATTTGATGGCGGCGAAGTGTACCAATACTCCATACGTGAAGCTTGGTTTGTCGGGCGTCAGGACACCCGACAGGACTCACGACGGCTTGCTCTAGCCCCCCTCAAACAGACCTACCACAAATTTGCCAATACCGAAGAGGAAATATACATGGGCAACCTGCCGCTTTTTTGGGTACCCATGCAGAACCCAACAGTGAGAAACCTTCTGGCACGCTACTCATCCTACCTCAACGACAATAACCTTGTCGGGCAACCCTCCTGGGACTGGATATTCATCCACCAACGCTATACAGCATACATCACACGGGAAAGCAACATCTACGAACGATCCATCCAGCACTATCTCACTGGCGAGGATGCCATTGACGAGTCCGATCTCATCGAAGAGAAGCTGTTTGAAATAGAAAACGACCTCTGGGACTATTAATAATGAAACTACTGACTGTCATCGGCGCACGGCCACAAATCATAAAGGCGGCAGCTATATCGCGAGCCATCAAGGCCTATTTCAGCGAGACCATATCCGACATCATCCTCCACACCGGGCAGCACTACGATGAGAACATGAGCCAACAGTTCTTCTCTGAGCTCCAGATTCCTCAACCACTAATCAACCTTGGAATTGGATCCGGTCCCCAGGGTGAGCAAACAGCAAAGATGCTTACAGGGATCGAACAAGTCCTAACGAAACAGCACTTTGACGGTGTCATCATCTACGGCGACACCAATTCAACGCTTGCCGGAGCCCTGGCTGCAAGCAAGATACAGACACCCGTCTTCCATATCGAAGCCGGTCTGCGCTCCTATAACATGACCATGCCCGAAGAGCAGAACCGAATCATCAGCGATCAACTCTCCAACATCTGCTTCGCACCTACCCAGACCGCCGTCGACAATCTGCGACGAGAAGGCTTTTTTGACAGTCCTACACGCTTCCATCACAACCGCGAACGACGCATCATCCTGAGCGGCGATGTCATGTACGACAACACCCTCTTCTATGCCCAACTGGCATCAAAACAGAGCAGGCTTCTTTTGGATCTCCAACTCAAGAAAGACCAATATATCCTTGCCACGGTTCACCGCAACTACAACACCGACAACCTCCAACGCCTCACCTCGATCTTCCAAGCCCTCACAGCCATTGCTAACGAGACCACCGTTGTCATACCGCTTCACCCTCGAACCAAGAAACTGCTAGCCACCGTTGATCTCCCCCACCTCGACCGTTTGTTCTTCATTCCGCCAGTCTCCTATCTCGAAATGCTCGTCCTCGAGCAGAACGCCCAAGTGGTGATGACCGACAGCGGCGGCGTCCAGAAAGAAGCGTTCTTCTTCGAGAGACCGTGTGTCATCATGCGCCCCGAAACCGAATGGACCGAGATCATCGACCATGGTGCAGGCATACTCGCCGATGCCGACACCGACCACATCGTCGAAGCCTACCAACAATTTTCGCACTGTACAATCCACTTTCCACCACTCTTTGGCGATGGACATGCAGCAGAAAAGATCGTCAACGAGATCCGCTCTTACCTAAGCTAAAAACTATTTCGAGCCACTATAGGAACGCCACCGCTCCAGACAAGCCGCGAAATCGTCTGGTAGAGGGCTCTCGAAGTGCATGTGTTTACCCGTGCGAGGATGCTCAAAACCCAGCACTCTTGCATGCAGTGCTTGTCGGGGCAGAACCGCGAAGCAATTCTCTACAAACTGTTTGTAGCGGCTGAACGTTGTCCCTTTCAGTATGGCATCGCCGCCATACGAGGCATCGCTGAAGAGCGGATGACCGATATGCCTCATGTGTGCTCTGATCTGATGCGTACGTCCCGTTTCCAGTACACACTCCACTAGCGTCACATAACCGAAGCGCTCCAGCACATGCCAGTGCGTCACCGCATGTTTTCCATGCTCCTCGTCGCAGACATCCATCGTGCGACGATCGCGGGGCGAACGGGCCAAATTGCCCACAATGGTGCCATCGTCCTCGGCAAAGTCGCCCCATACAAGCGCGTTATACTTCCGTTCAATCGTGTGATCAAAGAACTGCTTGGCCAGCACCACTTGAGATTCTTCGTTTTTTGCCACCAGCAGCAGCCCGCTCGTGTCCTTGTCGATCCGGTGTACCAAGTAGGGCGTTGCCGGAGGTTTCAGATAGTAGAGCAACCCGTTGACCAGCGTTCCCGTCCAGTTTCCCACACCCGGATGCACCACCAGCCCCGCAGGTTTGTCCACCACCAACACGTCGTCATCCTCATACACCACCGGAAAATCAATCTTCTCCGGTATCAGTTCAAACTCATGCGGTGGCTCGGGCAGCAACACCGTGATCACATCCTGCGGTTTTACCTTATAGCTCGACTTGGCCACGGCGTCGTTCACCCTCACACAGCCCGCTTTTGCGGCCGCCTGCACCTTGTTACGAGAGACACCCTCCAACCGCATCTGCAGGTAGAGATCAAGCCTCATCGTGGCTTGTCCACGATCCACCGTGAAGCGATGGTGCTCATACAATTCCTGTTGTTCTATGTCTACGGTTTCCTCTTCCATACATCAATCAATGCTTAACGAGCACTTTCTGTACACTCATGCCCGTCGACTCCACAATACGCAGCAGGTACAATCCGTCCTGACAGACTCGCGTGTCAAGTCTGTTGCCACGGGTAGCGGCCACTCTGCGGCCTTGCAGGTCGAACAGCTCCTTCTCGCAGCCCGTCTCAGCGCCCTCTATTTCAACCCAATCGGATGCCGGATTGGGGTATATCCGACAGGCAGGAACCTCCACTTGAGGTACACCCACAGCCGATGACTCGCCGAAGCAAGGCCTCAGCATCAGCGATCCGCTGAGGATGCTCTGCTGCCATTCGGTACCCGTGTGGTAGAAGATGCGCTCGGAGGTGTTCAGACTGCAGTCGAACCCGATATTGATGAAATCGCTTCCCGACTGTTCAAAGCCCACGAAAACACTGTCTTCCAGCACCACAGGGGCCTCCAACACATAGTGTGCAAAGCCGTCACAGGCGGGGAAACGGCGGGTCTCGTCCCGGTAGATCACCTCCGAGGGGCGGCCATCGGAACCCACACGCCACACCGTCAGGTAGAATGGCACCGCCTCGTTCTGCCCGTCCAGCGTGCGGTTGAAGTAGCAATCCACCGCCGTCAGGGTGTCACGCACAGTCAGGTCGAACCGATAGGCCAGATATAGCTGCGCAGCCGTCGAGGAGAGGCCGTAGCCATTCTCGGCCGTGCCGTCATCGTAGGCGTAATAGTTGTCAAAGTGCTGCGTGTAGACGATCGTGTCGTTCTGCTGGTATGCGTCGCCCCCCGTGCCCTCTCTCACCGTGTGCACCACCCGAAAATCGGTCGGTGCCGCCAGGGTCGGGAAGGCATATCCCACCGGCGGCCGGGCATGTGCCGGGGCCGTCTGGTAGCCCTGCGACGGGGCGTTCTCGAAGCCACCCTCATAGCGGTACAGCTCAAGGCCCGTCGTGTCGTAGATTCCAAAGGAGTACTGCGACGCCAAGGGGGAAGAATAGAGGTTGGCGATCTTCATCATCAGCGTGCTTGCCATGGCCTGCGGGGCGTAGTGTCGGTAAGGCATGGCCCGGTAGAGGCGCAGCATGGAGGGCGCCGGGGCCGCGAAAGCCAAATCGCGCCATACGGGAGACGTCTCACTGTCGCGCCCGCGATCGACCATCACGTAGTCCAGATGCCAGTAGTCGCAGTTGCCCGCACGCCCGGCGACCGTCGTCGTACCCAGGCTGGCGTAGTTGCGAAAGCGGAAGCGGAAGGTACTGTCGAACCAGGCGCTCTCCGTCAACGGCACCGCCACATATTGCCACGCCGTGCCGGTGTGTTCCATCAGCGTGTCCACACTGATGCCGCCGCGGGCCCACACGGTGACCCATGTGCTGTCCGTCGGGCGGAAGAAGTCGAGGAAGAGGCTGTCGCCGGCATCGGGCGTATCGCCCATGCGTTCCCAGCGGTTGCCGTATCCGCCGCCCGGCAGGTAGTAGAAGCTCATCACCACCGAGTCGGCCGGCGTCAGCCCGTCGAGCCGCAGCGGAGCCGAGACAAGCGTATCGGCCGGGAAAGTCTCGGTCGACGCCGCGGCGTAGAGCCACCCCGTGGCATCGATCGCATCGAGGGTAGCCACCCCCACGGTGGGAGCCAGCGGGCTGACGTCGAACGATGCCGCGACACTCCCGTCCGTCTGCCACAGCGACGGCGCCAAGGCGCCGCTGGCGAAGTCGTCGAAGAAGGGCAGGCTAACGGCCCCGGTGGCCGACTTGACGTGCGGACGTGCAGGCCGGCCGGCGTGCTGCAAGGGCAGCAACAGCTCCTGCGCCGGCACAGCCACCGGCAGCACCAGCAGCGCCCACAATGCTATCCACCCGCGTCCTACCATATCTGTTCGTCCATCTCTTCAATCTCCTCAGGGGTCGGCCGCCCATCGTCGTAGACCTCCGGTTCCTCGATCTTGCTCGAGTCCACCCGGAACTCGCGGACCATCTTGTCCACGTCGACATCGTCGGCGTCGCGGTACCACAGCTCGACCGAGGTGCCATACGTGTACTTCGACACACCCGTGTAGTCCGGATCCTGACGGACCACAACCGCCGTCGAGCGGTTTTTGACCCCACCGAAGTGCTCGTGACCCACGTTGAGCGACGCCGACAGGATGTCGCGCCGCGCGCGGTCGGACGTGCGTCCGAGGACGAAGGGAACCACACTGCGGCCGCTGCCGTCGCCCAGACCCACCAGCAGGTCGATCATCGAGCCGCGCTCGATCTGCTGACCCGCGTAGACGGTCTTGCCCTTGCAGGTCTGCTCGATGACGTTGTTCTTGTAGGGGTCCTCCACAAACTTCAGCTTGCCGGCCTGCAGGCCCGCGGCCGAGAGTTCGCTGACAGCCTGGCGCACCGTGAGACCCACCAGCTCAGGCAGCACGGCATCCTCGGGCGTATAGGCCGTCATGGTGATGTAGAGCTTGCGCCCTTTCTTGACCTTGGTGCCCCCTTTGGGGTCCTGCGTCAGTATGAGGCCCCCTTCCTGCCCGGGGCGGAAGATGGAGTCCATCACCACCACGTCGAGTTCGATGGGGTTGTCGGCCAGCAGCTCGGCCACGTTGTGCCCCACCATGTCGGGCAGTTCGTACTCCTGCCCCTGGCGAGCGTAGATGCGAATAATCTGGAAAGCCACTATCAGCACCACCAGCGACACACCCAGCATGATCAGCAGGTGCAGCACCCAGGGGTAGCGCTTGAAAAACGATTCCTTGTTCATATCAGAATTCATAACTTTTTAACTCATAACACTTAACACATTGCTCACACCAACTCGCCCAGCAGGGTGGCGGCGGTGCAGTCGACGACGCGCACGGTGCGGTAGGTGCCGGGCTGTGCGTCGCCGCGGTCGAAGACGAGCACCTTGTTCTGGCTGTTGCGACCGAAGAGGCGTTCCTTCGAGCGGTGGCTCTCGCCCTCAACAAGCACCTCGTACTCGCGTCCCACCTCTATGCGGTTGTTCTCCAGGGCAATCTGGCCCTGCAGGGCGATGATCTCGTTCAGGCGGCGGGTCTTCTCGTCGTCGGCGATGTCGTCGGCCAGGTGTTTCCAGGCGTAGGTGCCCTCGCGGAGCGAGTATTTGAACATGTAGGCGTAGTCGTAGCGCACCCGACGGAAGAGGTCGAGCGTAGCCTGGTGGTCCTCAAGGGTCTCGGTGCTGAAGCCCGCAATGACGTCGGTGGTGATGGAGCAGTCGGGCACGTAGCGGCGAATGGCCTCGACGCGGTCGAGGTACCACTCGACGGTGTACTTGCGGTTCATCAGCTTCAACATGCGATTGCTGCCGCTCTGCACCGGCAGGTGGATACAGCGGCAGATGTTGGGCCGCGCCGCCATGACCTGCAGCAGGCGGTCGCTGAGGTCCTTGGGGTGCGAGGTGGCGAAGCGCACGCGCAGACGCGGGTCGATGGCCGCCACGCGGTCCATCAGCTCCGGGAAGTCCACCCTACCCTCGTCGCCAGCCAGGTGCCAGTCGTAGCTGTTAACGTTCTGCCCCAGGAGGGTCACCTCGCGGAAGCCGTCGTCGAAGAGGCGGCGGGCTTCGTCGACGATGGTCTGCGGGTCGCGGCTGCGCTCGCGGCCGCGCGTGTAGGGCACCACGCAGTAGGAGCAGTAGTTCTGGCAGCCACGCATGATGCTGATGTAGGCCGAAATGCCGTTCGAGGCCAAGCGCACAGGCTCGATGTCGGCATAGGTCTCGGTGGTGCTGAGCTCCACCTCGGCGGCCTGGCGGCCGGCGCGCACCTGCTCGAGCAGCGACGGCAGGCGCCGGTAGGCGTCGGGGCCGCAGACGAACGACACGTTGTCCTCCTCGGCCATCAGGCGGCTCTGCAGGCGTTCGGCCATGCAACCGAGCACTCCGATACGCAGCGAACGGCGGCGCCCCTGCTGGGCCCGCAACTCGCGCACGCGATGGCGCACCCGCTGCTCGGCGTTGTCGCGTATGGCGCAGGTGTTGATCAGCACGAAATCGGCCTCCTCCAGGCTGTCCACCAGCCCGTAACCCGCCTCCTGCAGGATGGCTCCCACCACCTCGCTGTCGGCAAAATTCATCTGACAACCATACGTTTCTATGTATATTTTCTCGCTCATGGGGCTTTCTTTCATGATGCAAATATACGCAAAAAAAAGCACATGGAGACGCTTCGGCCGATTTTTTTTCAAACACCCTTCATGGTGCCTGATCCACAGGCGGTTAGCCATCCTATTTAACATAACCCTAAAAATCCGGCCTCCGACGACCTTTGCAACGCTTTCTGCCACAGCACGATAGGGGTCAAAAAGGGGTCAATCCTCGCTGGCGATCTCGCAAATCGCTTGCAGGGCAAGGATTTCACCCCGATTTTAAGAGAGTCATCAGGGAGTCATCAGGGAGTCATCAGGGAGCAGGTAGGGAGAAGACCCCGCAAAGAGCTGAAGGAGAGGCGGTTTTGGTATGTCGTATTTTTTTCGTATTTTTGCCGCATGAAAACGACCTTGACGATCCTCCTCATGCTGCTGCTGGGCGCTCCGGCGCGGGCGGCGGTGTGCGACTCGGCCTGGCGGGCCGACGTGAAGAGTGTGCAACTCTACCGCAGCGGGGCCGAGCTGGACTTTCCGGTGCTGGCCATGGGCGGCGGCGGGGGGCTGGTGCTGGAGTTCGACGTGCTGAGGGCCGAACCCGAAGCGCTGCGCTGGCGCCTGCTGCACTGCGACCGCCACTGGGTGCCCGACGGGCTGGAGGACTACGAGTTCCTCTCGGGCTTTGCCGAGGGCAGCGTGGAGGAGCACGACTTCTCGTTCACGACGCGGCGCGACTACGTGCACTACCGCGCCGCGGTGCCGGGCCAGTACTCGGAGTTCATCCACTCGGGCAACTACGTGGTGGAGGTGAGCTCGGAGGAGGGCGGCGAGGTGCTGCTGACGAGGCGCTTCTGCGTCAGCGAGCAGAGCCTGGCCGTGGGGGCCGAGGTGACGCGCCCCTACGACGGCATCGACCTGGAGCGGCGCCAGGAGGTGGACGTGACCCTGACGCCCCGCGAGGGGGCGCTCGACGTGCGCTGGCTGACAGTCGTCGTGCAGCAGAACGGACGCACCGACGACCTGCACGAGCTGCAGCACAGCGGCTACGACGGCAACGCCCTGGCCTTCCGCGGCCGGCTGGCCAACGTCTTCTACGGGGGCAACACGTTCCGCTACTTCGACTGCAGCAACCTGGGGACACCGATGTACAACGTGCTGCGCACGGAAGACTACGGCGGCGAGCTCTTCGCCCTGCTGCGCCCCGACGAGGACCGCTCGCGCAAGCACTACCTGAGCGAGACCACCCTCAACGGGGGCATGAAAGTCAACGTATGGGACCGCCAGAATCCGCGCCTGGAGGCGGACTACGTGTGGGTGAACTTCAGCCTGCCGATGGAGCGGCCGATGCTCGAGGGGAGCGTCTACATCGTGGGGGCATTGACCGACTGGCGGATGGACGAGGCCAGCCGGATGGAGTACAACCCCGACTACCGCGCCTACACCAAGCGCCTGCTGCTGAAGCAGGGCTACTACGCCTACCAGCTGCTCGTCGGCAACGGCCAGCAGGGGCGGTCGCTGACGGCCCGCCTGGAGGGCGACCACCGCGAGACACCGAACCGCTACACGGTGTACGTCTACCAGCACAGCCCGGCCGACCGCGCCGACCGCCTGCTGGCGGTGCAACGGGTGGTGGCCTAAAGGGCACCGGGGGCTGTTTCCTCAGTAGATTCCAGACAGATGTGGAGCACCCTCGTGGTGCGATGGGTGACGCGGAAGAGTTGGCTCTGCAGCAGACCGACGATCCACACGATGCACCCCTCGGCGTCGAGGAGCATCCAGACGTAGCGTTTATCGTATGAACTCAGTTTGAGATCCTTGAGCACGTCGCTCACCTTGCGCCTGTGGTCGAAGCCCAGGGGGACGATGACGTCGCCCGGCTGCCAGAGGCGCAGGCTGAGGGGCTGGGCGAGCGTGTCGGCATCGACGAAGATGCCTGGCTTTCCGTTGGAGAGATGTTCCTCGGCGTAGCTGAGCCGCGGCTCGACCGGGTCGACGCGCGGGCCGAGGACGAGGGTGCCGCGGTCGAGGACAAGGTCGTGGCTGGGGGTGGAGAAGCAGGCGCCCGTCCGGAGGTGTCCGCCGAGGATCTCGTCGACGATAGCGGCGTTGGCGCCGTAGGGGCGGAGCAGCTCGAAGAGGAGGGTGGCGCGGGGCTCGGGAACGGCCTCGAGCCGAATGCCCTGCGTCGGCTGCGGAAGGGTGGGCACACGCCGCGGCAAGGGGCGGACAAGGGCGTTGCGCACCAGGGCGATGTAGTTGTTGTAGACCTGCTCGACCTCGGCGAAACGGTCTATGCTGTCGGCCACGGTGTGGCCGATCGAGGGGTAGCGTTCGCGCACTCGGGGAAGGAGGTCGTTGCGGATCCAGTTGCGATTGGCGTCGAGACTGCCGTTGGTGACATCTTCAACGTACTCGAGCCGGTGCTGGTCGACGTAGCGGTTGATGTCGTCGCGGGTGAACGGGAGCATGGGTCGCACGACATCTACCCCGGCAATGTTCGCATGGGGGAGTATGCCGTGCAGACCTGCGATGCCTGTGCCGCGGAAGAGGTTGAGGAAGAGGGTCTCGACGGAGTCGTCGCGATGATGGGCGACGGCCACGCACGCCAGGCCTTGTGAGCGGCAGATGTGGGCAAACCAGTCGTAGCGCAGGAGGCGCGCCGCCTCCTCGATGCCGAGGCTGTGCTGCCGAGCATACCGCTCGGTGTCGAAGTCGGTGGTATAAAACGGGATCTGGAGGGACTTGGCCAGCTGTTCGACGAAGTTCAGATCGCGCTGACAGTCGCCCGGGCGGAGGTTGAAGTTGCAATGGGCCACGGCGAAAGGGATGCCCGCACGGTGGCAAAGGTGGAGCATGGCGACGGAATCGCGGCCGCCGCTGACAGCAAGCAACACCTTCTGCCCCGGAGGGAAAAGGTGTTGCTGCTGGGCGTACTCTCTGAACTTCTGAAGAAGCATCAGCGGAGGATCATCTTGCGCATCTGGCGCTGACCGTCGACCTCGATGCCGTAGTAGTAGACTCCGGCGGAGTAGTCCTCCATGTTAATGGTGATGGACTGGTCGCCCGACTGGAAGAACTGCTCGTCGCGGTAGACGATGTGTCCCATGGCATCCATCACGAAGAAGTTGACCCGGGCTGCGTTGGGCAGCGTGAAGGGGATAGTGGTCTGCTGCGTGAAGGGGTTGGGATAGTTCTGCTCGAGGACGAGGTTGTCGCCGTTGACGGTGGGAGTGCCTTCGGCGTAGTTGATCACCTCGACGATGTTGGTCTGGTCATTGTCCGGATTGGCGTCGCCGCTGATGTAGGCGATCCAGCCGCTACCCACATACTGATGGATGGGCGACTTGGGAATGCGGCGGCTGAACTGCCAGTGGAAGGTCTCGCCGGGCATGACGTCGCGCGAGAAGTTGGTGGTGATGGAGTCGCTTCCGTTGATAACGGCACGCATCTTGATCTGACGGTTGTGGATGAAGACGTTGCCGTTGTTGCGCATCTGGAGGAGGACACGGCAGTCGTTGTTGGAATTCTCCTCGACGACAACCTTGAGCACCTCGAGATCGTAGAACGACTCAGAGCGCACATCGGTGGTATCGTTGCTGCTGTCGTTGTCGCCAGCCACATGGACGTAGGCGCTGACATACTGGTAGCCCGAGGGGCGGTTGGGCAGCACGGTACGGAAGGTGTGGGTACCGGTGTTGAGGGCCGGCAGCGGCATGGCCCGGTAGTAGGTCTCGCGAACCATGGTCGTGGTGTCGTTATCGATCCAGTAGCCCACCTCGAAGTTGTTCACGCCTCGTGCGCCACGGTTCTCAAGAGTCAGGTTGACGAAGAGGGTGTCGTAGACGCTGAGGAGATTGATGGAGGTGGCAGCCACATCGGTGATGGACATGATGCCCTCGACACGCTTGCTGACGGTGTCGTTGTAGATGTACTCGTTGGAGGGCGACTTGATGATACCGGTGAGCCTCATGATACCCATGGTGGCGTAGATGCGGTGCTGGAAGGTGTAGTTGTAGTACTCCAACGGCTGCAAGGGCCGACCAAGAAGCTGCATGAAGTCGACGTGCTCATCGACACGGGAGACACCATTGAGGATGTAGCTGGCTGTGGCCTCATAGATGGGGTTGTTTCCGAAGTTGCGGACTCGAAGGGTAACCCTGACGTTCGAGTCGCCAGCCACCACATGATCGAGCGGCGCGACGAGCTCTTCGGCGCTGATATCGTTGTCGAGGGGCGAGAGGAAGAAGAGCTGACTGGCGGTGTCGTTGTCGTTGTAGAGGTCGTCAAAGAGGCGGGTGTAAGCCGTGATGTAGAACGAGTCTGGGTAGTCGCTGGTGATAGTGAAGGGCGTGGTGAAGGCGAAGGTATCGACCTCATGCGGCGGGATGGCGCACGTGATGAGGGTTTCCTTCGGCAGGTAGGTGCCGTAGTGGGTGTAGGCGATGGTGACGCTGCGCAGGGTGTCGTAGCCGTAGTTCATGACGGCGACCTCGGGATAGTAGGTACGTCCGAACTGAGGATGCTCGGGCTGGACGATAGCGATGACACCGGGATCGATGGCACGGGTGGCACGTCCAACGACAAAGTCATCGACGGCGCAGCCTTCACCGAAAGCAGAATTAGCAGTGCTTCCCATCGGTGTGGTGTAGACAAAGCGGAACTGCAGATTCTCCGGGAACTCGCCCGTCAGACCGGCAGCCTGGGCGCTGATGTGATACTCGCGATAGCCCTCGGCGGTCGTCGAGGTTCCGTTGAAGATCTGGTTGTCCACATCGTTGTACCAGGTGGTGATGTTGGGGTCTTCCACCTTCATCCACTTGCCCTCATAGTTGTAGTACTCGAGGGTAAGGTTACTGTTGCTGGTCAGGTTGCGGCGCAGACGGAAGCTGATGGTGTCGATGTGGATTCGGGCGTTGTTGACAATGGGGCTGTAGAGGTAGCTCACACTGCCGCGCTTGCCAGAGATGATGTTGTTGTTGAGCGAAGTGACCCAGGCGTTGACGCCGGAGTAGGTGGTGTCGAGACGGGCCTTGTTGGGCATGCCGCGCTGCCAGTAGTTGCGCGTGTAGGCGTTGAAGCCCGTGGGAGCATACCACATGTCGACGTTTTCGAAGTCGTCGCGCGTGGTGGCAGTAACGACGTGGAAGCGGTGGTACTCGTAGTGAAGGGTGTCGTTGGCGTTGTTGGTATCGCCAGGCGTGGTGCTCCAGACAGCGAAGTCGGCGGTGCCTCGATTGAGGAGGATGGCCGGCAAGGTGACCACAGCGCTGGTATTGGGGGCGACAGTGCCCGGCCATGTGTACTCCAGAACCTGCAGGGAGTCATCAGTCGCCTGATGGAAGTAGTAGTTGAACAAGGGGTTGCTGATGGGCGTCTGTCCATAGTTGAAGACCCGGAAGCTCACCCGGAGCGAATCTTCGGTGGTCAGGAGTCGGTTGCGCGGCGAGACAATCTGAGTGATGGCGAAGTCGGCCGCAGGCTGCTCCTCATCGACGAAGAGCAGGAAGTCCACAATGTGGCCTTCCGTAGACTCGTCGATATAGCCCATCATCTTGACACGCATCCTCATGTAGCCCAACGAAGCGCACTCGGGAATGGTGATCTGCATTCGATAGATGGAATCGCTGTAGAAGACATCGGCATCGGCCAGCATCTCCGTACATCCACCAGGGACATCGGCAAAGAGGCCGTCACGGTTATAGTCAATGGCAACAGTGGCACGGGCGCGGAACTGCATCTCAGTGGCATCGAGAGGCTGGATCTGGACGATGAGCGAATCGGTGAGACCGCGAGTGACATGAATGACAGGATACTCGGGGCCATCGTATTCGGCCAAATTGGTGTAGGCTCGGTTCAAGGGAGGCAAATCAAGGTTGATGCTGTTGAATGTGATGCGGGTAATGTCGAAACGGGTATTTTCGGAACTCGGATAACCATTGAAGTTATTGGCGTTGGTATATCGTTCCTGTGCCAACGAGGAAATCGAATGGGGCGTGCGAATGGTGTCGTTACGACGAGTGGCATCATTGGTAAGATCGGTCCAGATGTTGAGAGAATAGTTCTGGGCTGTGGTGGGCGTAGGAATGTCGAGGAGTGTGTTGAAGGTGAAAATGCACGTCTGGTCGGTGGCAAGAGTTTCACGGACGGTGTCGTTCACCGTTTGGATGACGTTGTTGCCACGTTTGAGCACATAAGTCACAGGAATGTTGCTCTGGGTGGCGGTGCCATAGTTAGCTATGCGCACGCGCACGGTATCATTCTCCATATACACACGGCTACCTAACGGAGCAAGCACATCTTCGATGGCCACATCGCGAGTCTTACGCGGAGCAACGGACACTGTGACGGTCGAGAAATCGCTCGGGCAGTTCTTATCGCTGAGGCAGTTAAGGTAATAGGTACTATCGTGGAAGTATTGGGGTGTGTTGCTCCACCTCTTGGAGGCGTTGAACTGACTGGGCGAATAGAACGGGGCGGCCGTGGAATCGCGGTACCAACGGATGGGGCGCGTGTTTTCCTGATCGGCCCGGACCGCGCCCCATGTGCCATAGGCCAACGTGGTGTCATACCCAAACGGGGCGGCAGGTGTATAATAGGAATCTTTGAGCGGTGACTGACTGTTGGAGGTAGCCACAGTACTGTCGTTGCTGAGCACGATATCGTACTGGTAGTGATACCAACCACGGATACGCACCTTGATATTCTGGTAATTGTTTGTGGGGTACAAGTTAGCCAGACTATCGAAGACGAAGGTGATCGTGGATCCGGTGGGGAGCATATTCTCAAAGGTCACCATCTGCTCTACGGTGTCGGGCAACGTTGGCACGACCACGTCGCTAGGCGTACTGACCTCGGTATGATACCCGATCTTCACGCTCGTACCTGCAGGGATAGGCTTGCTACCATCATTCTTCAGCTGAATACTGATCTGTGTATTGTACATCTTGCATCCAGCCGGTGTAGCGGTGCTAGTGGCTTCTACCTTCATGGTTGTCAAGTTGAATGCCGGGGCCAGGTAGAAGGGAATTGTCAGTTCGTTGTTGGTCAGTGATGTGTCATTGTCAGCCAAAAGGACAACGTGCATGTACTGAGTATCGATGATACCCAACTGGGTCGGCACCATCACGGAGTCTCTCTTCATCTGCGACGGGGCGAAGGTACCCAGATTGCGAGTAGCAGAACGCGTGGCCGTCTCGTAGCCATCAATATATGCGTACCAACGAATGTTGTTTTCATTCGAACGACCATTGTTATAGAACGAGACCGTCACCTTAACCGAATCAGTTTCAATGTTGTCCGGAACACTTATGGACTCAGGCAACTCAGGACTATGGATACGGGCAACAGCCATATCATGAATGAGACGTTCCATCTCCTGGGCGCCGATAGTCGGACCTGGCACCTGCGCACGTACATTATCGTCAATATCGTCAAAGACGTCCGGATTGTACTGACCCATGCCATAGAAGTTGGTCAGAAGCATGTGCAAGTTGTCGTTTGCCATAAAATATGGCTCCTGGAACGCAGAATTGGCATCATCCGAATTTTCTACCTGCAGACCGGCAAGGTCAAAGATGTCGCTTACCCAATGGTAGGGTGTTAAGCTCAATGAATAGTAACCATTATAGTTGGATGTTGTCACCGTATTCACCGTAGAGACATAATATGCAAATCCATAACTGAAGTTGGAGAATACATTGTTTAGCACCTGGATATTACTGGGCGTGTTACCACACCAAAAAGCATACGATTCATTCGCTGCACCCTGCCGCTGGTTAGGTGTGCTTCTGTGCGTAACGTTTTTCCCTCGTACACGGACCGAGTTAAAGTATACATTGACATAACTACTTGAGGAATCAATCCAAATACCAGCCGACTTGGCGGGAGACAAACCCTTGGAGTCTGTTCCATGTGTTCCAATCATATTATTGACAACATACACCGGGTTGAGCAGCGTACCTACTACATTTTCAAGTTGAATTCCGCGTTTGGCACCCTTTCTCTCATCCACCAAATAGATCTCATTTTTATTCACGGTCAAGGTGTCAGTCGTCTGTGCCAGGTAGATTCCTATCAGTCCGCGGTTGTCGGCCGAGTTACCTGAGCGGAATAAATTATTGCTGATATTACCACGAGTCAAACCACGCAAATTAATACCACCAGATGCAAAGTTCAGGAAAGTATTATTCGTGATGTGGAACGACGAATAGTTTTGTTCTTCGCCTGAGCAGCGAAGTGAATAATATCCACTATCCATCACGGAGTTTGTCAGGTAAAGGTCCGCCACATTTCCCTGTAAGACTATACAGGAAGCATTCATATTGGCAATTGTACCCTTTACCTTGAAGTAGCAGTCATCTATATGAATATTACTATCATTCTGCATCACCAACACGTTGGCGAAATTGACATTGTTTGCCACTGGACGAGCAACCATTTGGATGTTCTGCAGATGTAGGTTCGAAACACCATCAACAATCATCACATAATTATCAGCCTGACTCGTTGATGCCGTCAGCAGAACACTATCATTCTGACCAATGAAACTAATAGTATTTTCATCAGACGATCCGGGCACATTATTCAGCACGACCTGCTCTGTGTAGGTTCCACCTGCCACCGAGAAGATTACCGATCCCGTTATGCCCACTTGATTCAATGTATCAATAGCAGCACCAAACGAGGGGTAATCAGCAACGCCCTCCGAGGCGATTGTATACACGCCTCCACAGAACTTCACAGAGAAGGATGTGCTGATCGTATCATTGTTTGTAATGTTATCACCCTCAACTTTGACAATAGCCGTCACACTATGACGACCCGGCGACAACTGTCTACGGAAAAGTTCCAGATTGACAGACTCACCACTGGCGATATTTACCTCCGACACCGTTGAGTCAACAGCATTCGCATCAAGATAGTAGTACAGCGTCAACGTATCAATACTATCTGTTGCCAAACTACGAACCGAAACTATCATCGAGATGGAATCGCACGAATTGTAGTCAATATCTGTCGTATCGGAAACGATGGGCCAGGAAATAGCTGCATCCACCAGAGGTATGCTTTCTACCGTCACATCATACGGCATCATTGGTCCCACACACCCATACATCACCGAGTTAAACTTTATGTTGGGGCGGTTATTTCCCTTATTGCCAGTACCCGTAAACCCAACCGTCGAGGGGGAGAGTGCCGAGTTAGATGTTTTGTGCAACGTTGTCCCGGTTTTTGAAGTGTATGTCGTCTTGACACCTGACGAAATGGCTGTTTCGAGCTCATACGACACCTGTACTACCACCGAAGAAACACCATCCCATACAAAAGGTTCATTCAGGAAATGAGTCACCCATGCATGGTCATCATCTTGACGCAATGTGAATACATCCTCCTGGAGAACCGGGGTTACGTCTTGCCAACTTGATGTAGTAGCAAAGACCGTATCCTCCGTCATGCCTATGCCTATCTGATAGTTCAAGAAGTTAATCGAATCACAGCTTCCCACCATAGTATCAAGATAGAATGCTATCGACTGAATCTTACCAGCCTCCACACCCGCTGTCCGCATCTCGTGGGCCGAGTATATATACTGCTGCTTGACATATTTTGTCACAGGCTGATATGGGTTGGGGTAGGCCGTATTACCCGTCAATGTAACGCCGGTACCCACTTGGCCTCCCGATACGGTCATTCCCAGGTATGCCATACCACGAGTACCATTGGCATAAAGGACTTCTGTCACATGGGTATATCCAGTGTCAACCACATTGAAGTCATAGTCATACCACACCGGAATTCTATCGCTGAGCGACGGTGTAACAAGCGTATCTCTCGTAGCATACAACACCACCCGTCCCGCTATCGAATCTGGCATCGCGGGAGTAAACATAGAATGGACATTCACCCTATTGGTATCGTTGTTCGAAAGTGGATCATTGGGCAGAGCATTCACCCATACACAAACCGTGACCGTCGAGTCGACTCCGAAAGCAAGGTTCAACTTACCGGCAAATGTGTAGTTCGTATCAGCATACGGTAGGATGCTAGCCGTCAAAGTCTCACTGACCGTATCAGCTCCTGCACAATAATTCAAGACCACATTGCTGACCGTATCCGACCCATAGTTATGAATATTGACCGTGACATCCTCCTCACCAAGATCACACCCTTCGGCCACCATCGGAACGCCGAGTTCCAGATCAACGGCAGGCGGGTTTTGAATATTCACAATCATCTTCGCCATGTCGCCCTCACAACCATAATCCTCATATCGAATCCAATTTGGATTCGTGCTACCAATGCTCATCGGCATTGTGCTCGTCGAAAGTTCCCAGTCGTTGATTGTTCCCGAGAAACCGGTACGGATAACACCAGCGGTGTTATTCTCAAAGGCCAGAGCCTCACCGTTCCAAACATACGATGGCACTCCCAGCGAAGACCATGAGACCGACTGAGTCGACGCCGTCGTGATCACCGCGTTGAATGGTAACGCATCCTCCACAACACCATTGCGCTTATAGACGAAAGCAACATTGGAATTCCAGGCGAACGACGGAGTCAAACCACTGCGGATTGTCAGGCTACTATCGGTAACTCCATTGCCCACATACTGCACCACCAACGACTGGCCCGGCTCGATCTTCACATTTCCAAAGGTATACACCTTGTTATTCAGCGAACTAGATGGCGACACCGTCATCAGGGTATCCCCCTCCAAATAAGCCGTTGCATCACCGACGTTGGTCAGCTGAACTGCAGCCTTGCGGTTCCCTTCCATCCAGTATGGCATCGGCGAGGTCAGACCCACCGTCGCAGCCGTACGCATGATCTCCACCTGAGTGATGCGAACGATAGGCATTGCCCTACGCTGACGGACATAGACAGTATCGGTCACACGCACGGTATCGATCGAATAGCTCGGACCCACATGGAGCGGTTCGTTACCCAGCGAGTCAGCAAACCAGTACAGCGTCGACGATCTTCTCGGAGCGCTGTTATTGTTATACACCTGCCATGTATTCACACCAGCAGTCGGCGTAAATGTAGCACTGGATGCATAGTTGGTCGATATCGTTTGGTCAGCCGGAGCAGCTGGATGGTAACGGCTGATGATGGTATATACACTCGTATCGTTCGTCCGGTTAGGATCGCCGGCAAAACTGTTCCATACCTTCAACGTGTAGGTGGCATCGACAAAGCTGCCGGACGGCATATTCAGCGTATGACCCGTGTGGATCGTCACCGTGTCTTCGGCCGGCACCACCTGATTCACCGAAACCAGCGTCGTAGTACCATTATTGAGACGGTAGGCAATGCTCAACACTCCACTGCTGTCAGGAATGAAGGGATTGACACCGCTATTGCGCATACGGACCACAAGCTCCACCGGCAACGGCATGTTGCACGTATCCTGTGACGGGCTCAACAAGGCTTCTATCTCAAAATCGTAAGGAAGCGACGAGAATTCGAAAGCACCCGGGCAGGCAACACTGTCGCCACGCGTCGTCCCGAACATGTCGGTCGGTACAGACGGCAGGGGTTGTGCCACACCCTTCAAGGCACGATTATAGGTACGCAGATCCACCAAACTACCATTAAGGAAGTTCGGGTTCACCACCACCGAAGTACTATCCTCCGGTACGGCCGTCTGCCACGCTGCCAACGAACTATATGCGGCGCCGCTCTTGCGGTTGATCGTATTGCCGTTAGTGAAGTATACATTATGGCTCACATGGTTGGTCGTACTCGACAAAGGCATGTATCCAAGTGCATAGTTCGTATTGTCCATCGTGACAACGACGTTGTTCATGAAGCGGCAGTTTTCGATACTGCTACCGCCAAAGGTGGCAGCAGCCGTATTGGCACGCGTCGGAGCAGTCATCTTCACCGAGTTGTACACCACATCCACCCAGGCACCCTGAATCACATTCAGTACCGGGCGCATCAGGTTTGCCGTCCCGTCGTCATTGCCCACCAGCATATTGTTGGCAATGATGGCACGGTTTGAATCCGTACCGATCACATTGTTCAGACCGATGGCACCGGCACCATGCGAGGTATACACCTTGTTGCGTTCCAGACTCGTGGCACCGTAGCATTCGCTCAACTGTACCACGTAGGTCGAGTTGCTGTACACATCGTACAACTCATTGTCCACAATCGTCACAGCATTTTGATTCTCTGCTTTTACAGCATTCTCATACTGATCATTGAACGTCGACCGTCTAACAACGTTTCCGTTCGAACGGATGTCCGGAGCCTCACCCTTGATGTCGACACCGATGCGTCCACCAACAAACGTACAGCTGTCCACCAGCATATTGTTGGCATAGCCGCTATTGAGCAAAGCACCGATGCGCAGCGAAGCCGGCGGGTTCGGCAGACTGTCGATGAAGCTGCAGCCCTCGAATCGGCAATCGACACTCGCCACACCCAACTTCACCATATCATCCAGTGCTCCGTTGCGACGCACAAAATAGAGGTCACGGAACCGCATGTTGTGCACAGACTCCAGATTGACAATCGAAGCCTGTGCCTGGGTACTATCGGCAAACAGAATTACACGACCCGTTCCCTGCGGTTCAAAAACGATATAATTTGTCCCGCTCAAACCGTTCACCGCCGGCATCGTGAATGCAGGATAGCAACCCGGTGCCAGACGCACGATCAGGCTATCGTTGATACCGCATCGGCTCAGCGAGAACAGGAACTCCTCGATGCTGTTGAAATTAGCATTTGTTCCACCGATGTTGCGCACTCCACCCATCGGACCATCGCAAACGATGAACTCCGAGAAGCTCGTGTCGTTATACGGTTCGTGGTCGCGGCGCAGCTGGCCACCAGCCGTCACCGAGTCCTCCACCCACGCACGCAGCGTGTGGTAACCCGCCGGAATATTGATGGTGCTATTCGCAATCATCACCGTCGCCTCCTCGCCTGCGGCCAGGTTGCCCGTCCAGTCGAAGTGGCCATTCAGCGTATCGTCGATCGAGTAGGAAATCCTCGCCGCCGTAAATGGCAGCGCACCATAGTTCTTTATCTTCACCGTCAGGCTTCCGGGACGCACCGTCATGGGCACCGTGAAGTTCGGGTCCACCAGTTCACTTACACCTGCATCGTACAGCAGCGGCTGGATCGGGCTCTCGTCGAACACAAACGCCGGATGTTTGTCAATCGCCATCTGGGTGTTCTGCAAGGTGAAGACATTGGTACCATACTGGGCCAGCAGGTTATACGTAATCATCGACTGTTGCGTAGGCAGGGTCGAGACACTCTTCACACTGATCGGGGTATCCTCCGCATTACCGTCGTACGATATCTGCATCACAATGTCTTGCCCAGCATAGAAGAAGGTGTCCTGCAGCGCAAGCGTAAACTCCAGTCCGGCCGAGAGAGCCGGAATCGTAATAGCCGAGTCGTACACCACCCGCATAAAGTCTGTCGTGTAATAGTAGTTCGATCCAACCGGTTCCACCAAGTAGCCAGCCCGCTCGTTCTTCATCTTCACCTGGAAGCGGGTGCGCGACCAGGGCGATGCAATATTGGTAGCCAGTTTCATCTTGATCGACGTGATGGCGCCAGGGCCATAGCCCGCCTCTGCCATCATGGCCGAATCGATCACATACTCTGCCTTGTGGTCGGCGTTGCCCGGGAAAGGCGTCGCTATCTCGTTCGTTGTGCCCTCCAGGTTCGGTGTTCTCACTCCGGGTTGCTGCGTCGCACCGCGCACACTGCGGAATGTCACCCACGAATTATCGGCCGATGGGAATGTAGCCGTATTCTGATTGCCCGACGCATCGCGCACCACGCAACGGAATCGCATCGTCGTGTCGTAGCCGCCAAAGGGCAGACGGCACTCGTAATTGCCCGACACACCGGCCACCGGCGTCATCGCCATCCGATGTTCCGTCGCATCGCTTCCAATCGTGTACAGCGCATATACCGAATCCGGATTGATGCCAGCCGTCACCGTCGTCGTCGCATTCAACTCGAGACGGGCGCCACGGCTGTTCGGGAAACGGTCCATATTCGGGTAGTCTACCATCGTCACTTTCGGGTTGCGCATACGCTCTGCACTGGCATTGACCTTGATATTGTCGATCCACCACGCCGTGTTTGTCGCATCCAGAGGCGTTGTCAGCGAACGGTAGTGAAGCACCAGTTTGATCAGAAGCTTGCGTTCGCTCGTCGGCACCGACGGTGTGATCACGTTGTCCAAGTCAAAGCGCTCACTGTGCCACTGGTCGTTCCCGACCGTCGGCGTCACCTGCGAACGCCAGTTTCTCGACTGGGGATCGCCCGTGTAGGAGTTCTCCGAAAAGGCTTGCGTCGTGAACGACGCATGAATCGGATTTTCCTGATTGTAATCCTGCTCCATCATCTGCGTCCACGACGACTGATTGGCACGCTTGTAGTACAACGTCGCCATCATGTTGTCGTTGTTCGGGTTGATCGGCACACGGCAGATGTGGTCGAACGTCAGCGCTATGTAGCGCAGCGTCGTGTTCTGCGTGAAGTCCAGCGTGTCGAGCACCACCTCGATGTCCTGCGACGAAGTCTGCGTCAGCTTCAGCGACCGCGATCCGCTCTTGTAGATCGTCGTCGTCATGCTTGCGCCCGACGCCGGACTCACCGTGTAGTTCTGCTCTTCGCCCGACTCAAAGCCCTGGTAGTACATCTCGTACACCTGGCTCCGCGCCCCAAGCGACAAAAAAGCGAAAATTGCACCTAAAACAAGATACTTCGTTTTCATTATTGTGTTTTTTATTATTATCTGTTCTACAATATTTTACATACTATATTTCACAGCAAAACACACCCCTTTCGGGCATTGTTTTCCCAGCACAAAAATACACATTTTTTTTGACTTAGCGCGCACTTATTTATAAAAAGACAAAATTTTAACATCATTTGTATTTTTTTCCACACTCATATAGATGCAAATCGACCCTGAATTGTTGTCATACAGCACAAAAAAGACTCATCCTCACCCCCAGCCGCAACCCCTCCTCCACCCCACCCCATAACACACAC
The DNA here is from genome assembly GCA_946183915.1 of uncultured Bacteroidales bacterium. Classification (GTDB taxonomy): domain Bacteria; phylum Bacteroidota; class Bacteroidia; order Bacteroidales; family P3; genus Colimorpha. Next base: position 13,380 of record CAMHDJ010000001.1, on the reverse strand, counting down.
ACCCACTGTCCACGACAACCGCCACCATCCCGTCACAGAAAAACCATACCTGCGCCCTGATTTCATCTATACTTCTACTGTCGTACAACCATCGTTTAACCATTAATGATGGTCGAACTATGGTTGAACGATGGTTGAACGATGGTCGAAATAGCATGGCAGTGACGGTGGAAAGAGGGATTTTATGGCGGCCTGTCTGTACTCATGAGGCCTGCCGTCGGGAAAAACGCGGGTAAGGTACATCCCGAAAAGTGGCCTCCTTGCCTATTGGGAAACGGCGGACAGCCCTTTATGATTTCATGTTATCTTAACTAGCCATCAACCAGCGTCTTGCACATCCGGAAACACACGCATGACAATAGACATGGCTCCTCATAAAAAGAACGACGGATTGCATCGTAAGCGACACAATCCGTCATCCAATCATCACAGTCTGTCAGGGGCGAGACTTTTGCTCCAGCGCCTCGTACATCATCACGCCGGCCGCCACCGACACGTTGAGCGAGGCCACCTCGCCCACGATGGGCAGTTTGGCACGCACGTCGCTCAACCTCAGTAGGTCGGGGCTGATGCCGGTTTCCTCGTTGCCCATGAGGAGGAGCGTAGGCTGCCGAAAGTCGACCTCGCGGTAGTGAACCGCACCTTTCTCTGTCGACGCAACCACCTGGTAGCCATACTGCTTGGCTAGGTTAACCACCGTCTTCAGGTTCTGCTCGCGGCAGACCGGCAACCGAAGCAGCGCGCCGCTGCTGGTCTTGATGGCGTCTTCGTTGAGCGCGGCGCTGCCATGGTCGGGCACCACAAGGGCCGCGACGCCGGTACACTCGGCCGTGCGGGCTATGGCCCCCATGTTGCGCACGTCGGTCACATGGTCGAGCAGCAGCACTAACGCACTGTCGTCCAGCGTTTCCACCAGTTCCATGAAGCTGTGGTACTTCACGGCCGCAATCGTAGCCACCACGCCTTGGTGGTTGCCGCTGGTGAACTTGTTGAGCCGCTCAACGGGCACATATTGGAACGGTATGTCGTGCTCGCGCATGGCGCTGCGCAGTTCCCCCATCAGCGAGCTGTTGAGGCCGTTCTGCAGGTAGACGCGTTCCACCTGCTGACCGCTGCCAATGGCCTCGATAACAGGCCGTAAACCGTAGACTATCTGTTGTTTATTCTTCGTTTCTACCATCTTTGATTGTTATTTTGCGGTCGGCCATGGCCGCCAGTTGTTCGTTGTGGGTGACGATGACAAAGGTCTGCCCCAGGTCGCGCCTGAGGTCGAAGAAGAGCTCGTGGAGGCGTTTGGCATGCTCGGAATCGAGGTTGCCGCTGGGCTCGTCGGCGAGCACCACCATGGGCTGGTTCATCAAAGCCCTCGCCACGCTGACGCGCTGGCACTCGCCCCCGCTGAGAGCCTGGGGCTTGTGCTCGCTACGCTCGGCCAGGTGGAGGCGCTCAAGCAGCTGCATCGCCCGCCGACGGGCGTCCGACGGGCGGTCGCCCCGGATCAGGGCCGGGATCATCACGTTCTCCACCGCCGTGAACTCCGGCAGCAAGTGGTGGGCCTGGAAGACAAAACCTATCTTCTCGTTGCGGAAACGGGCCAGTTCTTTGTCCCTCAGCTGGGTGACATCCGTGTCGCCATACAAGATACGACCGCTGTCAGCCCGGTCCAGAGTGCCCAATATCTGCAGCAAAGTCGTCTTGCCGGCCCCGCTGGCACCCACGATCGAAACCACCTCGCCCTGCCCGATGCTGAGGGTTATGTCGCGCAAGACGTGCAACGAGCCGTAGCTCTTGTTGAGATTCTCTGCGGTGATCATACCTCCACGCCATTCAGGAACGTACGCTCCACCTTGTTTTCACCGTAGGAGTAGGGCATATACTCATAGCTCGGGATAGGCTTGGTAATGTAGAAGTTGGCCTTCTTGCCAACCGCGATGGTACCCACCTCATGGCTGACACCCATGGCGTAGGCCGTGTTGAGGGTGACCGCATTCAGGGCCTCCTCGGGGGTGAGCCGGTAACGGATGCAGGCCATGGAGAGGACGAGCTGCATGTTGCACGAGGGCGAGGTGCCGGGGTTGTAGTCCGAGGCCATGGCTACGGGCAGACCCGCCTCGATCATCCTGCGTGCCGGTGAGAGCGGCAGGTTAAGGAAGAAGGCACAGCCGGGCAGGATGGTGGGCATCGTGTCGCTGCCTTTCAGGCACTCGATCTCGGCATCGCCCATCTGCTCCAGGTGGTCGACGGAGATGGCTCCGTATTTCACACCCACCTGCACTCCGCCCGAGACGGCCATCTCGTTGGCGTGGATCTTGGGGCGCAGGCCGTGCTTGATGCCCGCTTCGAGGATGCGGGTCGTGTCCTCGACGGTGAAGAAGCCCTGGTCGCAGAAGACATCGATGAAGTCGGCCAATCCTTCGTTCGCCACCCGGGGTATCATCTCCTTGATGACAAGGTCGACATAATCCTCCTGGTGTCCGCGGTATTCCATCGGGATGCCGTGGGCGCCGAGGAAATTGGACTTGATGGTCATGGACGAGTTCTCTTTCAGTCGGCGGATCACACGGAGGAGCTTCAGCTCGCTCTCGGTGGTGAGGCCGTAGCCGCTCTTGATTTCAATAGCGCCAGTACCCAGGCGCATAGCCTCCTCGAGGCGCTGCTGGGCCATGTCGTAGAGTTCGTCTTCCGTGGCCGCCGCGGTGGCCTTGGCCGAGTTGAGGATGCCTCCGCCCCGCTTTGCGATCTCCTCGTACGAGAGGCCGCGGATCTTGTCGACAAACTCATGCTCGCGCGAGTTGGCATAGACGAGGTGTGTGTGCGAGTCGCAGAAGCTCGGGAACACCATCCGACCCGTGGCATCCACCACGCGATCGGCGCTCCCGTTCCACTCGCTCATCGGCCCGAAAGCCTTGATTTTTCCATCCTCCACCAGCAGGTATGCATCCTTGACGGTTTCCAAATGTGCCATCTCCTTACCCATGGCACGCATCTTCGGCCGGCCAGTCTCCACCTGCACCAGCTCTTTAATATTCGTGATCAGTGTTCGCATAGTTTGCAGTCATTATATCGGCTGCAAAAGTACTACATTTATTTCACATGGCAAAATAATCTTTTCCACGCCTCTCTCGCGAGAGGTTTGGTAATGACCAGGAAAGGGGGACCGAGAAGGCATAAAAGAAAAGAGGGAAACCTGCGTTTCCCTCTCGTAGTTGTCCTACCTGGATTCGAACCAAGACAAGCTGATCCAGAGTCAGATGTGCTACCGTTACACCATAGGACAATCGGTATTGCTTTTCCTCAAAAGCGGGTGCAAAAGTACGAAGTTTTTACAAACTGGCAAAAAAAAAATTAGCCAAAAAAGAAAGACCGGGAAGCGAACACTTGTTTTACAGACGATTATACAGTAAAAAAGTTTTCGCTTCCCAGTCCTTTCGGTGCCGATCAGAGGCTGTCACCAGCCTCGCTCGAGCCCTCTTTTGCCTCTTTTTCGAGTTCCATCTTGCCGAAGCGGAGTGTGATGCCGGCCGAGATGTAGCGGCTGTTGGTCATCTTGTTGGTGCTGTCGCTAAGGTAGTATGGGTTGGTGATGGTGCTACCGCTACCAAAGCGGCCGCCCCAGTTGAAGATATCCTGGATGTTGATAAACACCGAAAGCTTGCGTTTGAAGAAGTCGCTCCGCACACCCATATTGAGGCTGTAGCGGGCTTTTCGCTCGCTCATCAGGCTGATGGTGGGCGAATTGTAGTTGGCCGAGAGGGTCACCTGATACTGGTTGAAGAGCTTAGCCCAGGCGTTGACACGTACACTCCACGACACCTTGCTGGTATCAACCACCTGATGCATCCCGGCGCGGTCGTACTCCATGTGGTAGCCGTAGTCATAGACATTGGCGTAGAGGCGCACATTGAAGAAGCCCGTGGGGCGGTAGGTCATATTGAGGTTGGCCCCATAGCGCCACGAAGAACCCATGTTGTAGGGCACCGAGTAGCTGACGATACGGTCGAGGAAGTCGTCGTACTCGGCATCTGTCAGCGAGCTGATCTCGTTGGTGCTCAGGCGGCCGTAGCCCTCGATGCCGATATTGCCGAAGCGTTCAAAGTATTTCTGCCAGCCGGCCTCGACATTGTGGGTGTAGCTGTCGCGCAGATTGGGGTTACCGGTGCTGTAGCTGTCGTCGCCGTAGCGGCGGAAGGTGCTGAGTTGCTCCTCGCCGGGGGTGCGCATGCGCATCGAGTAGTTGAGCTTGAAGTTGTGCATGTCGTCGGTGCGGTAGGTGAGGTGTAGCGAGGGCCTGACGGTGAAACCGGGATACGACCCGCTGTCGGCGAACGACATAGCGCTGCGATAGCAGTAGTCTTCGTTGTCCACTCCCACACCGAGGCCGCTACTGAGTGTGAAGCCACCCCAGCGGTGGGTCCAGTTGACGTCGGCATTGAGCTCCGCGGTGCCACCCATGAAGTTGTAGGTGCGCAGTGTGTCCACCACGGTGCCCAGCGAGTCGTTGAAGCGCTGGTAGTCGTTGTCCATACGGCTGATGTCGGCGCGCAGACCATAACTGAGCTCGCCGTCCTTGGAGTAGGGCCGGTTGTAGCGGGCGTCGAGGCTGGCGCCGTAGTTGAAGCTGCGCGACATCATGTAGCGATGCTCGTCGAGGTCGGTGTAGGTGATGTACTCGCGGTTGTACCACTCGTCGCCCGTATTGCGCGACAGGCGGCTGTTGACGCCGATGCGCAGGTTGTGTCCTTCGAGGTCGAACTTCTTGGTGTAGTCAGCGCCCAGGTGGCCAAACAGCGAGCCGCCGATGTTGCTGTCGCCAATGCTGTACACGAGGGTGCTGTCAGGGAAGTAGAACACCTGCTCCAGCTCACGCCCGGCCACACTGCGGTTGTTGTTGTAGAAGCCGCCGCCGTCGAACGAAATCTCGCTCATCGAGTCGATCTCGTAGTTGACGCCCATGAAGATGTTGCCGCTCATCGAGCGGTTGTAGCTCGACGAGGTGTCGTGCTGGTACATGGTGGTGTCGTAGTCCACCCCCTGCACGCCGCCCACGCGGTCGCGCCGGCGCCACGAGTCGGTGCGCGAGGTGTTCTCACGGTAGCTGTAGCGGCCCGAAGCGAAGAGGTTGATGCTCAGTTTCTCCTTGGCCCACATGTAGCTCACCCACGGACTGACGAAGGGCTGGTTGCTCCCATTGACGCCAAAACTCACAAACTGGTTGCTCTTGATATGGGCCGAGGTGATGATATTGATCACCGCTTCGGCGTCGGTGGCATACTTGGCCGAGGGGTTGGTGATGGTCTCGATGCGGGCCAGGGCGTTGGCCGGCAGGGTCTGCAGGTAGGTCTTCAGGTTCTCTTCGGTGAGCTTGGAGGGTTTGTCGTTGATCCATATCTCCACCGAGCTCACGCCGCGCAGCGTGATGTTACCTTCGACGTCCACCTCCACGCCCGGCGCATTTTGCAGGGCGTCCTCGGTGGTGCCGGTCTGGATCGAGGGGTCTTCGCTGACATTGTAGACCAGTTTCTCGCCGTCCATGGCGTAGAGGGGCTTCTCAGCCGTGATCTTCACCTCGCTCAGGGTAGTGGCACCGGGCTTGAGGCGCAGGGTGCCGAGGGCGGTATTATTGGTCACCCGGAAGGGTACCAAGCGGTTCTGGTAGCCGATGGCACTGACACGCAGCAGGTAGGCCCCCTGCGGCACCTCGGTCACCTCGAAGAGGCCGTCGAAGTTGGTCGAGGCTCCCTTGACGAAACTGGAGTCAACCGAGTCGAGCACCGCCACGTTGACGAAGGCCAGAAACTCGCCACTGACCGAGTCGCGCAGCGACCCCACCACTTTGAAGGTGTCGCCTTCCTTCACTTTCTTCTTCTGTTTCACCTGACTGGCCTGCTGGCTGTCGCCCATCTGGTTCCAATCCTGCCCGGGACGCGGGCGCTGTCCGGGCCGGCCACTCCCCATCGGCGGACGCCCGCCGGGACCGCCACCGGGACCGCCCGGCTGCGCTTCGCAGTAGGTCACTGCCATCAACATCATGGCCGTCAGGCACATAACTCGTCTCATCAAAGGTCGTTTCATCTTGTATCGTATTGCTTGTATAAATGTTCAAATAACGCATTTTAACATTATTTAGTATTACCCACCGGGAAAAACTTGCAAAAAAAACAACCTCTCCGTGTAAGATTTTACACCAGAAAGCGACTACCAGATGTAAACAAACGTTCGAGAAAATGAAGAAGATACTCATCCTCATCGCAGCGCTGACCACCATGGCCGTCAGCGCCCAAAGCACAGACCTACGATTTGTCACCGACGTGGAAGCCGGCCTCCTCAGCAGTCGCGGCACCACCCTCCCCTTCTACAGCACCACCCTCGGCCTGCGCAGCGGCCACCTCGGCGTCGGCCTGCGCTACCGCAGCACCCTTTCGCCCCTCCACGAGTGCGAACCGCAGCGCGACCTCTCGCTGATGGTGCAATACAACCAACAGATCGCCCCGCGGCTCGAACTCTACGGCGGCGTGGCCACCGGCTTCGCGCTGGAGCACCTGCGGCTGACGACCGGCAAGAACAATCCCATGAAAATCAGCGCAGAACTGAACCTAGGCCTGCGCTACTATGTGTCGGACAATATAGCCCTCACTTTCAACCTCGGCTACGGCGCCCGCACCGACTGGGCCACCCTGGCCCGACAGCTGCCCTACGACCCGCGCACTACCGCCACCTACACCACCGCCACCGGCGGCATCCGCATCGGCATTCCGCCCAAGGTGAAGAAGATCAACCTGCCGCAGCAACTCATCGTCGACGGCGCAGCCCCCATCCTGACGGCCTACAGCGACTGACCGTTTTAGCGCACTTCGATCCGCACCGTGTCGGCACACGACACCTTGAGGTCGCCATCGTACTGGGCCTGCGTGACCACGATGGTCTCCAGCGGTGTGTCGAGGGCGTGGAGCCGGGAGAAAACGGGGTTGTCCAGCAGGTCGAGCCTACGGATCTGCGTGCCGCGGATGTAGAGCGTCTCCAACCGTGGGCACGGCGAGAGGTCGAGCTCCGTCAACGGACTGAAGATTAGCAAGAGCGACTCCAACTCGGCGAAGGGACGCAGGTCGAACTGCGATAGCCGCGTGTAGCTCAGTTGCAAGTCCCGCAGGTGGCGGCAGCTGTCAAGGGCCACACGCTCCAGCGGCAGGTTGAGGCCATAGAGGCGCCGCAGGTTGGGGAGGCCGTTGAGGTCCAGCTCCGCCAGCGGGTTGTCGCTGCAGACCACCTCCTCCAACTGGGGGAACATCTCGATGCCGCGCAGACTGCGAATATCCTTGCCGTAGCACTCCAGCACCGTCAGGGCGCACCCCTCGGGCGTGGGGCGCAGGCGGTGGCCGCCGGCCTTGGCGGCATAGCCTTTCTCCAGCAGCAAGTCGCGGAAGGCCTTGTCCGGCACGCTGACCGCCCGGCGGCAGTCGCAGGCGGCCTCGCCCCCACCCTGCCGCGTGGCCGCGCAGGCGGTCAGCAGCAGGGTGGCAGCGAGGCTGAGCAGCAACCGTCTCATGACAGCTTGAAGACGATCGGAAGGTGGTATTGCACGCGGACAGCCTTGCCATGGGCGCGGCCGGGCTTCCACTTGGGCATAGCCTCGACCACCCGCACGGCCTCCTCGTCGCAGCCGCCGCCGATGCCGCGCAGCACCTTGATGTCGGAGAGGCGTCCGTCGGCCTCCACCACGAAGGACACGTACACCCTGCCCTCGATGCCTTCTTCCTTGGCCTTCTCGGGATAGTGGATGTTATCCCTCAGGAACTTGTACATGGCCTCCGTGCCGCCTGGGTACTCGGGCACCTCCTTGACCACCACGTACACCTCGTCCGACTGACCCATGACTGTCTGCACAGGCTCCTCCACAGCGTCCACCTCGACCACCCACAGTTTGATGACGGCATCGCCTTGTCGGTTCCCGTCCTGCCAGGCGGCGGCGAAGCACAGGGTGACATCGCCGTTGTCGGTCTTCACAGTGGTGGTGCGGTCAAGGGTGCCGCTGGAGTGTCCTCGCCGCAGCTCGCGGTCGACGGCCTGGATGACTTTCTTCTCATTGCGGCTCAACACCTTGCCATCGACCAAGCCTCGCGAAGTCGGGAGCGGGTCGATCTCCCAAGCGCCGTAGCTGTGCTCGGCCCCCTCGCCTTTGCAGTCCACCCGCACTTCTTGCAGCGTCGGGTTCCACTGGCTGTGGATGCTGTTGTAGCCTATGCCACCGAACGGGAGCGGCTTGCCTCCGGTGCGGTGATAGGTCACGGTCAGCAGGCCTTCGCCCGTCTGCACCCCGGCAGGCTCGGCATTGGCCGTCCGGCAGCCCACCATCATCAATACCACCACCAGCGGCAGGGCCGCCAGCGGCTTCCACGCACCGAAGCGCGTCTTCGTTTTGTTCATCATAACAATACGGTTTTTAAGGTTAATACTGTTGAAATTATGGGTGATATGGCCATATCCGAATCCAGTGGCCTGCCGGTAGAGCAGGCGCAGATAGTCCTCCTTGGCGCAACGCGACAGCACGGCCGCGTCGGCCTGCCGCTCGTGGACGGCCCGCAGCTCGCCGAGCATCAGCCACGCGAAGGGGTTGAACCAGGCGGCGCAGCACAGCAGGCGCATCAGGAGCACATCCTCCGTATGGTGCAGCCGCACATGCTCGCGCTCGTGGACCAAGATGCATTGCCGCTCGCCGTCGTCATAGTCCCCTTCGGGCAGCACGATGCGGCGGAAGAACGAGAAGGGCCCACCGCTGCCCCGGCGCATCATCCGGAGCGTCCGCGCCAGCTGCACCGCCAGCACCGCCAAGGACAACGCCACACCCACCAGGTATACTATGGTAGGGACGCGGTGTGCCGCGTCCGCAGCCGGCCGCGAGGCGTCAGCCACATCGACGGCGGGCAGAACACCGCCCACCCCCACCCCGGCGGCCGACAGGCCCATCCGCTCCGGCAGCGGCAGCGACAGCTCCGGCAGCGGCACCAGCGGGTATACCAAACTGAACACCAACGAAATGATCAAATAGAAGCGCGAGAGCTGCAGCCACCCGTCGCGCCGCAACAGCAGCCGGTAGAGGCCCCAGAAGAGCCCCGCCGCCACCACAGAGAAAAGAACCCAGTGCATCATATATTCAAAGTTCAAGATTCTCGATTCTCAATTCCCTTGGTGATGGCCTCGAGGTCCTCGAGCGACACCTCCTTCTTGTCCACCAGGAAGCTGACCAGCGCCCGCGGCGAGGAGCCGAAGAAGCGGCTGGCGATGCCGCCCAGCACGCGCTGCATGTACTCCTCGCGCGTGACGAGCGGATAGTAGCGGTTGGCGCGGTTGAAGGTCTCGTGCCCCACGTAGCCCTTCTGCTCCAGCGTGCGCACCACGGTGAGCACCGTATTGTAGGCCACGTCGGCCTCGACCGCCGCAACCACCTCGTTGGCAAACCCTTGGCCCACTTTCCACACCGCCTGCATCACCTGCTCCTCGGCCTTGGTCAACTCTTTCTGTTCGTCTTGTTTCATAACTATACAATATGTTTTATAATTATTTTTCTAGTTAAGAAACGACGAGCGTAGGTTTATATTGCAGCCCGATATCATAAAAATTGTTAAAAATGCAACTTTTTTAACACCACCCTTCGCGGTGCCAAAGTCGACATCCGGACACTTCGCCTTTACAAGGAAGCACAAAACAGCTGTTTACCAGCCATATACAAGGCATCCCCTTGGCTTGCATGCAGAGATGATGCAGAGGGGATGCCTAGTTGATGCCTGGAGGATGCCTGCCGGGTGCCTGCCGGAAGACGTTTTTCTACCGCGCCACCACCACCTTGCGCGCCGGCCGGCTGCCGACCTTGACCAGGTAGAGGCCCGCGGAGAGCCCCTCGTTGCGCACGCTGCGGCCGGCGGCGTCGAAGAGCAGCACGGTCTCGCCCTCGGCGCCCTCGACGACGATGCGGCCGTCGTGGGTGTAGACCTTCAGGCCGTCGGCCTCCGCATCGTCGATGCTACCGCAATCCTCGATCATCTTGTCGGCATAGCGGCCCCAGTAGAGATGCTCCGACCACTCCGACAGATAGCCGCAAGGAATGTAGATACGCTCGAGGCTGCCTATCTGCTCGAGGGGCCCTTCGCCGACGACGGCGGGCGGGAGGCCTGCGGCGAAGCGGAGGTTGGCGAGGTTGGCACCGGAGAAGACATAGCTGCCCATCGTGTCGAGGGGGCCGTAGAAGTGGACCTCGCGCAGGCTGTTGTTGCAGGCGCCGAAGGCGGCCTCGCCGATTCGCCTCAGGGTCGCCGGGAGGTCGAGGGTGGTGACGTGGGTGCTGCTCATCTGCGACAGCGCCCAGAAGGCATAGTCGCCGATCTCCTCGACGGCATTGCCCCAGGTGATGGAGCTGAGCTTGATGCACGAGTTGAAGGCCTCCTTGGGGATGACGCGCAGCGAGTCGGGGATCGCGATGGCGGTGAGCGAAAAGCATTGTTCGAAGGCTCCCTGTCCCATCGAGAGCAGCGTCTGCGGCATGGTGACGCTGGAGAGGCGGTCGTTTTCGGAGAAGGCCTTTCGGCCGATGGAGCGCATGTGGGGCGGCAGGGCGATGGTGGTGAACTGGCAGCCGTTGAAGCAGTTGTCGAGGATGTCGGTCACCCCGTCGGGGATACTGATATTCCGCACCCAGGTGTTGTTCTCGAAACCGCCGAGGACCTTCACATTGGGGTTCAGTGTGACGGTGGCGCCCGACTTGTGGCACGAAACGAGCGTGTCAAAGTCGCTGCTATAGAGCATCAAACCCTCCATCACATAATGGCTGTTGCCCAGGGAAATCGAGAGGTTGTTCATCTGCGGGCAGTAGGAGAAGGGGCAGATGCCGATGTGTGTCACCGTGGCGGGGATGACGATGCCGTCGACCGCCGAGCAGCAGTTGAAGGCGAAGTCGCCGATGGAGGCCAGCCCCTCGGGGAGCGAGACAGCGGTGATGCGGCTGCAGAAGCCGAAGGCCATCGGCCCCAGGTGGCGCACATACGGCGGCACGCTGACGGCACCCGTCGTCCCGTCGGGCACGAGGCAGAGCGTCAGGCTGTCGCGGCTGTAGAGCCACCCGCCGATGGAGCGGTAGCGGGGGTTGGTCTCGTCGACGGTGATGGCGGTCAGGTTCCTGGCCCAGAAGGCACATTCGCCGTACTCCTCGAAGCAGGCCGGGAAGTGCAGCGATGCGACGCTGGAGTAGAGGAAGGCGTGGTCGTCGATGCGGCGCAGCGAGTCGGGCAGCTGCAGGGCGGTGAAGGTGCAGTTGTAGAAGCAGTAGGCGCCGATGCGGCGGATGGTGGGCGGCAGGGTGAGGGCGGTGACGGTGGTGCAACTCTCGAAGGCCGACTCGGCCAGGGCCGTCACGGTGTAGGCGGTGCCATCCAACACGACCGTCGGCGGAATGGCGATAGCGCCGCTGTAGCGGCTGGCCTGCTGCTCCTGCACGTAATAGAGGGGCAACACTTCGACGGTGTGTTCCGTCGGCGAGGTGATGCCATAGGCGATGCCGTCCACTTCATAGTATTGCGCCGAAGCGGCGGAGGGAATGATTGTCAGCACCGCGCAGAGTGCCAGAAGGGGGATGATGTGTCTCATGTCGTTTGGTATTAAGGGGTTCATGCCTATATAATACCCACTTGGAAGGCCAAATCTGACAGAGGGCATAAAAAAAGCATCCCCGAAGGGTTCGGGGATGCTTGACGATTGACTGTCTATCTCTCGATTATTCGGCGACGACCTCGAGGTTGAGTTCGGCCTTGATCTCCTTGTAGACGTTGACCTTGGCGGTGTAGTTGCCGACGGTCTTGATGGACTCGACGACGATGTCCTTGCGGTCCACATCGTAGTTGTGCTGCTCCTTGAGGGCCTCGGCAACCATGATGTTGTTGATACCACCGAAGAGCTGTCCGTTCTCACCGACCTTGACGATCAGCTTCACGGTCTTGCCGTTGAGGGCGGCCTGCTGGGTCTCGGCGTTCTTGCGGAGGGCTTCCTCCTTGTGGGCACGCTGGCGCAGGTTCTCGGCATGGATTTTCTTGTTCACCGGGGTGGCGATGATAGCCTTGCCCTGGGGAAGGAGGTAGTTGTTGGCATAGCCGTTCTTCACTTTGACGATATCGTCCTTGTAGCCGAGGTTGGCCACATCCTGTTTCAGTATGATTTCCATCTTTCTTCCTCCTAATTATTATTTGAGACAATCGGCGACGTAGGGCATCAGGGCGATGTGACGGGCGCGCTTGATGGCCTGCGAGACCTTCTTCTGGTACTTGTTCGAGGTGCCGGTGATGCGGCGGGGCAGAATCTTACCCTGCTCGTTGACGAACTTCAGCAGGAAGTCGGCATCCTTGTAGTCAATATATTTAATACCGAGCTTTTTGAAGCGGCAGTATTTCTTGCGCTGAGTCTCCACGGCGATGGGAGTCAGGTATTTGATTTCGCTATCGTTAGCCATAGTGTTTTCTACTTTACTTCTGTTATTACATTACTACATTTACTACATGCCTTAAGCCTCGGCAGGAGTTTCGGCGGCGACAGGGGCCTCGGCCTTCTTGGCGCGCTTCTTCTCGTTGTAGGCCACGGCGTGCTTGTCCAGACTGACGGTCAGGAAGCGGAGCAGACGCTCGTCGCGCTTGTAGGCGACCTCGAGGTCGTTGATGACGCTACCCTCGGCACGGAACTCAATGAGATAGTAGAAGCCGGTGGTCTTCTTACGGATAGGATAGGCGAGCTTGCGCATGCCCCAATTGTTCTCGTACACGATCTCGGCACCCTTGGAGGTAAGCAGATCGACGTACTTCTTTACCGTTTCCTTCATCTGTTCTTCAGACAAAACGGGAGTTGCAATGAAAACGGTTTCGTACTGTTTTACCATTGGTTTTTGTTGTTTTGTTGTTTGTTTGACAATAAAAAAGGCAGAACACCATGTTCTGCCTAAGTTTTTTGAGCCACTTCGCGGACTCGAACCGCGGACCTACGCATTACGAATGCGTTGCTCTACCAACTGAGCTAAAGTGGCGGCTGTTGCGGTTAGTCGGGGTGAGAAGACTCGAACTTCCGGCCTCCACGTCCCGAACGTGGCGCGCTAGCCAACTGCGCTACACCCCGCGATTTAGTGTCCTGGCAGGGATTCGAACCCTGGACCCATTGATTAAGAGTCAATTGCTCTACCAGCTGAGCTACCAAGACATTATTCTCTTTCGCTTGTGTTTCCCGACAATCTCATCGGCCTTCCGAGAAGGCGTTGTGAACATGGACTTTGATATTGTCGTACATCATTTCAAGTTACTCTCTTTTTGGAGCGGAAAACGAGACTCGAACTCGCGACCCCGACCTTGGCAAGGTCGT